>WGEZ01000049.1 GCA_015492515.1 Nitrospirota bacterium
AGTTCATACTGAACGGCAGAGGCTTTGCAAACAGGGAGATGAGCATCTCCTCCGAGGCCTTCAGGCTCTCCATCCCCTTCACGGTCCATGTGGCCATAGGGACGGACATCATACACATGCACCCCGAGGCGGACGGTGAGGCGATAGGCAAGGGGAGCCTCCTCGATTTCAAGACCCTTGTATCCGTCGTCTCCGACCTCGAGGGCGGGGTCTTCATCAACCTCGGCTCTGCGGTGATCATCCCCGAGGTCTTCCTGAAGGCGCTCGCAGTGGCGAGAAACATGGGCCAGAGGGTCGAGGATATCACCACCGTTACGATGGACTTCGCCAGACACTACAGGCCCATGGAGAACGTGGTACGGAGGCCCACGGCCGCCGGGGGGAGGGGTTTCCACCTCACGGGACACCATGAGATCCTCTTCCCCCTCTTTGCCGCTGCCCTGAAGGAGGTTTTAACCGTTTGATCTTCAATGAAAAAGTAAGTTATTATTAATCCAGTTCCAAGACGCGGGATCGGACAGGGAGATGGAGACTAAGAGGCTTCTTGAGCAGTCCTCGAAATACCTTATGAACACCTACGACAGGGCCCCCATCGTCCTGAGAAAGGGCCGTGGGACGAGGGTCTACAGCACCGACGGCAGGGAGTATCTCGACTTCGCAGGCGGTATCGCGGTGAACGTCATCGGTCACTGTCATCCGAGGGTGGTGATAGCGATCCAGAAGCAGGCCCAGAGGCTCCTCCACGTCTCGAACCTCTACCACACGGAACCCCAGATCAGGCTTGCCAGGTTGCTCGTGGAGAACTCCTTCGCCGACAAGGTCTTCTTCTGCAACTCCGGCGCCGAGGCGGTCGAGGGTGCCGTAAAGCTGGCCAGGAGATACGCCAGGGAGCATCTCGGGGAGGGGAGGTTCGAGATAATCACCGCCTTCAACTCCTTCCACGGCCGTACCCTTGCCGCCCTGAGCGCAACGGGACAGGCGAAGTTCCAGAAGGGGTTCGAGCCCCTCGTCCCTGGATTCAGGCATGTCCCCTACGACGACCTGGAGGCGATGAGAGAGGCGGTGAACGAGAGGACCTGTGCGGTCATGCTCGAGCCGATACAGGGGGAAGGGGGGGTGAGGGTGCCGTCCGAAGGATATCTCGAAGGGGTGAGGCGTCTCTGCGATGAAGCGGGGCTCCTGCTCATCCTTGACGAGGTCCAGACGGGGATGGGGAGGACGGGCCGGCTCTTCGCCTACGAGCACTTCGGTATCGAACCGGATATAATGACCCTCTCCAAGGGGCTCGGAGGTGGCACGCCGATAGGCGCCGTCCTTGCGAGGGACCGGGTGGTGGAGGTCTTTACACCGGGGAGTCATGCCTCCACCTTCGGAGGAAACCCGCTCACCGCGAGGGCCGCCGTTGCCACACTGGAAACGCTCCTCGAAGACGACGGTATGCTGATGCAGGAGTGTCAGAGGCTCGGTGAGTATCTCCGGCGGGGCCTCTTGAGGCTGAAGGAGGAGTTCTCCGGCACCGTGGTCGAGGTGCGCGGTCTCGGGCTGATGGTGGGCATGGAGCTGACCAAGGAGTGTACCCCCTTTGTGAAGGCCTGTATGGAGAGGGGGGTGTTGATCAACTGCACCGCCGGCAGTACCTTGAGGTTCACCCCTCCGCTGATAGTAACCACAGAAGAGATAGACACCGTGGTCGACGTGCTCGAGGGTGTCTTTGAGAGGTTGTCATGACGAAGGACTTTCTCAGATTATGGGACCTCGGCTCAGAAGAGATCGGGGACATCATCGAAAGGGCGATCGGGCTGAAGGCGGGTGCAGATGCGGGGAAGTGCCCGCTGATCGGCAAGAGTATAGGGCTCCTCTTCGAGAAGCCCTCCACAAGGACGAGGATCTCCTTCGAGGTCGGCATCTACCAGCTCGGTGGTCAGCCCGTGTACATGACCCCTGCCGAGACGCAGATCGGCAGGGGCGAGAGCGTGGCTGACACGGCCAGGGTCCTCTCCAGGTATCTCGACGGTATCGTTGTGAGGACCTACGAGCATGCGAAGCTTGAGGACTTCGCCAGACACTCGGAGGTGCCCGTTATAAACGGCCTCAGCGACCTTCATCATCCCTGCCAGGCCCTCTCGGATCTGATGACCATGAAGGAGAAGAAGGGACGGCTTGAGGGCTTGAAGGTGGCCTATATCGGGGACGGCAACAACGTGGCGAACTCCCTCATGGAGGCGGCCGGCAGGATGGGACTCTCCCTGAACATCGCCTGTCCCGAGGGCTATGAGCCTGATCCTGATACGCTCGAGCTCGCAAGGAGCGGCAGGGGCGAGGTCCTCATCCTCCGCGATCCCAAAGAGGCGGCGGGGAGGGCCGACGTGGTGTACACCGATGTCTGGGTGAGCATGGGACAGGAAGAGGAGGCGGAGAAGAGGAGGAGGAAGTTCAGTGCGTACCAGATAAACTCATCCCTTCTGCTCTGTGCCAAGGAGGACGTGATCGTCATGCACTGCCTCCCCGCTTACAGGGGTGAGGAGATCACCGGGGAGATCCTTGAAGGGCCAAGGAGCGTGGTCTTTGACCAGGCCGAGAACAGGCTCCATGCACAGAAGGCGCTCCTGGAGATGTTGATTAAATAGGGTGCCGTCATCTGTTCGCTCCGCCAGCGTGGTGGGCGGTCCTTTGCCCTGGGCGCCACGCCGGTCATGGAACGGCCAACAACGGACGACGAAGGGGGTTGAACGATCATCCCGACGGCTGTTGCGGTCAGCTGCATGAAGGCGGACTGCGTGAGCGCAACGACCGAATGAGTAATGACTTCCTTGAATGAGCCGCTTTACATAATCCCCCTCGGCGGTGTCGAGGAGATCGGGCTGAACATGACCGTCCTGCAGTACGGGGACGACCTGATAGTCATTGACGCCGGCCTGATGTTTCCGGAAGAGGAGATGCTGGGCGTCGACTTCGTCATCCCCGATCTCACCTACCTGATAGAGAACCGCGGGAAGGTCCGGGCCGTGATCCTCACCCACGGACACGAAGACCACACAGGGGCGCTCCCGTTCCTCCTCAGGGAGGTGGGTGACTCGCTGCCCGTGTACGGCACACCCCTTACCCTCGGGCTGGTGAAGGAGAAGCTGGAGGAACACAAGATCTCGGCACCCCTTCACGCCGTGAGACCGAGGGAGACGATAAGGGCCGGGGCATTCCGGGTCGAGTTCGTGCGCGTCACCCACAGCATAGTCGACGGTGTCGGCCTCGGCATCGAGACGCCTCACGGCCTGGTGGTGCACACTGGCGACTTCAAGCTCGATCCGACGCCGGTGGATGGAGAACTCCTGGACTTCCAGAGGTTCTCCGAATACGGAAACAGGGGGACCCTGCTGCTGATGTCCGACAGCACCAATGCCGAGAGGGGGGGCTTCACGTTCTCGGAGAAGGAGGTGATGAGGGCCTTTGAGGATATCTTCTCAAGCGCCCCGGGACGGATCATCGTCGCCACCTTCGCATCGAACATACACAGGATACAGCAGGTGGTAGACGCCGCCGTCCGGCATGGAAGGAAGATCTCCCTCTGCGGCAGGAGCATCGTCTCCAACGCCCGGATCGCCCTCGACCTCGGATATCTCACCCTTCCCGAGAATACGTGGCTCAGGCTCGAGGAGGTCCGGGACCTCCCTGATCGCGAGGTGGTCATCATCACCACCGGGAGTCAGGGTGAACCGATGAGCGTACTCTTCAGGATCGCAACAGACGAGCACAAGGCCATCAAGATCAAGCCTGACGACACGGTCGTGCTCTCGGCCAAGATGATACCGGGGAACGAGCGCTCCATAGGCAAGGTGATCAACCACCTCTTCCGGAGGGGGGCCAGCGTGGTATACGAGAAGGTCTCGGAGGTCCACGTCTCCGGACACGCCTCGAAGGAGGAGCTGAAGCTGATGCTCAACCTCGTCAGGCCGAGATACTTCATGCCCGTGCACGGCGAGTACAGACACCTCGTCTACCACTCGAAGCTGGCTGAGAAGCTGGATATCCCCAGGGAGAACATATTCGTGATGGAGGACGGCGACGTCCTGGAGATCGACGCCGGCGGTGCGAGGAAGCAGGGGAGGGTCCATGCCGGCAGGGTCTTCATCGACGGCAAGGGCGATATAGAGGACATGGTTCTGAGGGACCGCTGGAGGCTCGCCCATGACGGCATCGTGCTCGTCATACTCTCCATCGAGAGACCATCGGGTCGGATCGTCTCCGGTCCGGACATCATCTCCAGGGGGTTCGTCTTCGAGGAGGCGTCACCGGAAGTGATAGACGAGGCGAAGAGGGTGGTCACCGAGACCGTGTCGGGTCTTGACGCCGAGGTGCTTCAGGACCTCTCCCTCATGAAGGCCAGGATAAGGGGGGCCCTGAAGAAGCACATCTTCAAGACCATGTACCGGAGGCCCATGATCGTTCCCATCCTCTTCGAGGTCTGAAATCCTGTGTTTTCGGGACCCCCTCGCCCGGGGCCCGACCTTTTGTCGTGGATGAAGGCCACTTTCCAGACCGGTTATATGCTCAGCTTCTTTACGTAGATCTCCCTGGCGATCTCCGGGTCGAGCGCCACGGTGGTCTCCTCGACCTGCAGCACGATGGAGGGCCTCTTCTGGAGGAGCTTCAACGTCGAGCCTGCATTGATCCCGATGGAGTTCAACCTGTTGAGGCGTGCAGGATCAGAGGGGACGATATAGACGATCCTGCCCTTCTGGCCCACCTCGAAATCCACGAGCCTCATTACGAGGGGAGAGACCTCCGTCCTGTATTTCCTGCAGCACTCCCCCCTCGGTATGGGCTTCCCGTGCGGACAGGTCGGCGGGTGACCGAGGAAGGTGCAGACACTGTCGGTCAGTTCCTCGCTCAGGATATGCTCCATCCTGCAGGCGTCCTCGTGGATGATGTCCTCCTTCATCTCGAAGACGTCGGCAAAGAGCCTCTCGGCGAGTCTGTGCCGTCTCACTATCCCCCTGGCGATCTCTCTGCCTTCAGGGGTGAACCTCACTTCCTCACCGTCGACGGTTATGAGGTTCCTCTTCCGGAGCTCGGTGATCACCTCGTCTATCTCGTCGTCATCGGAACAGCCCCGGAGGCGCTTGAGCCCCCCCTTCTCCTCCTCTTCCAGGACCCACAGGAGTTCCAGCGCCTCTTCCAACCTCTCCTGTTCCATCGTCTCCATCCTGAGGATATTATAACCCAATCAGGGTTGCTTTGGTCGAAGGAGGATCTGGATTTGGGGTATAATAGACCATCCGCTTCAACCGATCCCGGTATGGAGGCCGGACCATCGGTGAGGGAATCTTGACCCGTGGAGGATGTGGAGATGATACCGAGGTACACAAGGGAAGAGATGGGAAGGTTATGGGGGCCTGAAAACAAGTACAGCAAGTGGCTTGACGTGGAGATCGCGGTGTGTGAGGCGTGGGCGGAGATGGGTGAGATCCCGGAGGAGGCCCTCGGGGTGATAAAGGAGAAGGCCGGGTTCGATGTGAAGAGGATCGAGGAGATAGAGGCCACCGTCAGGCACGACGTGATCGCCTTCCTCACATCCCTCTCCGAGCACGTGGGTCCTGAATCGCGCTACATTCACAGAGGCCTCACGTCCTCGGACATACTCGACACGGCCCTCGCACTCCTTATGCGCGAGGCCGCCGATATGATCATCTCCGACATAGAGGCGCTTCTTTCGGTGCTGAAGGAGCAGGCGTTCCGATACAAGGACACCCCCTGCATGGGGCGGAGCCACGGAGTGCACGCCGAGCCGATGACCTTCGGCCTCAAGTTCGCCCTCTGGTACGAGGATATGAAGAGGAACCTCCTGAGGATGAGACAGGCCAGGGAGGCCGTCTCCGTCGGTAAGCTCTCCGGTGCCGTGGGGACCTTCTCAAACATCCCCCCCGAGGTGGAGGAGAAGGTCCTCTCGAGGCTTGGGCTGAGACCCGAGCCTGTGGCCACACAGGTTGTCCAGAGGGACAGGCATGCCGAGTATATCGCGACCCTCGCGATCTTGGCCGCCTGCATAGAGAAGATAGCCGTGGAGATACGCCACCTCCAGAGGACGGAGGTCCTGGAGGCGGAGGAGCCCTTTGCAGAGGGGCAGAAGGGTTCCTCGGCGATGCCCCACAAGCGGAACCCCGTGGGCTGCGAGAACCTCTCCGGCCTGGCACGGGTGGTGAGGTCGAACGCCCTGGCGGCCCTGGAGAACGTGGCCCTCTGGCACGAGAGGGATATATCCCACTCCTCCGTGGAGAGGGTGGTGATCCCGGACAGCACGATCCTCGTCGACTACATGCTCAACAGGCTGAAGGGCATACTCGAAGGCCTCCTCGTCTACCCCGAAAGGATGAGGGAGAATATGGCCAGGAGCTTCGGCCTCCACAACTCCCAGCGGGTGTTGCTCGCCCTCACGGAGAAGGGGCTCACCCGCGAGGAGGCCTACTCCGTGGTCCAGAGGGCGGCGATGAGGAGCTGGCGGGAGGGGAGGGACTTCCAGACGATCCTGAAGCAAGACCCTGATGTCACGAGGCACATCCCCGCCGGGGAGATCGACTCGCTCTTCGACCTGGATTACTACCTGAGGAACGTTGACTATATCTTCAGACGTGTCTTCCAGTGAGACACCGCGGTGCATCAGGGTCCGCCGGTGGCTGAGGTCGCGGGGCGGGCTGTGATCCCGTGCAGAGGAGGGTCCAGATGAAAAGAGGATGGAAGGTTGCACTGTTGCTGGCGGTCCTGCTGGCTGCGGCTCCGGCACCCTCGTGCAAGAAGGAGACGGAGAGGGTGGAGCTCAGGCTCAGGCTGAAGGGCGGTGAAAGCTACAGGCTGAGGATGACCACGGTCCAGAAGGTCCTTCAGACCATCCAGGGACGCCGGCAGGAGATGAACCAGACAATGGCCGTGGGTTACAGGTTCGACGTCACCGGCGTCGACAACGGGGGGACGGCGTCCGTCCAGATAACATACGACTCGATCGCCTTCAGGCAGGAGGGACCCATGGGGGTGATCGAGTACGACTCGGACAACCCCCCTCCGGTGGTCCCCCCGCTGGCGAGAGGCTTCGCAGGTATCGTGGGCATGGGGTTCTCGATGAAGGTGACGCCCGAGGGAGAGGTGCTGGAGGTCGATGGTGCAGAGGAGATGCTCACAGAGATGCTGGATCAGCTCGAGCTGCCCCAGGGCCCGGCAAGGGCATCCATAAAGGCGATCCTGCAGAAGGAGTTCGGTGACCAGGCCCTGCAGGAGTTGATGAACATCGCCCTGGCGATATATCCGGACAGGCCCGTGGGGATTGGCGACTCCTGGTCCAGAAGGATGGTCATATCAAGGGGGTTCCCCATGGTCGTGGAGAACACCTGGACCTTGAAGTCCCGCAAGGACGGCATCGCCTTCATCGAGATCAGCTCGGAGATCACCCCGGGTCCTGAGGGCTCTTCCATCGGGATGGGCCCCATGGAGCTCAACTACGAGATCAGAGGCACCCAGACCGGTACAATCGAGCTGAAGGAGGCGACGGGATGGATCATAAGGAGTGAGGTCACCCAGAGCCTCTCCGGAGAGGTGAGGCTCAAGACCGCGCCTGAGGCAGGGGGCGTGAGCTGGCCGATCTCCGTGGAGAGCACCATAACCACGGAGACGCTCTGAGTCGGTTTGCCTGCTCCGGAGGCAATGGGTTAATATGGGTATAGCGGGATCTCACTCGATGCTCCCTGGTAGCTTCAATTGAAACTCACGTATTTTTACAGAAGGCCGGCGCTTACAGAGACGGAGAAGGAGAACCTCCTCTCCAGCGTGAGGGCGAGGGTCTCCCCTGCCGTGAGCGAGATAGAGACGGAGTTCTGCTTCTATGTCCAGGCGAAGGGCCCCCTTGCTCCGGAAGAGCTGGCCATACTGAGGTGGCTCCTCTCGGAGACGTTCGAGCCTGAAAACCTGTCCGGAGAATCCTTCCTTGAAAGATCCTCGATCGACGACAGATCATCGACGATTGTAGAGGTAGGTCCCAGGATGAACTTCACCACCTCCTGGTCGACGAATGCGGTCTCCGTCTGCCGTTCCTGCGGCCTGACGAAGGTCACTCGCATCGAGCGGTCGCGGAGGTACAGGCTGACCCTGAACTCCGAGTACAGCCCCGACGAGCTCGTCGCCCTCTTCCTCCCCCTCGTGCATGACAGGATGACGGAGTGTCTCTACCCCGAGAGACTCACCACCTTTGAGACCGGCATAAGGCCTGAGCCCGTCTTCGAGGTCCCGCTGATTGAGGAGGGGAAGGAGGCGCTCAGGAGGATAAACAGCGAGCTCGGCCTCGGCCTTGACGACTGGGACATCGACTACTATTACAACCTCTTCGTCAACGACATAGGCCGCAACCCCACGAACGTGGAATGTTTCGACCTCGGCCAGTCAAACAGCGAGCACTCTCGACACTGGTTCTTCAAGGGGAGGCTGATCATCGACGGCGTCGAGGCCGGGGAGACCCTTATGGATATCGTGAAAGCACCGCTCCTGGCCAGGCCCGGCAACAGCGTCATCGCCTTCAGGGACAACTCGAGCGCCATAAGGGGGTACCGGCTTGAGAGCATCGTGCCCGAGGCCCCGGGGAGGCCCTCTCCTTACCGTCTCGAGGGGCTCGAGTACCATATCATCTTCACCGCGGAGACGCATAACTTCCCCACAGGGGTCGCACCCTTTCCGGGTGCAGAGACAGGCACCGGCGGCAGGATACGCGACGTCCATGCCACGGGAAGAGGCAGCCTCGTCGTGGCCGGCACGGCTGCATACGCCGTGGGGAACCTGAACATCCCCGATTACCCCCTGCCGTGGGAGGAGAGGGGGTTTCCCTATCCTTCCAACCTCGCCACCCCCCTGGAGATCGAGATCGAGGCGAGCAACGGTGCCTCCGACTACGGGAACAAGTTCGGCGAGCCGGTGATACAGGGCTACACGAGGTCCTTCGGCCTGAGGCTTCCCGACGGCGAGAGGTGGGAGTGGGTCAAGCCGATCATGTTCACCGGCGGTGTGGGGCAGATCGATGCAAGGCATATAGAGAAGGGGGAGCCCGAGAGGGGGATGCTCGTCGTGAAGGTCGGAGGCCCGGCGTACCGGATAGGGATCGGCGGCGGTGCCGCATCAAGCATGATACAGGGGGAGAATGTCGAGGAGCTCGACTTCAGTGCCGTGCAGCGCGGCGATGCCGAGATGGAGCAGAAGCTGAACAGGGTGATCCGCGCCTGTGTGGAGATGGGAGAGGACAACCCCGTCATAAGCATCCATGACCAGGGTGCGGGTGGAAACTGCAACGTGGTGAAGGAGATCGTATGGCCTGCAGGTGCAAGGATCGAGATAAGGAACATCCTCCTCGGCGACGAGACCCTCTCGGTGCTCGAGATATGGGGGGCGGAGTACCAGGAGAACGACGCCCTCCTGATACGGCCTGAGAGGCTCGAACTCTTCAGCTCCCTCTGTGAGAGGGAGAAGGTCCCCTTCTCGGTGATAGGTGAGGTCACCGGTGACGGCTACATCGTCCTCCACGACTCTGCCGACGACAGCACCCCCGTCAACCTCGAGCTTTCGAAGATACTGGGGAAGATGCCCCCGAAGACCTTCCGGCTCGAGCGTACCGAACCGGAGCTCAGACCCCTCAGGCTCCCCGAGGCCCTCACCGTGAGGGAGGCGCTCGACAGGGTGTTGAGGCTCCTCTCCGTGGGATCGAAGAGGTTCCTCACCAGCAAGGTCGACCGGAGCGTGACGGGCCTCATCGCCCGGCAGCAGTGCACAGGCCCCCTCCAGCTCACACTCGCCGACGTGGCCGTCGTCGCCCAGAGCCACTTCGGTGTCACCGGGGCCGCGATATCCATCGGCGAGCAGCCGATCAAGGGCCTCGTGAGCCCTGAGGCGATGGCCAGGATGAGCGTGGGCGAGGCACTGACGAACATGGTCTGGGCGAAGGTCACGGCCCTCGAGGACATAAAATGCTCGGGCAACTGGATGTGGGCCGCCAAACTCCCCGGTGAAGGGGCTAAGCTCTATGATGCGGCGAGGGCCTTGAGGGATATACTCCTCCGGCTCGGCATCGCGATTGACGGCGGCAAGGACAGCCTCTCGATGGCCGCCGTGGTGAGAGGCCCCGACGGAAGCTCGGAGGTGGTGAAGTCTCCCGGGACCCTCGTCGTCTCGGCCTATGTGGGCTGCCCCGACGTCAACAGGGTGGTCACCCCGGATATCAAGCAGCCGGGCCGGAGCAGGCTCATCTATATCGACCTCGGTCAGGGCAGATACCGTCTCGGAGGGTCGGCCCTGGCGCAGGTTTACGGCCAGATAGGGGACGACTCCCCCGATGTCGACGATCCTGACCTCCTGAAGAGGGCCTTCAACGCGGTACAGAGGCTCCTTGACGATGACCTGATACTCTCCGGTCACGACCGGAGCGACGGCGGGCTCGTCACCGCTGCGCTCGAGATGGCCTTCGGTGGAGACTCAGGGCTCGATATAGACCTCCAGGCAAAGGGGCTCGACCCCGTGAGGGTGCTCTTTGCAGAGGAACTGGGGCTCCTCATAGAGTACCAGACCGATAAGGAGGCGGAGGTCAGAGGGGTCCTGGAGGAGGAGGACGTGCCTTACCAGGTGATAGGCAGGACGGTCCCGGAGAGGGTGATAAGGTTCAGGATGAACGGCGAGGAACTGCTGAAGGAGTCGATGACCCTGCTGAGGGACATATGGGAGGAGACGAGCTACAGGCTTGACAGGCTCCAGGCAGACCCTGCATGCGTCGACGAGGAGAGGAGGGTGATCTATGACAGGAAGGGGCCCGGGTACAGGCTCACCTTCAGCCCTGAGAAGACCGCGCCGGAGGTGCTCAGGGGGGATAAAAAACCAAGAGTGGCCGTCATCCGCGAAGAGGGGAGCAACGGTGACAGGGAGATGGCATCCGCCTTCCACCTGGCGGGCTTCGAGGTCTGGGACGTCACCATGACCGACATCCTGGCAGAGAGGGTCTCCCTCGATCAGTTCAGGGGCGTCGCCTTCGTGGGCGGGTTCAGTTACGCCGACGTGCTCGACTCTGCAAAGGGATGGGCAGGGGTGATAAGGTTCAACCCGAGGGTCTTCGAGGGTTTCGAGAGGTTCTACAGGAGGGAGGACACCTTCAGCCTCGGTGTTTGTAACGGTTGTCAGCTCATGGCGCTGCTGGGATGGGTCCCCTGGAGGGGGATGGATGACAGGGTGCAGCCGAGGTTCATCCACAACCGTTCAGGACGTTTCGAGTCCCGGTTCTCAACGGTGAGGGTCCTGCCGGGTCCCTCTGTGATGCTGAAGGGGATGGAGGGTTCCGTGCTCGGTGTCTGGGTCGCCCATGGTGAGGGGAGGGCCTATTTCCCTGACGAAGGGATAAAGGGGGAGGTCCTCCGGAGGGGGCTTGCACCCCTGAGGTACGTCGACGACGACGGAGAGATAACAGAGCTCTATCCCTTCAACCCGAACGGCTCGCCCCAGGGGATAGCGGCCCTCTGTTCACCCGACGGACGGCACCTTGCGATGATGCCCCATCCTGAGAGGACCTTTCTGAAGTGGCAATGGGCCTGGATGCCCGAGGAGTGGAGGAAGGGGCTGAAGGCCTCCCCCTGGCTCAGGATGTTCCAGAACGCGCGGAGGTGGTGTTCATCCCTTTGAACCTCTTCACTCGAAGAGCCTCACCAGTTGCTCGGTCTTCTTCTCTATGTTCCTGGTGAGCTCGTTCTGCTCCTTCTTGTACCGGTAGAGCTCGTCGGCGATGTTCAGTGCGGCGAGGATGGCGGCCTTCTGGGGTGTGATGCCCGGGGCCTTCTCGTGGATCTCTCTCACCCTCTCATCGACGAACCTGGCGAGTTCCTTGATGTATTCGTCCGGGGCGTCACCGGTTATCCTGTACTGCTGGCCCAGAATCGTTATCTCCACACTGCCCATAACCTTCTCCGCCACCCTTCGGGTGTGCTCGTCGTGGAAGCCGGATGCAGGGGAGCAGGCCCTACAGTTCCAGGCTCTCCAGCTCGGCGAGCAGCTCCTCGAGCTGCCCTTTTACGGATATCTTCTCCGTGCGGAGCCTCTCCATCTCCCTGTCCTTCTCCTCCAGGAGTTCTTCGAGCTCCCTCACCCGTTTCTCAAGAGCGGCCTTCTCCCTCTTCAGGGCCTTTGCCTTCTTGAGGGCCGATGCGATCTTGTCGTCAAGACTCCTCAGGGTCTCCAACCTGTCGGCCTCCCTATCGTCCTTGAACAGCGAGCTCATCGGGACATAAATGAAAAGGAATTCTGGTGTTAAGATAACAGAATCAGCTCAAATAATTCCACCTGCCCTCAGCCACTCATCTATGACCCTCCTCATGGCCTTTGCATTGTAGCCGTGCCACCTCTTCCGCTCCTTCCGGTCGGAGAGGAGGGTGTCCTTGAACCTCCTGAACGCCCCGGCACCGTCCAGCGCCTCCGTCAGCCTCCTCCTGAGTACGGGATCACTCACGGTGCCGGTGAAGGCCCTCATCACCTGGAAGGCCTCAACGGAGGACCTCTCGGGGATGCGGATGTACCTCGCTTCGTCCATCAGCACCGAGAGCGCCAGCTCGACCGTCTCCTCATGCCGCTCGGAGAGCTCCGCTTCAAGGTTCACCTCGCTGTCGAAGAGGACGTCTCTGTCATACTCCGGTGAAGGGCTGCCGTACAGCACCCTTAACGCCTCGTTCAGTATGGATATAGGAAGCGTTATCGTATCCCCCGTCTTCAGGTCGAGAAAATAGTCGAACCTGTCCCTCCTGACGTCTTCCATGGCCTTCTGGATCCCGTCATAATTCACCCTAAGGCGCTTCTTCATGGAAAATTCAACATCTTTCTGTTAATATACACTCTGAAGCAGGTTCTTTATTCTATGTGAATCAGCCCCGTATCATCAACCGAATGAGTGTTCAGGTGAGGTCTTCGTAAGGCCATGGGAGAGAAGACGGCGTTTCAGCCCCTCACGAGGGGGGACAAGCTCTCTGTGATCATCTACAGGGCCGGCATAGCCCTGACGACCCTCCTCCTCTGCCTCGGCGCCTACCTCTTCATGAGGAACTACGGCTCCGGGGAGTGGGAGAGGCTCGCGGACTCCCCGCCGGGCTACGGTGTTACGGTGTACGTGATCCTGCTCTACGTCTCGGTCGGGATGAGCGTCTTCTCCATCCACCTCTATGTGGGGAGGTTCAAGAGGTATCTCAAGAGGCTGTACTACCTCTCCCTCGTCGCCTTGATCGTGCTCCTCCTCCGCGGCAGGGGTGATCTCGGTCCGGTGGTCTTTGCAGCTCCGGAGGGCCCCCTCTTCCTCCTGCCCCTTTCGGGTTGCATCGGCTTCATCACGGCGAAGGAGGCCTTCTGTTTCAGGCTGAACGAGGGCTACCTGCTGGCCCTCCTCATGCCCCTGTACCTGATCTCCCTGTCCCTCCGGGTGGTGACGCCCGGGGGAGCCGCCCTGGGACTCGTGCTCCTGGCCGGTCTCATGGCGGTCTTCGCGTTGAGGAAGGTCCCGATGCCGATGCACTACGACATCGGTGACAAGTCCGCGTATCAACCTTAGAGGTTCAATAAAGAAGACGGGAAGTGATATAATCATGGACATGGCTCGAGTGGATCTTGAAGGTCTGAACCCGGTGGTCTCATCCAGGATAGCCCCGTTCATCGAGGAGATCCTCCAGGGATACGGGGAGCTCCATTCATTCCATATCGTGGGCAGCGCCCTCACCCCGGACTTCGACGAGAGGCGGTCCGACATCAACTCAGTGGTCGTCCTCCAGAGGATGGACCTCGGCTTCGTGGAGTTCCTGGCCCCTCTGGGAAAGAGGTACAGGAAGAGGGGGGTCGCAGCTCCGCTGATCATGACGCCGGAGTACATCGAGGGCTCCCTCGACGTCTTCCCGATGGAGTTCTTCGACTTCAGGCTCATTCACAGGACCGTCCTCGGTGACGACATCCTTGCCGGACTCGATATCCGGAGGGACCACCTGAGGCTTCAATGTGAGAGGGAGATAAAATCAAAACTCATATGGCTGAGGCAGGGGTATATATCCTCTCTCGGTGACAGGAGGCTCCTCACCGAGAGGCTTTCGGACTCCATCGTCGGCTACATCCCGCTCTTCAGGGCGGTGATACACCTCCTCGGCAAGGAACCGCCCGTAAGGAGGCATGATGTGGTCGTCGACCTCCAGGAGATGACCGGTGTCGAGACGGGTATATTCGAGAGGATGCTCCTGCTGAGGAGACGGGAGATAACACTCTCGAAGGACGAGTTGACGGCGTCCTTCGAGCAGTACTACGCCGCCACAGAGAGGATCGGCAGGATCATTGATGAGCTTCCTGCATAGACACCTCCTCATAGTATGCCTCCTGGTCTCAGCAGTCGCCTCATCAACATCCCCCCCTTCGGAGGCGGCCACCCCGGAGCCGCCCGAGAGGCCTCCGGAGTACGTCGTGGACCTTGCGGGCATCATCAGGGATGATCTGGAGGGGAGGTTGAACGCCTACCTGAGGGAGCTCGAGCAGAAGACCACCGCCCAGGTCGTCGTCCTCACCCTCCAGAGCCTCGACGGAGAGGACATAGAGGGCTTCTCCATCCGGACCGTGGAGAGGTGGAAGCTCGGCCAGGAGGGCAAGGACAACGGTGTACTGATAACCGTCGCCCTGAGAGACAGGAGATACAGGTTCGAGATAGGCTACGGGCTCGAGGGTATACTCCCCGACAGCCTCGTGGGCACCATCGGCAGGAAGTACATGGTCCCCTACTTCAGGAAGGGCGATTATTCCACGGGCATTTATGCCGCTACAGTCGCGGTGGCCCGGGAGATCGCAAGGCACGAGGGCGTGGAGATAACGGGGATGCCCTCGGTGAGGGCCACCGGACCGAGGGCCGGAAGAGAGATCGGGCTGCTCGGCGCAATAATGAGCATCCTCTTCCTGCTGGCCGCCGTGGTGCTCTTCATCAAACACCCGAGGCTCCTGCTCCTTCTGCTGCTCTTCTCCGGAGGCGGCGGGAGACACGGCTGGTACGGTGGCGGAGGCTTCGGTGGAGGCGGTTTCGGAGGCGGAGGAGGCGGCGGTTTCGGAGGCGGTGGTGCCTCAGGGGGATGGTGAGATGATCGATCGTACCGCCGTCATCGTAAACATCGGATCTTGGTATAACTCAATAACAGGAGGTTGGAGATGAGCAGCGGATTAAAGACCATTCTGATAGTGCTCGGTGTAGTCGCCCTGCTCGCGGTCGCCACCGTCGGGTGGGGGATCAAGGAGTACAACAAGGTGGTGGCCCTGGATGAACAGGTGAAGGCGCAGTGGGCACAGGTCGACAACCAGTTGAAGAGGCGCTATGACCTCATACCTAACCTCGTCGAGACGGTGAAGGGCTATGCAAAGCACGAGCGGGAGCTCTTCGAGAAGATCGCAGAGGCGAGGACGAGGTATTTCCAGGCGAAGACCGTGGGCGAGAAGATAGAGGCGTCCCGGGGACTCGAGGGAGTTCTCTCACGGCTGCTCCTACTCAGGGAGGCCTATCCGGAATTGAAGGCCAACGAGTCCTTCCTGAAGCTCCAGGACAGCCTTGAAGGCACGGAGAACAGGATCGCTGTGGAGAGGAAGCGCTACAACGACGCGGTACGAGCCCTGAACACCTACAGAAGGACGGTCTATGGAAGGTTCTTCGCCTCACTGGCGGGGGTCGGCGAGGCGGAGTACTACGAGGTGCCGGAGGCGGAGAAGGAGGCGCCGAAGGTCAAGTTCTGATGATGGTCTCACTGGGATTCTCCCCCTGTCCAAACGATACCTTCATCTTCTACGCCCTCCTCCACGGGAGGATAGGGACTGGAGGGCTGGATTTCGCCGTGACCGTCAGGGACGTGGAGGAACTCAACGGGATGGCCCTGAGAGGGGAGCTCGACGTGACGAAGCTCTCCTGCCATGCCGCAGCGCTGGTGCTCGAGGAGTACTGCCTCCTCAGATCCGGCGCCGCCCTCGGGAGGGGATGCGGTCCCCTCGTCGTCTCCGCTGGCCCTGCCGAGATGAACTCCCTGAGGGGAAAGAGGATAGCCGTGCCCGGAAGGTTGACCACCGCCTTCCTCCTCCTGAGCCTCTATGACCCGCAGTTGAGGGCAGGTGCGGTCACCATGCCTTTCCATATGATCATGGAGGGCGTCAGGCAGGGGGTGGTCGATGCCGGTGTGGTGATCCATGAGGGGAGGTTCACCTATCAACTACATGGACTGAAGGAGGTGCTGGACCTCGGCAGGTGGTGGGAGGAGAGCACCGGGTTGCCCGTTCCCCTCGGCGGGATCGCCGCCAGGAGGGGGCTTGGAGAGGATATGGCCGCTGAGATCGGACGTCTGATCGGAGAGAGTATCAGGTATGCCAGGGACAACCCCGATGAACCCATGGACTACATCAGGAGCCATGCCCAGGAGCTCTCCGACAGCGTCATCAGACGTCACATAGACCTCTACGTGAACGAGTTCAGCCTCGATGTCGGCCGTGAGGGCGAGAGGGCCGTGGTGACCATGCTCGAGAGGGGAGGGGACCTCGGTCTCCTCCCCCCGCTGAAGAGGCGGGTGTTCTGTCAGTCCGGGATGCCGGTCCCGTAACGACCTGAGGGTCGGGTGTTCCGGCAGCGTCTCGGCCTTGAGTCGACCGGGCTGCCCGGGCGTCACCGCACGATCGAGCTGCTGTGTAATGTGGTTCCAGGAGGCAGAGAGGATATACGTACTCCCCGTGGGGAAGATCCAGTGGTGGCTCCTCGAGGAGATCAGGGGTTGCCTGAAGCGGTTCTTCAAGAAGGAGACCCTGATCGCCGAGGAGATCCCTCCACCGGCGGGGCTCCTCGACAGGGAGAGGAGGCAGTTCTTCTCAACTGGGCTGATCGAGACCATCGCGGGGATGGGCTACGAGGGGATGGTGCTCGGTGTGATAGACCACGACCTCTTTGTCCCGGGGCTCAACTTCGTCTTCGGTGAGGCGGACCCGGCGGAGGGTGTCGCCGTTATATCGATCACCCGGTTGCGGGAGGACTACTACGGAAGGGAGGTGAATCAGGAGGCCCTCCTCCAGAGGACCCTGAAGGAGGCCGTACACGAGATGAGCCACCTCTACAGCCTGAAACACTGCCCTGACCCCGGGTGCGTGATGCATTTCTCCAATTCGATAGCTGATACAGACAGGAAGTCCCTCGACCTCTGTTCCGTCTGCAGGGAGGCCTTCAGGAGCCTGTAGGCCTGTTCGGACACCCCCGGGGGGTCAAAAGGGATTGAAATATGTTGATTAAAAAATTTAATAAAAATCCCCTACACATTTCTGTGGGTTTTTGGTATAATAAAAACACCTACCAGACCCTATCTCCGCCCCCTCGAGATTGGGTCTTAACCCCGGCCTCCATCTCTTTCCCTCCAGAGGTGGAGGCCACCTTATTTTCCCCCGGCCGAGAGAGACTCCCATGAGCGGTCCTGAACCCCTGCTTGACGGGAAGATATTCCACCTGATCAACGGTTCCCTCTCGAACCCCCTCTTCGACCGGATCATGCCTTTCGTCACGGACAACGCACCACTTCTCCTCCTGCCCGCCGTCGTCTTCCTCCTCTACAGGGACAGGAGGGAGACCTTGCTGGCGGTGGTCCTCTCCCTCTCGGCCCTGGCCCTCTCCGACTGGCTCTCCGAGACCCTGAAGCAGGTGTTTCAGAGACCGAGGCCCTTCTTGACCTTAAGGGATGCGATCGTCCTCGTGGGTAGGGGAGGGTCATACTCGATGCCCTCCGGCCATGCGACAAACGTGTTCTCCGTCGGCACGGTCCTGGCCTATACGGTGCTCAGGGCCTCTCCGCGGGGATGGCTCTCCAGGGCCGTGAGCGCCTACATCCTCCTTGTGGCCCTATCGGTCTCGTTCTCAAGGGTCTATACAGGGGTGCACTACCCGTCGGACGTCCTTGCGGGAGGCGGACTCGGCCTCTCCGTGGGGGTGCTCGTGATCCTCTCCTACAGGTGGACGGAGCGGTCCTACAGGGTCGCTCCCCACCGCACCGTGCTCGGTGTCGCGCTGGTGGTCCTGGGCCTCTTCCGCATCTACTACATCCTGAACGGACCACTCGAGCTGAGCCCTGACGAGGCCCACTACTGGGACTGGTCGAGGAGGCTTGATCTGAGCTACTACTCGAAGGGGCCCGTGATCGCCTACATCATCGCCCTGGGTACGGGCCTGCTGGGTGACACGGAGATCGGCGTCAGGGCGGCGGCCGTGGTCTTCAGCGGCCTGAGCAGCGTGGTGCTCTATCTGCTGGTGAGGGATATCGTGGGGATGAACGGCACCGATCCGAGGACGGCGGAACTCGCCGGGCTCGTTTCAGCGATGCTGATCCAGGTCGTCCCCCTCTTCGCAGCCTTTGCCGTGGTGATGACCATCGACTCGCCCTTTGTCCTCCTCTGGGCGCTCTCTCTGTATATTTTCCACCTGGCGGTGAAGGACCCGCCCGGGAGGCCGTGGCTCTGGCCCCTTCTGGGCGTCACCGTAGGGGTCGGGCTGATGACGAAGTACACCATGGCCTTCTTCTACCTCTCGGCCTTCCTGTACCTGATGACGGACGGCCGGAGGAGGAGGCTCCTCCTCCAACCCGGACCGTGGGTCGCCTTCCTCGTCAGCCTGCTCTGCTTCAGCCCCGTACTCATCTGGAACGCCGGGAACGACTGGGTCACCTTCCGCCATGCAGCCGGACAGGCGCACCTCTCCGAGGGGCTGAGGTTTACGCCGGAGCGGTTCATCGAGTTCGTCGGCTCCCAGCTCGGTGTGATCACCCCCGTGGTGTTCCTGCTCATGGTCCAGGGCCTCTTTGCGGCAAGGAGGGGGCTCGGGGGCGGCCGGCTCCTCTTCTGGTTCACCATCCCCACCTTCGTCTTCTTTCTGCTGAAGAGCCTGCAGGGGAAGGTCCAGGCGAACTGGGCACTCCCGGCCTACATCGCCGGGCTCAGCTCCACGGGGATCTATCTGGCTGGTGGATGGGGATCGTTCAGGAGGCCGAAGAAGGCCCTGGTGGCGGCGGGGCTCCTGACAGCGGCGGCCGTTACCGCGGTGGCCCACTATCCGCTGATCCTCAACCTCTCTCCGGATATGGACCCGACCTCGAGGCTGAGGGGATGGAGGGCCCTGGGCAGAGAGGTGAGCAGAATGGCCGAGGGGATGGAGGAGCCCTACTTCCTCTTCTCCGACAGATACCAGGTGACCTCTGAGCTCGCCTTCTATGTGAAGGGGAGGCCGAGGACCTACTGCATCAATCTCGGCAGGAGGATGAACCAGTACGACCTCTGGCCGGGGTTCCATGACCTGACGGGGTACAACGCCATCTTCGTCAGAACAGGTGACGGCCCGCTGCCTGAGAGGATGGAGGGTCTCTTCGGCAGGTGCGAGAAGACCCCCTTTGCCGTGCTGGAGGAGGGGAGGGTCCTGAGGAGATACGGGATCTTCCGATGCTACGGCTTCAGGGGCATGGAGAGGGAGCCGGCGGAGAGGTTCTGAGGGTGAGGAGACCGCGGGTGAGAGGCCGCTACCTCAGGAGCGGCCCGACGTCGAGGGCCTCCCGGGCACGGTCAAGCCCTTCCCTGCTCATCTCCTCCAGGTATGGGAAGAGGCCGAGCACCGGTACGGCGAGCAGCCTCCTCAGGACCGAGGGGTTCGTCTCTTCAGCGACACCCCCCTTGTGAGGCCGGGTCTGGTTTATCACCACACCGGCGACCTCTATCCCTCCGGCCTCGGCGACGGCGACGGTCAGCAGGGTGTGGTTTATTACACCGAGGGTGTTCCTGGCGACGACGACGGCGGGCAGCCCGAGCTGCCTGATCAGGTCCGCCACGAGGAGGTCCTCTCCTACGGGCACCATCAACCCGCCCACGCCCTCCACCACGATGAAGTCGCTGTCGCTGGCGATCCTCTCGAAGGCCTCCTGGATCACCCCCGTTCTGATCCTGACACCCTCTATCTCGGATGCCACGAGAGGGGCGACGGGGGTCTCGAACCTGTAGGGCGTGACGTCCTCGAGCGGGCTGTCAACCCCGGACATCTCCTTCAGGAAGGCGCCGTCGGCGGGCCGGAGCCCCTCCTCCGCCATCCTGCAGCCGGTCTCGACGGGCTTCATCACGCCCACCCTGAGCCCCTTCGCCATGACGGCACGTGCGACGGCGGCGGCCACCACCGTCTTCCCCACACCCGTGTCTGTACCGGTTACGAATACGCCCCGTATCATCAGCCCGGTCCCCTCAGATCCTGCTTTCAAGGGTGAAGACCTGTCCTGTAACGCTCCTCGTCCCGGCAAGGCAGGTGACGAGATCGACGACATCTCCGGGCTCTGAGAGGCCGTCGAGTATGCTCATTCCTCTGGCCCTCTCCATCGCCCTTTCCGACCCGGCCCCCATCCCCAGAGGCAGGTATCCCGGTATGACCGCGTTGACCCTTATACCGTACCGGGCAAGCTCCCTTGCGAGCGAGCGGGTGAGTCCGAGTATCGCCGCCTTTGATGCACTGTAGGCAACCTGCCCCTCCTTTCCCCTCAGGCCGGCATAGGAGGAGATGTTGATGATATGCCCGCCCCCTGACCTCACCATTATGGGGACGAAGTTTTTGAGGGTGTTGAACACGCCCTTGAGGTTCGTCCTCAGGACCCTGTCCCAGGCTGACTCGGGATACCTGAGCAGGAGGCCGTCTTCCGTGACCCCAGCATTGTTCACGATCAGATGGAGCCGTCCGATCCTGCTGTCCAGTTCCTCGGCCATCCTCCTGGTCTCCTCGAAATCCCCCAGGTCCGCCTTCAGGAGACAGGGGTCGTTCTTCAGCACCCCGCGGAGCCGCTCGGCCCGGTCCACCGCCCTGAAGTAGTGGACGACCACCCTGTATCCGGCCCCGTCCAGCCCGATGGAGAGCCGCTCGCCGAGCCCTCCCGAAGCACCTGTTATCAGAGCAACCCGCAATCCCTCGCCTCCTTCAGCGCCTCCAGAAGCCTCTGTATGTCCTCCTCCTGGTGGAGCGCCGAGACGGTGAACCTTATCCGCGGGACTTTCACCGCAGGACGCCTGATGGCCGGTGCGTAGATGCCGCGGCCGGCGAGGAACCGCGACGCCTCGAGCGCCCTCCTGTCGTCTCCCACGATCAAGGGGATGATCGGTGTCTCCGAGGGGGTCTTGATGCCGATTGAGGCGAGCCCTCCAGCGAGCAGATCCCTGTTGTTCCAGAGCCTGGCGATCAATGATCGGTCGGTGAGGATCATCTCGACGGCCTCGATGGATGCAGCGATCACGTGGGCCGGCAGGGCCGTGGAGTAGATAAGGGTCCTTGCGGTATTGATCAGCCACCCGACCGTATCCTCCGAGGCGGCGATGAACGCACCGTATGAGCCCAGCGCCTTCGAGAGGGTCCCCATCTGGATGACGAAGGGCTGCGGGGAGAGCCCGAGGTGGCTGAGCACCCCCCTTCCCGAGCCGAGCACGCCCGTGCCGTGGGCGTCGTCGATGTAGAGCAGGGCCTCGTGTACGGAGGCCGCCTCCATCAGCTCTGCGAGGGGCGCGATATCGCCGTCCATGCTGAAGACCGAATCCGTGACGATCACCGCCTTCCTCTTTCCGCGCCTGCCCATCAGGTCGGCGAGGTGCCCCACATCCCTGTGCCTGTAGATGAAGACCTCCGCCTTGCTGAGCCGGCATCCGTCGATCAGGCTCGCATGGTTCAGTTCATCACTGAAGATCACCGAATCAGGGCCTGCAAGGGCGGGTACCGCACCGGTGTTCGCTGCATAACCGGAGTTGAAGAGGACCGCCGCCTCCGTCCCCTTCAGGTCCGATATGCGGGCCTCGAGCCTCCTGTGCAGCGCTGTTCCGCCGGAGAGGAGCCTCGAGGCACCGCTGCCTGCACCGTATTGTTCTACGGCCGCGGTGACCGCCCTCTTCACTGCGGGATGATCGCTGAGCCCGAGGTAGTCGTTCGATGCGAAGTTGAGAAGGGTCCTCCCGTCTATCTCTATCGTCCTGCCCTGGGGGGTGCACCTGTCCCTGATGCTCCTGAGGGTCCCCCGTTCCTTGAGCTCCCTGAGTCTTTCGCCGAACACAGTGGATATTTTACCAGATAGGGCGGTGGTTTGTTTTTTCCGCCCCGGTAGCTCAACTTATTGACACAAAACGATAATAATTGATAGGCTATCAGAGGGGTCATAAAGCTTACAAGGGGATATGAATGGCTGACAAGGCGGAAGTCTTCAAAGAGGCCCAGCGGCACCTCTCCAGAGGCCAGATAGAGAAGGCCATCGAGCTCTGGAAGGAGTACGTCAAGGACAACCCTGACGGAAACATCTACAACACCATCGGCGATCTCTATCTCAAGAGCAACAGACACCCGGAAGCGATCGAGTACTTCCACAAGGCTGCCGACTACTTCAAGGAGGAGGGCTTCATAACCAAGGCGCAGGCCCTGTACAAGAAGATCCTCAACATCGATCCCCTCGAGCCTTCGGCATTGTTGTTCATCGGCAACCTGAACGAGGAGAAGGGCCTCGTAACGGACGCCATCAAGTACTACCTGGCCTCCATAGACGCCAATATGAAGCTGGGCGTCAAGGACGAACTGATAAACATAACCCGGAAGATAATCAAGCTCGCACCCAACAACCTCCCCCTCAGGATCAAGCTCGCCGCTTATCTGCAGAAGGAGGGGTTCATCGAGGAGGCCGCCGGGGAGTATCTGAATATCGGGAGGCTCTGTGAGGAGAAAGGCGAGATCGACAAGGCGAGGGAGTTCTATGAGAAGTCTCTCGAGATATTCCCGCGGCAGGAGGAGATCTACTCCGTGGTCTTCGACTTCTACATCTCCCAGGACCTCTTCGACGAAGCAAGGGCCCTCCTTGACAAGGGGAGGGAACTCTTTCCAGGCAACCTGGCGATAAAGCTCAACTATGCAGAGCTCTGCTTGAGGGAAGGCGACCTCGACCGTGCAAAGGAGGTCCTCCTCGAGCTCGTCTCTGCTCCCGGTCTCGACCATGCCCTCTCCGTCAAGGCGAGCAGGATGCTCGGTGACGTATACCTGAAGGAGGGCAACAGGGAGCTCGCCTGGGAGAACTACAGGCCGGTGGTCCTGGATTTCCTGGAGAAGGCGAACTACGAGGACGCCGGGAAGCTCCTTGAGGAGTTCAGGGACGTTGCCCCGCTCGAGTGCTCCGAGAGGCTGGTCGAGATCTACAGAAGGCTCGGCCGCGAGGAGGAGCTCTTCGACGAGCTGCTGAACCTCGCCGATGCTCAGGCGGCACAGGGGAGGCTGGAGGATGCCTACAACACCTGTAACGAGGCGAGAAAGATCAGGTCCGATTCCGAGGCCCTGGACGCCATGACGGCGGAGCTGGAAAAGAAACTCGGGATCGCGCCTGTCAAGAAGGAGGAGAAGACCACAGCCGAAAAGATCATCGATGCCGACATCTTCCTCAGGTACGGACTCCTTGACGAGGCCCTGGACATCCTGGAGAGACTGAAGCTTGAAGAGCCTGAGAACGTCGAGGTCCACGAGAGGCTGAAGAAGATCTACATCGAGAAGGACGACAAGGAGCAGGCTGTGACGGAGTGCCTGATACTCGCCAGGTTGCACGAGAAGGAAGGCCGTCTCGATCAGAAGGCCGTCGAGCTTGACGAGGCCTTCAAGATCGATCCGGCGGACCCGAGGCTGCTGGAGCTCTCCAGGGTGGAGGAAGGTCTCGGGGCGGCCTCCACGATGGACCTCGAAGGTGAGACCCTCCCGGTCGAGGGTTTTGACGAGGTGTCGGAGGATGCCGAGACGTCCGGTGAGATCGAGTTCCCCGGGACGGTGGAGGATACCGCGGCGGCGGGAGGGGTCGGCCCCGCCGGGACGGTGGAGGCGCCTCCAGAGGTGCAGGGGGCTGAGGGGGCGGGAGGCGCCGCGATCGAGGATTTCTCCGATGAGGTCGCCGAAGCGGAGTTCTACCTCCGCCAGGGTCTGTACCGGGACGCCCTCTCGATATACGAACGGCTCGTCAAGGCCTTCCCTGATGATGAATCCCTGTCCCAGAGGCTTGCCGAGGCCAGGAGGGGGCTTGAGTCTCGGGAGGAGGAAGCAGCCGTGCCGGAGCCTGATGCGTCCGTACAGCAGCCGCAGCCCGAGGCCGAACCGCCGAAAACAGCGGCGGAGGAGGGCGTGGCTGAAGGGGCGGAAGACGAGATGCCCGAGCCGAGCCTCGACAGCGAGATACTGGAGATATTCGAGGAGTTCAAGCGGGGGCTTACGGAGGAGATAGCCGAGGAGGATTCCGAGACCCACTACAACCTCGGTATAGCCTACAAGGAGATGGGGCTCATCGATGACGCCATAAAGGAGTTTCAGCTCGCAAGGGGGGACCCCGACAGGAAGGTGCAGGCTGCGAGCATGCTCGGTACGTGCTATATGGAGAAGAAGCTCTACCCCCTGGCCATCACCACCTTCAACGATGTGCTGAAGGAACTGACGGTGAAGGATGAATCATACTGGGGCACCAAGTTCGACCTCGCCGAGGCGTACGAGAGGAACAACGACCTCAAACGTGCCCTTGATCTATACACGGAGATCTACGGATGGGACTCGAGATTCAGGAACGTCGATGAAAAGATCGATGCCCTGAAACAGAAGCTCGCGGAACTGGAGGCCGGAAAGAATGACAGAGACAGCGCCAAGAGGCGAAAGAACAACAGGATATCCTATCTTTGATCAGCTCTCGACCCCGGCGACGACAGGGACCGGGTTCTGCACCACAACAGCGCCTCCCTCCGGCCCGACCGCCGGTGCCCTCATAGAGGCCGCCCTTCGGCGCTGATGCAGGGATAACGGATGGATTACCTCGAGTTCTACGGACTGAAAGAGCATCCCTTCACGAATGTCGTGGACAACAGGTTCTACTACAACAGCGCACAGCACGCCGAGGCCCTCACGAAGTTGAAGTACGCCATAGACCGCAAGCGTGGCCTTGCCGTAGTGATCGGCGACATCGGGACGGGTAAGACCACCCTTGCAAGGAGGCTGCTCGAGGAATTGGACGAGGAACACTACGAGGCGACGTTGCTTGTAGTGATCCACTCCTCGGTGAGCGCGGACTGGTTGCTGAAGAAGTTCGCCATGCAGTTCGGGGTGGAGGGCTCCAGCGATGACAAGATCGAGATACTCAACCTTATATACAGGCACCTCCTCGATGTCAACGAATCTGGCAGGAAGGCGGTGATACTCATAGACGAGGTACAGATGCTGCGTTCGAGGGAGATCATGGAGGAATTCAGGGGACTGCTCAACATGGAGACCGAGGAGGGGAAGATGGCGAACTTCGTCTTCTTCGGCCTCCCGGAGCTCGAGGAGGTCCTCTCCCTGGACGAGCCCCTCAAACAGAGGGTGGCCGTAAAGGTGAGGCTCAGTTCCCTCTCTGAAGAGAGCACCCTCGATTACGTCCATCACAGGATCCAGGTCGCGGACTCGGATGACCCCATCTTCTCCGACGGGTCCCTCCGTAAGGTGTACCGCTACTCGAGGGGGATACCGAGACTGATTAACACGATCTGTGACAATGCGCTGCTTGAGGGCTACCTGCTGAAGCGGAAGACCATCGAAGAGGATATCATAGACACGGTGGCCACCGACCTTGGATTGAGGTCCGAGAGGTAAGAGAACCACCGTCTCCCGCAACGCCGCTCGACAACTATCCGAGGGCGGACTCCATCGCCTCGTGGATGTCCTTCACCCCTGTGATCAGGAGGTCCGTGTCGGGCTTGATCCTCTTCAGGTTCTTCTCAGGGATGATCGCCCTTTTGAACCCCATCTTCTCGCCCTCTTTCAGCCTCGCCTCCGCCTGGCTCACGGCCCTTATCTCGCCCGAGAGCCCGACCTCGCCGAAGACGAAGAGGTCCGAAGGGAGGACCAGCTCGCGCAGGGAGGATGCGATGGAGAGGACGATGGGGAGGTCGGAGGCGGGCTCCACGATCCTGAGCCCTCCGGCGACGTTTACGTATACATCGGTAAGGCCGAGGTGCAGGCCGCCTATCTTCTCGAGGACTGCTATCAGGAGGTTCACCCTCTGGTTGTCCACACCGATCGAGGTCCTCCTGGGCATCCCGAAGGTGGTGGGAGAGACGAGGGCCTGTATCTCCACTATCAAGGGCCTGGTCCCCTCCACCGTGGCGGTGGCCAGCGATCCCGACGCATCAGCGGTCCTCTCCCTGAGGAAGACCTCTGAGGGGTTCCTGATCTCCAGCAGACCCGAGTCGGTCATCTCGAAGACCCCGATCTCGTTCGTCGAACCGAACCTGTTCTTCACCGCCCTGAGGACCCTGAAGGAGTGCGACCTCTCACCCTCGAAATACAGCACCGTATCGACGATGTGCTCCAGGACCTTCGGCCCCGCTATCGCACCCTCCTTGGTGACATGACCGATTATGAAGGTCGGTATGTTCTGTCTCTTGGCGAGGGTCATCAGTCTCGCGGAGCACTCCCTCACCTGTCCCACCGTACCGGGGGCTGAGAGGAGTTCCTCGGTGAATATCGTCTGTATGGAGTCGACCACCACGATCTCGGGCCTGATCCTCTCTATCTCTGCGAAGACCACCTCGAGGGATGTCTCGGAGAGCACAAGGATCGCCCCGGAGTCGAGCCCCAGCCTCGTGGCCCTCAGCTTCAGCTGGGTGGCCGACTCTTCAGCCGACACGTAGAGCCCCCTCCCTCCACTCTTCCTGAGCACCCCTGCAAGGGCCTGCAGTATGAGTGTCGATTTGCCCACACCTGGATCGCCGCCGACGAGCACGACGGAGCCGGGCACCACTCCTCCGCCGAGCACCCTGTCCAGCTCGTCTATATCGGTGGAGATCCGCCTCTGCTCTCCGAGCGATATCTCCGAGAGGGGTACCGTGCCCGCGGCGTGAGGGGTCATCCTTGCCGGGCTCCTGGCTCCCGATTCCTCGACAAAGGTGTTCCAGGAGCCGCAGTCAGGACATCTGCCGAGCCACTTCGGGGCCGCGTAGGCACAGGACTGGCATCTGAAGACCGTCTTGGCCCTGCCCATTCTCAGACCCTCAGCATCCCCATGCCGCTGCCGATCCGGTAGGCCCGCCGGACCGCCTCCGTCGTGTGCTCCTTCGCCCTTCTCGCGGACTCCAGCGCCGAATACCCTAAGG
>WGEZ01000050.1 GCA_015492515.1 Nitrospirota bacterium
CTTCTCCAGGGCCTGGATGAGGAAGACGGCCCGGGGCTGAGAAGGCCCGGCCCTTCAGTCACCGGACCTCAGTCTATCGAGCGCCTCCCTGGCCGCCTTCATCTGGGCCTCCTTCTTGCTCCTTCCCCTGCCTCTGCCCATCCTCCTGCCCTCTATCAGGACCTCCACGGTGAAGACCTTGTTGTGTTCCTTCCCCTCCTCCTTCACCACCCTGTACTCCGGGAGCGAGCCGTAGAGGTTCTGGGTGAGCTCCTGGAGCTCCGTCTTGTGGTCATGGGACATGCCCGTCTGGATGGCCTTGTCGATCTCCCCGCCGAGGGTGGAGAGGATCACCTTCCTGGCGGAGTTGTAGTTGCCGTCGAGGAAGACGGCGCCGAAGACGGCCTCGAGGGCGTCGGCGAGGATGTTGTCCTTGTTCCTCCCGCCGGAGGCCTCCTCGCCCTTTCCGAGCCTGACGACCGAGCCCAGCCCCAGCCTCCTCGCAGCCTCCGACAGCACCGTCCTGGAGACGAGAAAGGACTTCAGTTTCGCCATCTCGGACTCGGGAAGCCGCTCCTCGGCCTTGAAGAGGGCCTCCACCACGGTGAGGCCCAGGACGGCGTCGCCGAGGAACTCGAGCCTCTCGTTGTAGGTTGGCGCCTCGTCGGGGTGTTCATTGGAGTAGGAGCTGTGCGTCAGTGCTTCAACCAGTATCGAGGGGTCACGGAAACGGTATGAGAGGAGGGACTCAAACCTCTTCAAACTTTTTGACAAGGAGGCAGGCATTCGTACCACCGAAACCAAAGGAGTTCGAGAGTGCATAGTTGACGGTCATCTCCCGGGAGGCGTTGGCGACGTAGTCGAGGTCGCACTCAGGGTCCGGATTGGTGAGGTTTATCGTCGGCGGGACCCTGTCGTGAAAGACGGTGAGGGCGCAGATGATCGCCTCAACCCCACCGGCTGCGCCGAGGAGGTGCCCGGTCATGGACTTCGTGGAGCTCACGGCCAGCTTGAAGGCGTGCTCTCCGAAGACCCTCTTTATCGCCATCGTCTCCAGTTCGTCGTTGTACTTCGTTGAGGTGCCGTGGGCGTTGATGTAATCCACGGCATCGGGAGGGACCGCGGCGTCCCTCAGCGTGGCCGCCATGCACCTTGCGGCCCCCTCGCCCTCAGGGGCCGGGGACGTGATGTGATAGGCGTCTCCGGTCATGCCGTAACCGACGATCTCTGCATAGATCCTCGCCCCCCTGTCGAGGGCGCTCTCCAGGTGTTCGAGGACAACGATGCCCGCTCCCTCGCCCATCACGAAGCCGTCCCTGTCGCGGTCGAAGGGTCTGCTCGCCCTCTCGGGGTCGTCGTTCCTCCTCGAGAGGGCCTTCATCACAGCGAAGCCGGCCACCCCCAGGGGGGTTATCACGGCCTCTGTGCCTCCGGCGATCATCACGTCCGCCTCTCCCCTCTGTATGACCCTGTAGGCGTCGCCGATGGCGTGCGTGCCCGTGGCGCAGGCCGTGGAGACGGCGGAGTTCGGTCCCTTTGCCCCGAAGATCATCGACACCCTGCCGGAGGCGAGGTTTATGATGAGCATCGGAATAAAGAAGGGGGTTACCCGTCTGTACCCCCTTTCGATCAGGACCCTGTGGTAGTGCTCGATCGCAGGCAGCCCGCCTATGCCGGAGCCGATGATGACGCCCACCCGCTCGGCATCGACCTCCCCGATCTTCAGCCCCGAGTCATCCACTGCCATCCGTGCGGCGGCGACGGCGAAGTGGATGAACCGGTCCATCTTCTTTATCTCCTTCGCCTCTATGTATTCCGAGGGATCGAAGCCCCTCACCTCGCCCGCGATCTGCACCGGCAGGGAGGAGGAGTCGAAGGACGTTATCCTTCCGATGCCCGATCTGCCCTGGAGCAGCCCGTTCCAGCTCCTCTCCACCCCGAGGCCGAGGGGCGTTATAAGACCGAGCCCGGTTATTACAACCCTTCTGCCCTTTCCCATCGATACCTAACTCTTGTTCTTTATGTAATCGATGGCATCCTGCACCTTGACTATCTTCTCAGCGTCTTCATCGGGTATCTCAACACCGAAGTTCTCCTCAAAGGCCATCACGAGCTCGACCGTATCGAGGGAGTCGGCGCCTAAATCCTCCACAAAGGATGCATCGGGGGTCACCTGGGCGATGTCGATGCCGAGCTGCTTCGATATAAGTTCCTTTACCTTCTCCTCTACCTTCTCCTCTGCCATCTTGACTACCTCCGTATTAAAGATTAATATCCACTGCGAGCGCCCTCCTGCGGCTTTGCCGCAGGGACGGGCGTGATGTAGCTTGCGAGCTTCGGTCCCCCCTGGAGTGAGTCAGAGGGCTTCACATATACATGCCGCCGTTTACGTGTATCACCTGTCCGGTGATGTAGCCGCTGTCAGGTGACGAGAGGAAGACCACGGCGCTGGCCACGTCCTCGGCCGTGCCGAACCTGCCCATCGGGATCGCCTTCTTCATCTCCTCCTTCAGGTTGTCCGGAAGCTTCTCCGTCATCGCCGTGGTGATGAAGCCCGGGGCCACGGCGTTCGCCGTTATCCCCCTGCTTGCGTACTCCTTGGCGACGGTCTTCGTCAGGCCCACGATGCCCGCCTTCGAGGCGGAGTAGTTCGCCTGGCCAGGATTGCCGGTGAAGGCCACCACCGAGGCTATGTTGACGATCCTGCCGTAACGCCTCTTCGACATCGCCTTTACAGCCTCCCTGCAGCAGAGGAAGACGCCCTTGAGGTTCACCTCGATCACCCTGTCCCAGTCCGCCTCCTTCATCCTGAGAAGCAGTGCGTCACGGGTTATGCCGGCGTTGTTGACGAGTATCTCCACGGACCCGAACTCCTTGAGCACGGCCTCGAAGACGCCCTTGACGCTCTCCGCCTCGGAGACATCCGCAACGACGGGGATCGACCTCACACCCATGGCCGAAAGGGCCTCCGAGACGGCTCCGGCCTCGTCCTCGACGAGGTCCACGACCGCAACGTTGACCCCCTCTCTCGCAAGCTCCTCTGCTATGGCCCGGCCGATGCCCCTGCCGGCTCCTGTGACCACCGCCGTCTGTCCCTTGAAAGTCATGTCAACCCCTTTGACGCAAAATCGGCATCCATTTTAACAGACTTCAGCCATCTTTTCCAACCCCTGTGGGTTGCCGGTGGGCGACGTGACCCATCCCGCCGGATGTCGGTCTCGGGATTTCAGATGGCTGAAGAGATACAGCGAAGTAGTTTCCTGGAGCTCTGCAGGGTATTATACTTTATGCAGCCGCGAAATGACAAAAGACCCTATCTCTTGCATTCACCGATCCAGACGCCCGAGATATGCTGGGTCATCTCCATGGGCTCGCCGTCCGAGCCCTTCATCTTCAGGGTGCCGCTGAAGGAGTCCCCACCGTAGGTGACCTCGCCGTGGAAGCGCATGACCCCCTCAGGTGTATCACATGATGCATCCCAGACGACGGTGTCTCCCTTTATCTTCTGCTTGGTGATCCTGCAGTCCTTCTCCTCCTCTCCATGTCTCTGGGGCACCATCTCCTCCTTCGTCATGCACTGGACATGTTTCATGGACGGCATCCCGGGCATCCCCGCCATCTCCATCCTCACCGTAACCTCCCACAGCCCTTCCTTCATGTTCGGGCCTGCATGGGCGGACGCCGCTGCGATCAGAAGGACCAGGACCAGCAAGGCTCCAGCTCTCTGCACCATCTTCTCCTCCATGTCTTGGTTCGGGTGAGCGGAAGACCATCCCTAAAAGGCGGCACCCTCAGGTGTGCTCCGGCCCTCCGGATGGCCGCACGACACGGGGGTATTATCCCACAAAGGGAGAGGAAAAATGAAGG
>WGEZ01000051.1 GCA_015492515.1 Nitrospirota bacterium
ATTCAATTTGGAGTGATTTCATTCTTTCTATCTCTTCATCATTAATATTGCCCTTTAACCAGTTTTCAAAACCTTTTAAGTCAAGCCATTTAAGCTTTTTCAGGTCTTTTCCATAGTTTCTTTTAATTTCGTTATCTATTTGTAAATCTATCAGTGGTCTTGGAAGAAAAATTTTATTTTCCAAATAAACAAATAGGGAAGAGATTATAAACTGAGGTTTTTTACTGTAATTTTCAACAAATTCAGTTGTCTCTTTAATTCCATAAACCTCCTTATGTGCGTTAACAAGGGCAGAGAAGAGAGTGTCAGAACCTACTCTTTCGGACACATTTTCAAGGTCTATACCTGTTTCTCCAAAGTGTGCGGGTCCTTTGAATTTTAATTTAAAGACATAGACATCCATCTTTATTGTCCCTTTGCAGATGTGCCGTTCTTAAATATCTCCAATACCTCTTTAATCTCATCCAAAGACTTCACTTCCCTTATTTGTCCTTTTGTTTCATCCTTCAAGTATTCTACCGGTATTCCTTTAATACAATCGTAGTGAAATTTTACCTTGCCGTAGCCTCTTGAGCCATGTCCACCAAGAGAGTCCATCGCAAGAAGGTCAATGGCAAGTTTGAGATTTTTGAGGTCCTCTTCTGCCTTAGAAGTGTCTTCAACATTATAAACAAGTTCAAAACTGAACTCTGCCCCTTTCGGCACCCTCTCAAGTTGTCTTGGATTTGCAGCAGAAGTGACCCTGTCAATTGCATTTTCAAACTTCCATTCTGTGTATTGAAGACCAGTATCAATTTCAGAGAGTTTTTCTACGCTTTCTGAGGTAAGGTACGAATCTCTTACTATTAGTCTGGCAGGAAAGTTACTACCTTCCTTTTCGCCTTCTTTTTTGCCTGTAGATCCAAAAACTCTACAAACTTCACAATTATTTGCACTCTCTTTATTAGAACATACATGAACTTTCACATCACTGCCTATATTTCGGTTAGGTTGCTTAGCCAGTGCTTTCTCTAATAAGCTTCTAAATTTACCCTTTAAAGAGCTTCCCGGAATATAAGGCTCTCTTGTAACGGGATCCCTCACAACAGGAGCATCGATTGCACCTATTTCCATATTCTCTTTTGTGGCACCAACGTGGAGACCTGTAAGGCATTCTATTTTACCTTTTACAATAATCTTTCCTGATAAACTCCTTTCCATTTTGAACCTCCTTTTTATTAAGAGTCTTTTCCACCATAATACTTATGGTATGCAATTATACCCTCTATAAAGGCGACAAGTTTTCGAAAACTCTCATAAGATTCCTGTGCTGCTGTAATTGCAGGATCAAGGACTTCCATTAATGGTTTTACTGCTGACTGTCTTCCTGCGGCATACGCAAGTTTAGGTTTTAAGAGTATTACTTGTTCTTTATTAAAATTGTTACCTCTTTCAAAACTTATATCCAATTTTCGCACTCCATCAAGAAATTTACGTATCTGTGTGGTCTTTAAGCCAACCTTCTTAAGATGTTCGCCCATCTGCTGAGCACTTTGAACAAGATCTTCAGCAGGAAAATGCTTTAGCCCTTTATTCTCATATTGCCTAACCTTTGTTTGTATTCCTGAGATAACTTTATCAACATTTTCATGCTTCTTTTGTTGTTTTTGATAATGTTTATGTCCTCCACCGTGAGACATCATCACTCACCTCCCCTCATCATCATTAAAATCAACAAAGTTACTGCTTCGGTAACCTTCCATTCAAATTCATTGGTGGTCATAATAACCTCCTTTAACTTTAATTCCTCCTCAGGAGTTGTATCTTCAAATTTTGCCCTTGAAATTAGATACGCAGCCTTTGGCAGGATAAGAACCTTCTCATCCCTAAATCTCCTGGCAAGACTTAAGAGCCTGTAGAAGAAGGTTTTTGGTAGTTTCCTTTCATTTACTATAAAATGATCTTTTTGTTTGTCTAAAAATCCAGTGAATAACTTAAACTTTTCCAAAACCCTCCTCATATGAGACCATTTAAAGGGAAGATCTTTAAAAAAGAGTATGGCATTCTTTGTTCTGTCATTTCGATCTTCTCTATATTCTTTTGCTTTTTCTTCAGCTTTTCCAGCATCTCTGGCAAATTGATACACTGGATATTTTTCATAATTTATTGCTATCCCGCCAGAGATTGTAATATAAGGATTGCCTGTGAATTTTCTAAAATATCTGTTAATGTCTATAGAGGCTTCTATAACCTCAAGCCAGTGACCGATAATAAAAAGGTCATCACCGCCCGAATAGACTATTGAGAGTTTGCGGCCGGTGTTTTTCACACCTCTGTCTGCAATATCTACAGGTGAATCTATCTCTTTTGCTTCAACAATGTTGTTCAGATAGTATTTAAAAAACTCATTAAATCTTCTCGAGATGACTGCCATCCTTGAAAATGTCCTGTCCTCTGGATCAACTGTCTGAGAAAATATCTTTCCAAGATTGTCCACATCCATTCTCAAAACACCAATTCTCTTTATTCCATAAATACTGGACACATCGCTAAGCTCTTCCATATTATGGTGTTGATATATTCCAAGAGGCAAATGCACTGCCTCAGGATGGGTATAGTGCACTGGCTCAAAGTCGTTAATCCTGTAAATAGTTTCTGCTTCTTGAGCTAAATTCTCTTGATAGCCACCGAAAACATAGTATCTGTTATCAATTTTAATAAAATTATCAACATCTGGTTGGTTCCCGAATTTATAAATAACTGGATAGTCTTTTTTCGAAAACTTCAATAACATCTTTCCAAGATGAAACTGGTCAAAGCATGGTTGACATACACTAACCTCTTCGTCTTCAGAGACTAAAGGTCTTAAAAGAATGTCATCTCTAAAGCATATCTCACAGGAATCTGTAAGGGTATGAGACATTTTTACTTCCAAGACTTTGTGCAGGTGGTCTTCCCATTTCTTCTTTTTTAGTCCTTCAAGTTTTCCTGTCAGAGATGACCATAATGATGAAACATCTTGCTCTTTGTCTTTTTTATTTGTAAATACATCAGGATGAAAGGGCTCATAGGCAATGTGAACCTGAAGTTCTCCTTGAAACTCATTTAGAAGAAATCGATTGATTTTTTCTTTTACTGATCCTATTGCCTTGTATGCAGAAGGTGTACTATGAGAAAGGATATAAAAATGTCCACCACCGGCAAATATAATGTTACATCGTGATAGATTAAGTGCTTTAATAAGTTCAGAGATTATGTGCTCTGTTAAAAGTTCAAGATAAAAAGATCTTCCTTTTAGGGACTTTAAAGCACCTTTTGATGTGATGGTATAAATAAATTTTTGGATGCCTGAAATGTCTCCTCCAATTAGAAGATATGGCTTAGTGTTTTGAGGAATTTCTAAAATTTCATCTTTCAGTACCTCTTGTTCCCATCTTTGAGGATAGGTTTCCCTGTAGTAGTGATACATACACCCTGCGATCGCAGCAGTTAGTTTTGAATGGTCGTAAAGAGAGATGTCGGGATGTTTTTCTTTTATCTCCTCTCTGGTCATCCTCTCATAGACCTTGGAGGTTATAGATGGCACACTGGAGAAGTGTTTTTGATAAAGCATCAGTAAGAAGTCCAGAGGATAGTCGTTTTCTTTGCCAAATTTTAGGTCTTCTTCAAAATTCTTCAACAAACTCTCGTATTCTTTTTGACTGGCCGGACTTTCTGACTCATCGTATATAACCGTCTCAACAGTTAAATCTTTTTTTAAAGACAGATAAGATAGTCTTTCAACAGGTTTCAACTCTACAGGATCTCTTACCCTGAAAAAAGGCGAGGCAAGCAAGACCTCTTTATGCCATTCTGCTTCTTCAAAATCTTTATCTTCCTTCTTTCTTTCTCCAGAGGCAAGGTTATCTGCCTGATACCAGATAAGCGATATATTACTTTTGAAAGTGTAGTCCTCATGATAGTGATGGGCAAGTGATGCAAGGGCAACTTCTTCTCTAAAATTATGTTTAATTAACCAATCGTATCCCCATTGAGAATGCTTTTTTGATGTAGGATTTTCTGAAGCCCTTTGAACAACCTTACCTATATCATGTAGAAGAGCCCCTTTAGGGATAGTAAAGAACTCATTATTCATCGTGAAATTCTCCTCTCCGCAAACTTGCCTATATCGTGCAGGAGGCCTGCAAGGGCTATCTTATAGACCGTCTCATCTATCATACTATCTCCTGATCACCCCGCTCCCTGACAGGCCGGGTTCCAAGGATTTGCAGCAAAACCCGATGGCTGAGGCGTTGATATTCTCTTACTTGATATTCCATTTGCTTCCTTGGTCAATATTTTGAACTCAAAATTCAACACTCAAGATTCAAAACTCATAACTTAAAGCTCAAATTCAGAACTAAGTTCGAAACTTAGGATTCAATTAAAGACCCTACACCATTTTGGATCTTGAATTTTGAATCTTGAATTGTCTTGTAAACTCCTCCACTTCTTCTCTCCAGCTTTTCTGCTTTACATTAAATTTCTCCCCCTTCATCCTGGAGCTCTTAAGGTAATCGATGAATCCGCTTAATTGGGCTGACACATCCTTGCAGATACTAAGGGAACGATAGAAATCATCATCTGAGATATAGCTGCGATCCCTGGCGATGTACAGCTGAGTTCTTGTCTCGCCTGAAGAACCTTTTGCAATGTAGAGAAATTGGATGAATTCCGCATTCGAACCTCTCTCAAACCCTTCGGCTATGTTTGACATAATGGACACCGATGCCCGCTTAATCTGATCAACAAGGCTAAAATCCCTCCTGAACGGCTCTTTATCCGTCAGGTCGTAAATACAGTTAACAAGTTCCCTCGCCTTCTGCCAGACTGGAAGTTCTTCAAAGCTCTTCGGCATGATTTTTCCTTTGTTCAGAATTCAAAATTCAAGTTCGTCAAAGCCTTCTTTCCTTTAACTCATCCCTTATACGCTTTGCCTTCTCCGGCATTGCCTTATGGAAAAACTCCATCTGTGCTTCAAGCCACCTCAGCTTTTCTTTTACAGGTTTCTGCCTGTATGCCTCTATCTCCTTTTTGGTCTTGTAATAGAGTAATGGCTCAGTCTTCATACTTCCACCTGTTTTTGATTTTTGGTAGTACGCATCGGCTTTATCCTGAGGCCTGCCGGTCTTCTCCTTCATCTCGATAAGATATTTTAGGGGGACTACAGGTATAACTATATTCCCTGCCTTCATCTTTTCCCTTACAGCATACACCTCCCGTCGTCATCTCACCCGATCCTTATCTTGCTCTTTTCAACCCTCACACCATGGCGGCTGCCTGCGTACTCCCTCTGTGAGGTGGTTATACAATAGCATGATGCCAGGGTCTCGTCCGCCAGCTGTTCGGTCATCGCCTTCTTTATCTTGCTCATCGCCTGCCTCAGGACCTCCAGGCTCAGGCCTTCCCTGTATCTGTGAAGGAGGTCGTCAACCCTGGAGGGGCATATGAGGAAGTAGTCCTTCGCCATCTCTTCAAGGGCTGCCTTGGTGGCCATCTCGAGAAGGGAGGGGAAGCAGTCGGTGCAGTCGTAACAGTAGGGCCTCTCAGGATACCTGCAGCGGCTGAGCTTCTGTCTGAGGTATGCGGTGTATATCATGAGGTGCATGGGGGCAAGCCTGATCGTCTTCTGTCCGATCTTTACCGATCGGGCAGAGAGATTTATCCTCAGCTCCGGCTGGACCATTGCAATGTCTATCTCTCTCTGTCCCTCCCTGACGAGCTCGCTGAATCCCGTGCCGTTGAGGGAGAGCTTGTCCCTAAGCCTTATGAAGGGAAGCTTCGCAAGGGTGATATCGGCGTCTCCGGTGTTCAGCCTCTTGTCGCCGATCGTTATCATCCTGTTGCGTCTGGGCTTGTAGAAGAACTGGGGGCTGGATTCGAACTCAGGGCTGACGAGTACGTGGTAGAGCCTGTCCCAGGGACGGCCGAAGAGCTGCATGGCTGCTCCGAGATAGAACGACATCGTCTTCCTGCCGCCCGCGATCGAGCAGTGAAGCCTCACGGAGGGATCGGCCGCCTTCTCCCTTACAAAGGATGTTATGAGGTCGCCCATCAGCTCGTTTTCCGCGCTGTCTCTGATGTCATCGAGGGGGACCCCCGCTGCTGAGGTGGGAACTATGAAGGAGCCGTCTCCGATGGATATCCCGGGCAGGCCGTATTCGTCGCAGAGCTCCTTCAGGATGCCCCGGCTGAGCAGGGCGTCCTCGACCATCTTCCTGCCCCTGGTAGTGGTTATTATGTATATCTCGTCAGGATGCAGAGGGGGGTCTTCCGTGGCGAGGGCGCAGATGGTCTCTGTTATCACCTGCGGTGTGGCGCCTGCGATGAATATGAAGACCTCTCTGTATCCCCTCTTTTCCATAGATCAATTATAGTTGATCACGGCGTGAAAGAGAAGAAAAACAATATTTCCGAAATATTTCCACCCGGCTACAGGGTGAAATGTTCTGGTGTAAAGATTCGGTTGTTACCCACCATCATCTATCCACCGAGATCTCTCGGTATTCTGTATCTTCCAAGCCCGAAACTGGTGCCCTTGCCAACGTGCAGGACCTCTCCGGCCCTGATCAGGGGCATGAAGGGCCCTATGTCGCCTCTGAAGGTTATCCTCCCCACGAATCCACCCAACTTCATCCGAGTGCCCTGCCTCGTGGAGTACCTCTGCCAGTCATGCCATCTCAGGGCCCGCGCGGACACCTTCACCTCTTCAGCCCTTCTGATCATCCCCTTGAAGTCCCATCCTGAGGGGTCCTTGCCGCAGTGGAAGTAAGCAAGGAGGGAGAGCCGCCTCAGGAGGTTGCGTATGAGGATGTGGAACTCGAGCTCCAGGGTGAGACGGCCGCTGTAAAGGATCCTCGTGGGGGTCTCAAAAGAGAGTGTGAGATTTGAGCGGTGGGATGCAAGGGACGGATCGAAGGATATGGAAAGCGACCGGGGATTAAATCTCTTGATGGTTCTGGTTCTCGATTCATAGATGGTTTCGCCATTGCAACTGACGCCCTCGAGCTCGAACCCCGCCTTCCCCTTGCCTATGCCGATCCTTCCGAGCTCGTCGAAGGTGTAGATGAAATAGGGGAGGTAATCTATCGCCCTGCCTATCAGGGTCAGGCCGAAGGTCAATCCGTCCTCGGGGGTATAGGCCCTCCTCCGTTCCGGTGGCGGCTCTATGACGAAGGGGTGCGGGGCTGAGGTGTACTTGCGCATCATCAATGTGTCTGAAGGCGGAGGGGTCTCGAAGACGTATGAATAGATACATTTCTCCCTGAGCAGGCACTCCGGGCATTCCCTGTCCCGCAGGGCGCACGCCACGCGCCTGAAGGCGTGACCGAACCCTCCCCTCAGTGTGGACCCCTTGTATGGAGGAAGGACCATCGGCTCCAGGGGCCTCACATGGAAGCTGAACGACGCTGCCTCGATCTGCATGACAGCCCCCTCGCTGTAACGACTAAGGACCATTTTAGCAGAAATCCCTGTTTTTGACAACGGGCCCGAAAACCGGAACCCGGGTGACAGAGACCTCGATCGAGAGAGCTACAGGGGTCCCCGGGGCAAGGCGAGCCTCGTGGTCTGAGACCGGGCGGACTCAGTACCGGCGCCAGCTCATGGGCACGGCATGCATCGCGGCGTAGACGTTGAGCTTATTGAAGAGCCTGTCGGCCTCCCTGTACTGCCTCTCGGCGAAGGCCCTCAGCTCCCCCAGCCTCCCGGAGTCGTTGTCCCGCTCCTTGAGCCTCTCCAGAAAGCCCTTCCACTGGGACCTGAGGGAGGCGAACCTCCTGAAGTGCATCCTCCACCATGCCTCGTCGTGACCGCCCGGCCTGTCGGCCCTCGGAGGGAGTTCCTCGAAGACCACCACCTGCCTCTCCGTGTCTATGTGGACGGAGTAGTTGGCCATGAAGTCCATGCCCAGGAGCCCCTCGAACTGCTCCGATACAGACGGTGAGACTATGGTGGGAACGAATCTGTCCCTCGCCCCTCCCACCTCTACGGTGTCTATGATGGTGTAGACGGCGGGAACCGACCCGCCGATGCCTTTCGCCCTGATCCAGAGCCTCCCCTCGTCGCCCTCGAAGATCCCCAGTCTCTCAGCCAGCCTGAAGGAGATGTGCATGCCTGGAGCACCGGTGTCAAGGGCCATCGGTACCGTATGGGTGCCGTTGATGGTGACGTCGATGATGATCCTCCTGGCGGCACCCTCATAGCCCCTGTAAGGCACCTCGTAGCGCCTCCTGCCGGGGGCCTTCCGTTCCGCCCCGGTTCGAGGGGGCAAGCCCTGCTCAACCGTAGGGGATGGAGGGGCCGGCTCCCCGCTCCAGGACCGCTCGGTCCTGTACCTCGAGAGGTCCTGGTCGGTGAAGTAAGGCACTTCCTCCTCTGCATCCCCTCCGAAGACCGGGCAGACGAGGATGGCGAGGAGCATCGCTTCAGCCATCAGCCATGACGCAAAGACCTTCATCATCCAGCCCCAATCCGATTATATCACAGGAGAGCCCTCCCTGTCCGGATCCTTGACAGCCCCGAAGGCCGGTTGTTATATTAATGTTACTGTATCTTAACCCCAACAGGAGAGGAGAGTGGTCAGTTGATGCCCTCTGTCAGTGTCAGGGAGAGTGAATCATTCGAGCTCGCACTTAAGAGGTTCAAGAAACAGTGTGAGAAGGAAGGGATACTCTCGGAGATAAAGAAGAGGGAACACTACGAAAAGCCCTGTGTTAAGAGGAAGAAAAAGATACTGGCAGCACGCAAGAAGGCATTCAAGAGAACAAAGATGATGCAGGGAAGGTAAATGTCCCTACTCGAAGCCATCGAGAGCGACCTGAAGGCCGCAATGAAGGCCTCCGACAGGTTGAAGGTCGCCACCCTCAGGATGGTCAAGGCTTCCCTGAAGAACCGTGAGATAGACAAGGGCGCCCCCCTCACCGACGACGACGTGATCGGGGTGCTGAGCACACTGGCGAAGCAGAGGAGGGAGTCAATAACAGAGTTCGAAAGGGGGGGCAGGAAAGACCTTGCCGAACGGGAGAGGGAGGAGCTGGCTGTAATCCAGGGTTACCTGCCGGAACAGCTCTCAGAGGAAGAGATCAAGGAACTGGTGCTCCAGGCGATCAAGGAAACGGGTGCGTCCTCTCCGAGGGACGTGGGCAAGGTGATGAAGTGCCTGATGCCGAAGGTGAAAGGGAGGGCGGACGGCAGGGTGGTCAACCAGATGGTGAGGGAGCAGCTGGGCGCCGGATGACCCTTGCTGAGCTCTATGAGAAGGCGGTCTCCGTCGGGATCGAGAATGATCCGAGGGGGAAGGAGGTTGTCGACAGAGAGCTCTCCGCTGCCAGGAAGTCCTTTGAAGAGCTGAAGGAGCGCGACAGGGAGTTCTTCGACAGGGAGTCACTAAGAAACCCCTATTCGGACACCAGGGTCCTGTACGGCACCGGTGATGAAGAGATCCACTCCATCCTCGCGGGGATCGATATCGAGGTCGGAGAGGTGCTCCTCGCAGATCGTCTGCGGAGCAAGGGCAGACCGATAGACCTGCTCCTCGCCCACCATCCCGAAGGGAGGGCCTACGCCAACCTCTACGAGGTGATGAGGATGCAGTCCGATATCCTGCAGAGGTACGGAGTGCCCATCAACATCGCCGAGGGGCTGATGGAGGGGAGGATCAAAGAGGTCGAGAGGAGGCTGATGCCCGTGAACCACACACGGGCAGTGGATGTGGCCAGGCTCCTTGAGATCCCCTTCTTATGCCTCCATACACCGTCGGACAACATGGTAGCCACACACCTTCAGCGGCTCTTCGAGGAGAAGAAGCCCTACAGGATAGAGGATGTGATCGAACTCCTCCTGGAGCTGCCGGAATACAGGGAGGCCAGACGCTGCGGCGCCGGGCCGAAGGTGATCATCGGTTCGGAGAAGAGGAAGGCGGGGAAGATATTCGTCGACATGACCGGCGGCACCGAGGGTGCGAAGGAGATATTCAGCAGCCTCACCGCAGGCGGTGTGAGCACACTCGTGGCCATGCACCTGAGCGAGGAACACAGGGAGGAGGCCGAGAAGAACCACCTGAACGTGGTGATCGCCGGACACATAGCGAGCGACAACCTGGGGCTCAATCTGCTGCTCGATTCCATACTCGAGGACGGCGTCGAGGTGGTGGAGTGCTCCGGTTTCAGGCGGGTGAAGAGAGCCTGAAGGCCTATGGATCAGCACATAGTGGAGGAGATCAAGGCCAACCTCGATATCGTCGATCTCCTCTCCGGTTATGTTGAGCTGAAAAGGGCGGGAAAGAACTACAAGGCCCTCTGTCCGTTCCATGCCGAGAAGACCCCTTCCTTCATCGTGAGCCCCGAGAAGCAGATCTTCCACTGTTTCGGATGCGGTGCCGGTGGAGACGTCTTCACCTTCCTCCAGAGGTACGAGGGCCTCTCCTTCCCCGAGGCGGTAAGGGCGCTCGCCGAGAGGGCGGGGGTGAAGATCACCCGGGACAGCTTCAGTGCCTCCGGCCCGGGCAGGCTGAGGAAGACCCTCATAGGGATCCACAGGGATGCCCTCACCTTCTACAGGGAGGCCCTCGGCAGGGAGAGGAGGGCGACGGAGTACCTGAAGAGGAGGGGGCTGTCGGAGGAGATGATCGAGAGGTTCGAGATCGGGTTCGCACCCTTCGGGGGCGGGCTCCTCGACTTCCTCCGAAAGAAGGGCTACAGCGATGCCCACATACTCACCGCAGGGCTCTGCAAGGAGACGTCCGGAGGAAAGGTGGATGCCTTCAGGGGGAGGGTGATCTTCCCGATCATAAATGTGCGGGGTGAGGTGATCGCCTTCGGTGCTCGAAGCATCGGTGACGATGCACGGGGGCCGAAGTACCTGAACTCGCCCGAGACCCCGATCTTCAAGAAGTCCTCCGAACTCTTCGGCATCAACCTGGCGAAGGGGGAGATAAGGAAGAAGGGCTACGCCCTCCTGATGGAGGGCTACCTCGATGTGATAACCGCCCATCAGTACGGCATAGAGAACGCCGTCGCACCCCTCGGCACGGCCCTGACGGAGGGGCAGGCGAAGAGGCTGAAGCCCCTCACTGAGAAGCTCCTCCTCGTCTTCGACTCCGACAGCTCAGGGGTGAGGGCCTCGAAGAGGGCCCTCTCCATGCTATACGAGAAGGGGTTCATCGCCAGGGTGCTGTCGCTGCCGGAGGGTGACGACCCTGACACCTTCCTGAGGCGGGAGGGCCGGGAGGCCTTCGTCGGGATGTTCAGGGAGGTGAAGGGGCTTGTCGACTTCTACATCGAGCACGGCGGTGAGAGGGTTGACACCGCAAGGGAGCTTATATATATAATCTCTAAGGTAAAAGACGGCATCCTGAGGAGCGACTTAATCCGGGAGCTTTCGGAGAAGACCGGCCTTTCAGAACAGTTCCTGAGGGAGGAGCTGCTCCTCCTGAGGAGGGAGACCGGCCCGCCCATGGGTGCGATGCAGGGGGGCGCCCCCAGGCTGTCCGCCGAGATGCTCCTGCTCGGTCTGTACATCACCTATCCGGAGTACGCCCCGGTGGTGAAGGAGGGGATCTCACCGGAAGACATCGAAGACGAGAGGGTGAGGAGGATCTTCGAGAAGCTCTACTCATCGTCAGCCGCCTCCCTCAAGGAGCTCACCTCAGGGCTTGAGGAGCAAGAGATGTCGGTGGTGAGCGGTTCGACCATCGGGCTCGAGATCGACGCCGAGGAGGTGGTGAGGAACATCAAGGACTGCATAAGGAGCATTCGGAGCAGGAGGCTCCGTAAGAGACTCAAGGACCTGGAGCTTGAGATAAGACTCGCCGAGAAGAGAGGCCAGTCGGAGACGGTGAGCGAACTCCAGGGACGGATGAACATACTCATCAAGGAGGGGGTGGATGAAGGGATACTTTGACTTTTACGAGGACCTGAATCATTCATCACAGCGAGCGATCGAGACCCAGGAGGAGGATCTCTACAGGGATGAGGGGATCGAAGCGGGTGACGAGGAGGAGTTGGATCCCCTGAAGTCCTACATGAAGGAGATGGGCGCCGTTCCCCTCCTGACCAAGGAGGGTGAGATCGAGATCGCAAGGGAGATCGAGAAATGCAAGGAGATGTTGACCATGGCGACCTTCTCCGTGCCCCTCGCCCTGAAGAAGCTGATAGCCCTCGGTGAGCTGGTGGAGAAGGGCGAGGCGCCGCTGGAGGAGATAATCCAGACAGAGGGGGACGAATCGGAGGAGGACCTCATCGAGGAGAAGAACCGTTTCTTCAGACATACCGAGAAGGTGAGGGAGCTGCTGAACAGGAGGATGAGGTTGCTCCGGAGGCTGGCCCTGAAGGACCGGAAAGAGAAGCTGAAGGACGACCCCCTCATCAGGGAGCTGAAGGAAAACAGGAAGAGGATCCATGAGGAGATAAGGGCGCTGAACCTGAAAGACGGCGCCGTCAACACCTTTGCCGAGGGGCTGAAGAGGTTGAGCAGCGTCATAGCCCAGAAGCAGAGGGAGCGGCGGCTGATAAGAAAGAGGCTGAGGAGGAGGGGGGTAGGGATACCGGCGGTTGAGGACGAACTCCCGGAGGGTCTCACGGAAGAGGCGAGGTCGCTCCTCGAGGAGTACTTCAGGATGGGGGAGGATATCGCCGGGATAGAGCGCGAGGTGGGCATGAAGACTGCGGAGTTGAGCCGCGCCCTGAGGGCGATACAGAAGAGCGAGAATTCAATACACGAGGCGAAGTCCAGGCTCGTGGAGTGCAACCTGAGGCTCGTCATCAGCATAGCCAAACGGTACATAGGCAAGGGGTTGAGCTTCTCGGACCTGATCCAGGAAGGCAACATCGGCCTGATGAAGGCCGTGGATAAGTTCGAGTACACCAGGGGGTACAAGTTCAGCACCTACGCCACGTGGTGGATAAGGCAGGCGATCACGAGGGCCCTCGCTGACCAGTCAAGGACTATAAGGATCCCCGTGCATATGATCGAGGCGATAAACAGGGTGAACAAGGCATCGAGGGAGCTCGTGCAGGAACTCGGCAGGGAGCCCTCGGAGGAGGAGATCGCCCGGAAGTCCGGCATGACCCCTGAGAGGGTGAAGGAGATACTGAAGATCACGAAGGAACCGATATCCCTCGAATCCCCCCTCGGTGAGGACGACAACGGCCACCTCGGCGACTTCATAGAGGACACCATGGTGAGCTCCCCCCTTGACGAGGCGATCCGGGGGGACCTGAGGAGACACCTGGAGAAGATCCTCGGCAGCCTGAGACCCAAGGAGGCGGAGGTGATAAGGAAGCGCTACGGCCTGGACGGCTCGAACATGCCCCACACCCTCGAGGAGGTGGGCAAGGAGATGGAGGTGACCCGCGAGCGGGTGAGGCAGATAGAGGTGAGGGCGATGAGGAAGCTGAAGCACCCCTCAAGGAGCAGGTGGCTGAAGTCCTTCATAGAGGGTCCTTGACCTCCCGGAGAAGTTAGCTATATAATTAACTTTGCCCTGACGGGAGGCCCCGGCCCCCGTGAGGTTGAATACCGTGTCTGGATTCTTTCACAGGGCCCATAGCTCAGCTGGAAGAGCTACCGGCTCATAACCGGTTGGTCCCAGGTTCGAGTCCTGGTGGGCCCACCATATTTTGACCGTTTCCGTGCACGGTTCCGGAACCGGACTGTTCCACAGGCTTCAGGCACCTGATCCACTCCTCTACTGTAGAGGATCTTCAGCCCGGGTTTCCGGCGTCCGCCTCTTGGGAGGGATGCAGGAAGCCCTGTACGGAGAAAAAAACAAAGAGCCCCGCGGGTGAGGATGAAAGAGGAACTCAAGCTCATCATTCAGCTTCAGGAGATAGATTCCGCGATAGTTCAGAAGAGGATCGAGACCGAGAGGTTGCCCGAGGAGATCCGGCGTCACAGGCGGCCCCTTGAGGAGGCGGAAAGGGCCTATGCAAAGGTGAAGCAGCGGCACGACTCCCTGGAGAAGAAGAGGAAGGAGAAGGAGCTTGAGCTGAAGGAGATCAACGACAGGATCGAGAGGCTGAAGGCGAGGACCTCGGAGATCAAGACGAACAAGGAGTACCAGGCCCACCTCAAGGAGATAGAATCTGTCGAGAAGGAGAAATACCTCGTAGAGGACGACATCCTCTACATGATGGAGGAGCAGGAGGAGGTCTCCGGGGCCTTGAAGGCCGCCCTGACGCAGATAGAGGAGGAGAAGGGGCGGCTCCAATCGATACAGAAGGAGCTCGACGCCAGGGGCGCAGCCATCGGCAGGGAGCTCGAGGAGCTGAAGCAGAGGAGAGCGGTCCTCGTCAGGATGATACCGGCCGACCTCTACGACAGGTACATGGACGTCCTCCAGAAATCCAACGGGCTGGCTGTCGTCGAGGCGAGGGACGAGGTATGCCTCGGCTGCAACATGAGCATCCCACCCCAGCTCTACGTGGAGATAAAGACGGCCGATGGGCTCATCCAGTGCCCGCAGTGCGGAAGGTTCCTCTACCGGAAGGAGTGAATGACCGAGGCCGTCATCTACTCCGATGGAGCCTCAAGCGGCAACCCCGGTCCGGCGGGCATCGGTGTTGTGGTGATCATCGACGGCAGGAAGACCACCCTCTCCGAACCGATAGGTGACGCAACGAACAACGTGGCGGAGTACACCGCCCTGCTCAGGGGGCTCGAGGTCGCAGCCCGGGACGGGGCCGAGAAGGTGAGAGTTTACCTCGACTCCGAGCTCCTCGTGCGGCAGCTGAACGGCGTCTACAGGGTGAAGAACCCGGGGCTCATCCCACTGTACAGGAAGGTGCTCGATACCCTGGCGAGGTTCAAAAGCTGCAGGATAGAGCACATACCCCGGGAGGAGAACCGGGAGGCCGACTCCCTTGCAAAGCAGGCGGTCAGAAGGAGCCTGGTCCGCCGGTAGCGGCCGTGCGACGGGGCCTGTGGAAGGATTGCCTCCCCCGTGTCATGGTATAATGAGGGTGTGGTCTGAGGAGGCCGGGTCTTTTTGGAGCCGAGAGGTTGAGAAGGATCAATCTTGCAGATGCAGCGCCGGGGATGAAGATCGCCAGACCGGTGGTGAACGCCGCCGGGATGGTGCTCTTCGGGGAGGGGATGGAGCTTACAGAGGGGATCCTCGAAAAGCTCGCCTCCCTCAATATCGAGTCCATCTACGTGGAGGGCGCGGGCGAGCCGAGGCTCTCCAGGGACGAGTACCTGAGGACCATGGAGGTCGCCTTCAGCAAGGCCGGTGACGACGAGCTGACGACCGCGCTGAGGAGGGTGCTCCAGGAGCATATCAACTCCCTCTACGGAGAAGGATGAACAGGTCGGCCCTGGAGATAAGGAAGGAGATAGAGGGGTTGAGCTCCCTGCCCACCATCCCGCCCGTCGTGACGAGGCTCCTTGAGATCGTGGACTCTGAAGAGATCTCGATCAAGGAGATCGGCGACGTGATAAGCAGGGATCAGGTACTCTCGGCAAGGGTGCTGAAGATCGTCAACTCCCCGATCTACGGCTTTCCAGGCAGGATATCCTCTGTCAGCCAGGCGCTCATGCTCATCGGACTGAGCGCGATCAAGGGGATGCTCCTCGGCGTCTCCATCTTCGAGATAATGCAGAAGACCATGGTCGGCCTCTGGGAACACTCGATCGGCGCTGCTGCGGCCGCCAGGCTCATCGCCTCCAGGGCGGGGCTGAAGGACGTGGAGGAGGCCTCGGTGGCCGGTCTGATACACGACATAGGGAAGGTGGTCCTCGGCATCCGATACACCGAGGAGTACAGGGCCGTCCTGGAGAGGACCGGAGAAGAGCAGCGCTACGTCATCGAGCTGGAGAGGGATGTCTTCGGGGTCACCCATGCACAGGCCGGAGGCTGGATCGCCCAGAAGTGGAACTTCCCGGTAAACCTCGTCGAGGCCATAGGGTATCACCACAAGCCGGCGCTGTCGAGGGAGGCCGGGAGGCTCGTCTCGGTGGTCCACCTCTCCGATGCAGTGGTGAAGATGATGGGCTTCGGCTTCAGCGGCGATCCCTATCTGCATCCCGTGGAGAGGAAGGCCTGGGAGCTGCTGGGCCTCACCGAGGAGGACCTGAGGGAGGTCCTCTCAGAGATGGAGGACACCCTCACCGAGACGGGGAGCTTCGAACTTTAGATCCTTATGGAAGAGATAATCGTCCTCTCAGCAGACAGCGGCCTCAACGAGAGGCTCGCCGCGGGCCTCAAGGGCTACAACCTCCAGATCTTCACCGGTTCCAACGGCATCATCGACAGGGTGTACAACTCTCCCCCCAGCCTCCTCGTGGTGAACGCCGAGGACGAGCACCTCAAGCGGTTCATCCCCCTCCTGAGAGACGACCCCATCTTCAGCCATCTTCCCATCATGGCGGTCTTCAGGGACCACGAGGTGATCACGGACTGGGGGGCCCTCCCCGCCGACGACTTCATCATGGACGGCTTCGACGGCAGGGAGCTGAGGATGAGGGTCTCCCTCTGCATCCACCGCTCCAGGAGGATGGTGGAGACGAACCCCCTGACCAAACTGCCGGGCAACATACCGGTGATAAAGGAGGTCCAGAAGAGGCTCGACCTCGGCGAGGAGTTCGCCCTCGCCTATGCAGACCTCGACAACTTCAAGCCCTACAACGACAAGTACGGCTTCAGCAGGGGGGACGAGATAATAAGGATGACCGGCAGGTTGATCACGAACATCACGAAGCTGCGGAACCCCGACGGCTGCTTCGTGGGCCACATAGGCGGAGACGACTTCGTCTTCATAACGAGCCCGGAGAAGGCCGAGCCGGTCTGCCGGGAGATAACGGAGAGCTTCGAACAGATAGTCCCCACCTTCTATGACCCCGAGGACCGGGAGAGGGGCTGCATACTCTCCAGGGACAGGGAGGGGAAGGAGAGGTGTTTCCCCCTGCTGTCGATCTCCATCGGCGTCACCTTCAACAGGGGCTGGTTCAAAC
>WGEZ01000052.1 GCA_015492515.1 Nitrospirota bacterium
CCTCAGGAGGGGACCCCCGCACCTGAGCTCACAGCCGACCCTCCCCGGGCTCCGGAGGTCCCTCACGAGGCCCTCCGGACCGGGATGCCCGCTCCTCAGGAGGGGCCTCCCGCACCTGAGCTCACGGCCGGCCCTCCCCGGGCTCCGGAGATCCCTCACGAGGCCCTCCGGATCAGGATGCCCGCTCCTCAGGGGGGAGCTCCCGTTTCAGACCCTCCTGCCGGAGACCCGGGCAGGGTCCCTCAGCCCGCCGGAGACACCCTTCTTCAGACGCCTCAGGCCGGAGATTCGGACCGGCAGACGAAAGGGACGGAAAGGACCGGGAGGATCGGGTCTGAACCGGAGGGGCAGGGGCAGGGGACGGCCCTCCCGGAGAAACCCACCGCTACAGAGAGAGCCCGGGGGACGAACGGGGGAGACAGCCCCCTCATTGAGGAGGCGGCGGAAGGCCCGCCGGACCGGAGGGCAGGCTCAGAGGGCGACGGAGCAGGGCCCCGGGGCGGGGATGGAGGACGGGAGGGTCCTGAGACCGGCAGGACCCACGTCTCCTGGTCCGACCATGCAGAGACGGAACAGAAGGCCGAGGCCCCCAGGGCCAGGCCCCTCCAGAGACCCCTTGAGCAGCCCATCCGGTCGGGTAACCAGCAGAGGGTGCACTCCGTCGAGCTGACGCTGGAGCCCGACGGCCTGGGCAAGATCGAGCTCGAGGTCTCGCTCAGGGACGGCTCCCTCAGGGCGGGGCTCACCGTGGAGAGGCTCCAGAGCCTCCTGGAGCTCCAGAACAACGTGGCTCAGCTCTTGGAGAGCCTCTCAAGGGAGGGCCTGAGCCTCGGCAACTTCTCGCTCTTTCTGAAGGACAGGCAGGCCGGAGGATGGCCGACGGCATCCCGTGGAGGCGGCCGGAAGGAGGTCTCCGCAGGCTCAGCCGACGGGAGGCGGCCCGGCCGCGGCGCTCATATGGTGAGTATCCATGTCTGAATCCAGGGAGAGGCCGGTATGAATCAACGAAGAAGAGAAAAGGAGGTGCTATGACCCCCCTTACGGAGACAACGGGAAGGGACGACTTTCTCCTGCTGCTCACCTCCCAGCTCAGGTACCAGGACCCGCTCAACCCGCTGGAGAGCACGGAGTTCACGGCACAGCTCGCACAGTTCAGCTCACTGGAGCAGCTCATCAACATCAGCCAGGGCATCGCCGGCATCCTCACCTACCAGGACTCGATAAACAACGCCCTCGCGACGAACCTGATCGGCAGGGTCGTTGTCGTCGGCGGTGACAGGGTCTACCTGAACGGCTCGGCGGAGATCTCCTACGAGCTGCCCGGGGCGGTGAGCCAGCTGAAGCTGAAGATCTACGACAGCACCGGCAGGCTTGTAAGGACCGTGGAGCTCGGCCCCCATGAACCGGGCAGGGACAGCTACACCTGGGACGGCAGGGATGACAGCGGCAAAGACCTGCCCGAGGGCGTCTACAGCGTCGAGTTCGAGGCCGTTGACGCCGAGGGGAAGGCCGTTACGGTCACCTCGGAGGTGAGGGCGAAGGTCACGGGCATAGCCTTCGAGGAGGGCATCACCTACCTCGTCCTTGACAACGGAATGAGGGTTTCCCTCAGCGAGATAAAAGAGATATGGGAAGGAGGTGTTTGATACATGCTGACCTCTCTATACTCGGCGATAAGCGGTCTGAGCGCCAACGGGATCGCCCTCTCGGTGATCGGCGACAACGTGGCGAACATGAACACCATAGGGTTCAAGTCGAGCCGCGTGGTCTTCAGTGACGTCCTGAGCCAGACCATCACGGGAGTAGCCGGTGACTCGCAGGTCGGCAGGGGCGTGCTCGTCAGCGACGTCTCCCCCCTCTTCACACAGGGTTCGTTCCAGAGCACGGCGAGCGCCCTCGACCTGGCGATCGACGGTGAGGGGTTCTTCATCGTCAGCGACGGCCTGGGGAGGTACTTCACGAGGGCCGGTCAGTTCTTCCTCGACGACGAGGGGAGGATCGTCAACGCCGAGGGGCTTGTGCTTCAGGGCTACCTCGCCGACGCCTCGGGAGCGATCACGGGCTCACTGGGCGACCTCGTCATAACGACACAGCAGACCCCCGCCACACCGACCACCAGCGTCGAGCTGACCCTCAACCTCGATGCAAGGGCTGAGATCGTGACGGACCCCTTCACGCTCGATGGAAACGGCGACGGCACGAACGACGACCCCGCGAACTTCAACTTCTCCACCCAGATAACCGTCTACGACTCCCAGGGCGATGCACACGAGCTAACCGCCTACTTCGTCAAGACCGCGGACAACACCTGGGAGGTCCACTACGTGTACGAGGACCCTGCAAACCCCGGACAGCTCCTTGACGCGGGCACCCAGACCTTGACCTTCGGGACGAGCGGTGAACTCGTCGACGACGGCTCGGCCACGCCCATCAGCTTCAACTTCGGGACAGCCGTCGTCAGCCCCCAGGACATAACCTTCAACTACGGCACAGGCACGGGTGAGACACCCCCCGGGACAGGGCTCGACGGCACGACGCAGTTCGCCTCGGAGTTCGCGGTGCTGAACCTCTCGCAGGACGGCTACCCGGCGGGATCGCTGCAGAACGTCAACATCGAGCAGGACGGCACGATAACCGGGATATTCACCAACGGCCAGACGAGGGTGATCGGCCAGGTGGCGCTTGCCAAGTTCGCCGCTCCAACTGAACTGACCAAGCTCGGCGGCAACCTCTATGCCGAGTCGTTCAACTCGGGCCAGCCCATTATAGGGCCGGCCTCCACCGGCGGACTCGGAAGGGTGCTCAGCAACACCCTGGAGCTGAGCAATGTGGACCTTGCCGAGGAGTTCATAAGGATGATAACCGCCCAGAGGGGGTTCCAGGCGAACTCGAGGATAATCACCACCTCGGACGAACTCCTCCAGGAGCTGGTCAACCTCAAGAGGTAGGGAGTCTCAAGGGGGCCCCTCTGAGGGCCCTCACCACCTCCGCCATATCCTCCGGCATCGGGACATGGAACTCCAGCCACTCGCCCGTGACCGGATGCCGGAAGCCGAGGGTCTCGGCGTGGAGCATCTGCCGCTCTATCCTCAACGTCCTGGAATCGAGCCTGATGGTCCTCCTCCTGCCGTAGGTCCTGTCTCCGAGGAGGGGATGGCCGAGGGCGGAGAAGTGCACCCTCACCTGATGGGTCCTTCCTGTGGCAAGCCTCGCCTCCACCATCGTCGCCGCACCGAACCTCTCTCTCACCCTCCAGAGGGTGAGGGCGGGCCTCCCCCTCCCGGCCTTTACGGACATCTTCTTCCTCTCCGTCGGTGAACGCCCGATCGGAAGCCCTATCTCGCCGCTGTCCTCCTCAAGGACGCCGTGGACCAGGGCGATGTAGTTCCTCTTGATCGACCTTGCCTTGAACTGTCTCACCAGGCCGTGGTAGGCCCTGTCGGTGAGGGCCACGACAACGAGGCCCGAGGTGTCCTTGTCCAGCCGGTGTACCACACCGGGCCTGAGGGGGGCACCGACGGAGGCGAGCCTCCCGGCATGGAAGGCGACGGCGTTCATCAGTGTTCCCGAGGGGTGTCCTGCCGCAGGGTACATGACGAGGCCCGGAGGTTTGTTCACCACAAGGAGGTCCTCGTCCCTGTAGACTATATCGATCGGTATGGGCTCGGGCCTGAGGGAAGGGGCCTCTCTCTCGACAACGGTGAGCTCTATCTCCTCCTCCGCCTTCACCCTGTGGCTCGGCTTGACCGCCCTGCCCCCGACCCTGACATGTCCGCTCCTGATGAGCCCCTTTATCTCCGAGCGGCTCAGGGAGGTCTTCGAGGAGATGAATACGTCTATCCTCTGCCCTTCACACTCCTTTGTGACCCTGAGGGTATGCACCATGGCCTCACAGCCTCCCGGCGGAAGGCACCCGGTATTCGGTTAAGGCATTTCAGGATCCGGCGATAAGAGATGTCGAGGTACGATCGGGTCTGAAGGGTTCTGAATCCTGCGCAATATTCACCCCGGTGGCGGGCCGGATGCCCGCTCCAGATACGGGGTGTAAGTCGACTGTACAACCTGTCGTGCTGCCCCATGACACCGGTTATCGCTGAATCCGGGTTATTATTATAACAGTGAGGGATAGATAAAGCCCCCCTGCAGCTGCAGGAGGGCTCTGGAGGGTCAATTATAGTTTTACTACATTGACTGCCTTCGGACCTTTGGGGCCCATCTCGACGTCAAAGCTGACCTCGTCACCCTCGGCAAGGGACCTGAATCCATTGCCCTGGATGGAGGAGTAGTGGACAAAGACGTCGCCGCCGTCTTCGCTGGCAATGAAGCCGAACCCCTTGGACTCGTTGAACCACTTGACAGTTCCTTCAGCCATCCTCAAACCTCCTTACTCGTAAACTGAAGCCTCAGAGTGACCACATCCTAAAAAAGGCCACAAAGCTAAAAGTCTTTGCGGCCTTGCCTGCAACAAAAACTTCTGAAACTTCGCCGATACCATAACACACCAAGAAGGGGTTAGTCAATATCTCCGGTGAACCGACACCCGAAGAGCGACGCCCCCTATCCGGTATGCCTGTACCTTCTCAACCTTGCGGTCTTCACCCTCCTCTTCTGGGCCTCCCTCTGCTTCCTCCTCTTCTTCACAGAGGGCTTTTCATAGAACCGCCTCCTCTTCAGTTCCCGGAAGAGCCCTTCCTTCTCCACGGTCCGTTTGAGGAGCCTCAAGGCCTTGCTTATGTCGTTGCCGTTAACCCTTACCTCCAATTGTCCCCTTTCCTTTCTCCGATTCTCTATCTCTTCCCTGAACCAGATCCCTATGTTTCCAGAGAAGAGGCGGTGTCAATCACCCGTATCCGGGACCCCCTGCCGGTGCAGGGGGGTCGATCTGATCGCACCGTAAATAAAAAAGCCGCAAAATCAAAAGCTTTTGCGGCCTTGAAGTCGACAAAAACTTTCGAAATCCCGTTGACTCACTATCTACTATGACATAATGGAAGGAATAAAATCAACATCCCACCCCTGCAGCCGATGGGAGGAGGGCGGCGGGGGTGAAAATGTTATAATCTCTCCCATGAACGTCACCGTCGACGAGGAGAAGTGCATCGGCTGCGGGGCCTGTGCCGAGATCTGCCCCGCCGTCTTCTACCTGGACGAGGACGAGGGGGTGTCAAAGGTGATCGACCCCTTCGCCTGCGAGTATGCAGGCTGCTGCGAGGCCGCGGAGGAGAACTGTCCTGCCGGGGCCATCACCGTGACGGAGGACTGACCCGGCCGGAGGGACACCGCTTTCAACGACAAGGATATCCATAAGGTGATCGGTCTTGTGAGGAGGCAGGTGAGGGAGCTCCACGTACCCTGGCTCGAGGCCATGGCCAGGGGCGAGAGGGACCCCTTCAAGGTGCTGATCTCATGCATCCTGAGCCTGAGGACCCAGGACAGGACCACCGGTGGCGCCTCGGAGAGGCTCTTCGCCCTCGCCTCCACACCCGAGGAGATGGCCTCCCTCACCGTGGAGGAGATACAGGAGGCGATCTACCCCGTGGGGTTCTATAAAGTGAAGGCCGAGAGGATAAGGTCCCTCAGCAGGACCATCGTGGAGAGGTACCACGGAAGGGTTCCCGACAGCATCGATGAGCTCCTCAGGCTGAAGGGCGTGGGCAGGAAGACGGCCAACCTCGTCGTGACCCTCGGATGGAACAAGTACGGCATCTGCGTCGACACCCATGTCCACAGGATCACCAACAGGTGGGGATACGTGAAGACCCGGGACCCTGAGAAGACCGAGGCGGCCCTGAGGGAGAAGCTTCCGAAGAGGTACTGGCGGGAGATAAACGGCCTCCTCGTCGCCTTCGGTCAGGGTATCTGCAGGCCCCAGTCACCCCTCTGCAGCAGGTGCCGTATCCGTGACTATTGCGACAGGGTCGGGGTGGTGCGTCACAGGTAGAAAAAGAGAAGGCCCTCGCAAGGAGGGCCTGCCAGGGTGTATGCGGGGAGGTAACCCCTGACATAGATACAGGAAGATGGGGCTTCCTGTATGTGAGGCTGTATGATACCCTGAACAGCATCTATTATACATGAAAGGATCCCATATGTCAAGAAAAAAATTGATTAAGAAACTACGAAACAATCTCCTGCCCTTCCGGCATTGAAAATCCCCGCTGCCCGTCTTCACTTTACCGGCGGTTATGTGAGATAATAATACTACACAGAGACTGGCACAGCCAGCGGTTTCTGACACCTCTGATCAGAGATCTCCTCAGAGGGGGGATGCACATTCCCTCGGCGGCGGTTAGGGTTCATTTAACGGCTTTCCGGGCGGAAAGGAGGCATGCTCATGCTGGTACCAGGCGTGATCCCGAAGAGGCTCCATCTCGGCTTCACAATCAAGGTCATCATCACGGTGGCGGCGGGGCTGGCCGTCACCGCTGCCCTGCTTCATCTCACCGGCCAGGTATGGCTCGGCACCACCTATGCCGAGGGCCTGAGGGTCCTCTCCGGAGCGCGGAGGCTGATCCTGAGGAACAGCGTGATCATCTATCTCATCACGCTCCTGCTCGTCGCCGGCGGCACGGTCCTGCTCAGCCTCCTCTATTCCCACAAGATAGCAGGCCCCCTCTACAGGCTCGGCGTCACGGCGAGGAGGGTCACCGACGGCGACCTCACGGTCTCGGTGAAGCTGAGGGATGGTGATGCCGTGCATCCCCTCGCCGAGTCGATGAACCTCCTGGTCGAGAGCTACGGCGGAAGAGCGAGGGAGCTCCTCGAAGGGCTCGAGTCCTTGAAGCGGGCGACGGCGGAGGTGCAGAGGGCTGCCGAAGGGGGCTCACAGGAGGAGCTCCGGAAGGCGGTGGATAAGCTCTCGGAGAGGGCCGGCAGGCTCCGGAAGGGTATATCAGATATCAGGTTATGAAGGCCAGAGTCATCCTCCTCGGCCTGACGGCCGGGGTCATCGCTGTCGTGGTGTACAGTGTTATGGACAACCCTCACAGGTTCGATGAGAGCGGGTGCATGAAGTGCCACCTTGAGGACCCGGTGGGGAAGAAGCCCCCTCTGCCCCTCGTGGCATCGGTGAAACGGATATGTATGGACTGCCACCGGAAGTTCGACCCCTCCCTCTCCCATCCCGTGGAGGTCTCACCCGTCACCGCGAAGGTCCCTGCGGACATGCCCCTCTCCGCCGAAGGACAGATAACGTGCTCCACCTGCCATGACATCCACTCCTCCCACGTAACCGAGTTCGGTACACCCTCCCTCTTCCTGAGGCGCCGGGCGAGGGGCCGCCTCTTCTGCATAATATGCCACAGCCGGGAGAGCGCTTCCGGAGGTCCGGAGGGACACTCGGATATAATGCAGCAGGCACACTTCAAATACAGGTTCTTCGTCACCGACGGCTCCAGGCCGATCGACCCCGTATCCTCGGAGTGCCTCACATGCCATGACGGCTCCGTCGCCAAGCTCTCCGTCATAGGCGTCGGTATCTGGACCCATTCGGGTGACTTCATCGGCTACGATTCCGGCCTCCACCCCATCGGTGTCGACTATGAGGAGGCGAGGAGGAGGTCAGGGGGGCTCAGGCCGAGCTCGACGCTCGACTCGAGGATCAGGCTCGTCCAGGGGAAGGTGAGCTGCGTTTCTTGCCACAACCCCTACTCCGAGAAGGAGCAGCTCCTCGTGATGGAGAACCGGGGCAGCAGGCTCTGCCTGGAGTGCCACATAAAGTGATGGAGGAAGAGATGCGGGGAGAGACATACAGAAGGAAGCGGTACTACATAGACGGTCACTTCCAGGGCCGTTTCATCTTCGTCTTCGCCCTCCTCGCCTCTGCAGGCGGTGTGTCGGCCCTCGTCCTGTTCAACATACTGGCCGACAGGAGCATCAGCACCCTGATGTACACCGTTCACATACCAGCAAGGAGGCTGAGCGAGGTCCTCTCTGACGACCTCCTCTATGCAACCCTCCTCTCCTTCGTGGTCGTGCTCCTGGGGTTCCTCTTCGTAGCGGGCAGGGTCATGCAGAGGGTATCCGGCCCCCTCTACAGGATCAGGAAGGAGATGGAGAGGCTCTCCAGGGGTGACCTCAGCTCGGGCATCATCCTCAGAGACAGGGACGAGTTCAAGGACTTCGCCGCTGAGCTGAACCGGATGGTCGAGAGCCTCAGGGAGCTCTTCTCCTCGGTGAGGGAAGAGGTCCAGGCGATAGACGGTCGATGCAGGGAGATAGAGCGGTCCTCGCCGGACCCGGGGCCTGTCCTCGCGAAGAGCAGGGCCCTGATGCAGGAGCTGAAGGTCCTGGAAGAGAGGCTGAGGAGGCTGAAGCTGTGAGGGCGGTACTGCTGTTCATCATCCTCCTCCTGGCCAGGTCGTCTCCCGGAGCCGCCCAGCCCCCCGATCCCCACAACGACATCACCAGGACGAGGTGCCTCGAGTGCCACGAGGCCCTTCCCTTCAGGGATGCATCACTCCGGTTCAAGGACACCTCCGACAGGGCGTGCCTGAGGTGCCATGCCCTGGACGGCAGGACCTCTCATCCCGTGGGGGTCAGGGTGAGCAGGAGGCTGCCCGCGGACATGCCGGTCAGCACCGACGGAAGGCTCCTCTGCATCACCTGTCACACCTTCCACACCTCCTCCTACCTTCCGGTCTTCAAGAAACGGGTCCGCCTCAGGAGGACCGTGATGGGCAGGGCCTTCTGTGCGAGCTGCCACAGCGGGGACTCCCCCGTCCAGACGGAACAGGATGAACTTCGAGGGCCATAAAGTGTATAATAGAAGATCGGGTCTTTTCCGGTCTTGGTCGGGCGGTTAGCTCAGCTGGGAGAGCGCCAGAATCGCACTCTGGAGGTCGGGGGTTCGACTCCCCTACCGTCCACCATCCCCAATCCCCGGGAGCTCTCCAAGCACAACCCCGGAACGGCTGATCAGCCCTTCTCGAGGCACGAAGACAGCCACGCTGATCCCTCGCCATTGCATGCGGCAAGAAGTGATGTTCAGAATACTCCGGGTGGTGGAAGGGCCGGCTCCAATCCTCGTCTGAGATTGTTGACAATTCCCTCAATAATGTGCTATGATTGCTTCATGAATTATCTTTACTCATCTCTTGACAAGACCGGTCCCACGTGAGGTGGGCGCCCCTGAGATACCGCCCGTCACCTTACAGCGGATCCGGTGTAAAACCTTATCTCGGGTTCTGTTGGAGTCCTGAGGAGTATTCGAGGAGGACGGCGGAATGAGAGAGAAGGTCACCGCATTCCTGAGGGAGAGCTGCCCCATGCTTCCATCCCCATCCTGTGAGACCCTGAAGCACCGCCGCCCTGCCTGAGAAGG
>WGEZ01000053.1 GCA_015492515.1 Nitrospirota bacterium
GTCTGAACCGTTCGAGCGGTTCTTTCGTGGGGGTGTAGCTCAGCTGGGAGAGCGCCTGCTTTGCACGCAGGAGGTCATCGGTTCGAATCCGTTCACCTCCACCATCCTTATCCATCCCTGAACCTTGTCCGGGCCTCCTGACAGGGGGCGGGGCCCTGAAACGATTGAACCACCTCTGAACCAAACAAACGAAACAAACCAAACAAACCAAACAAACGAAATAAACCAAATAAACGAGACAAACCAAACAAACGGGGGCAGTGCCCTGAAACGACCGGAGAAGCATTGCGAGTATAGGTGCCCGACCTCTGGTCGGGGGGGTTCACAAAGGCGGGTCTTTTTGTTATAATAGGATTAGAAAGGGAGGAGTTTTCCGGTGGCTATGCCGGTGGGGAAACACCCGTTCCCATTCCGAACACGGAAGTTAAGCCCACCAGGGCCGATGATACTGCGACCGGGAGGTCGTGGGAAAGTAGGTCGCCGCCGGATTGATTTTCTATAAAAGGGGCAGGGAGAATCCCTGCCCCTTTTTCATCCTGTTCAACGTCCTGTCCTTTGATGCCTCAACGTATAAAGGCCGGGTCGATGCGGCAGTTGTCGTAGGTCTCGAGGTTGGCGCTCCTCAGGAGGCGGTTCAGCCTTCTTACATACTCCCTCTTCAGGGTCGAGTAGTTGTAGAGGTGGTTTATGAGCCGGAAGGGGTTGAGTGTTGCTGCCCTCCCTTTCCTGAAGTTCCTGTAGGCCCTGCTGACGTTTATGTTATACAGGTAGTCTTCTACGGACTCCAGTATGGAGTGATATCTCGACAGTCTCACCCCGGAGCTTATAGCCATGATCCCCGAGTTGTCCTGGTAGGTCCAGGTGCCGAAGAGGTTGTTCCCCCTGGAGAAGAATCTCGAACTGCCCCAGCCGCTCTCCAGCGCTGCCTGGGCGAGTATGACGCTGGGCGGATGTGTGTTGAGCCTGAAGAGGAGGTCGTCGATGTTGTCAGTCCTGTACTTCTCGAGCATGGAGCTCAGGTACAGGGCCTCCTCGTCGCTGAGGGAGATCCCCTCGGAGATCTTCTCCTTTATCTCGAGGATCCTGCCCCGCTGCCTCTTGATCTTGAGATCAGCGATCAGAACGGAGGGGAGGACGATCTTGATGAACGCCTCCTTCCGCTCCGTCACCGGAAGGTCCTCGAGGGAGACGACCGACTTGTAGACGACGGGCTTGACGGCAGAGCAATCAAGCTCCACCGATCTTATCTCTTCCACTGAGGAGAGGGTGTCGTATATCACCTCCACGCTCTTGCCGCTGTAGCGGATCACCTTTCCGCCGGAGAAGAAGAGTACAGCGAGGGCTGTGAGGGTTATGGGGATGGTGAGAAATAGCCTCATCCCTTTTCTCGGTCCGCTCCTTTCGTATGGTGTTCCATACTGAAATTATAACATACTTCTGAGGATCCAGGCCCGGAAGGCGGGCGTCGTCGTCCGCGGTTCTTCCTGCCCGGCGATCCGGTGTTTGTAAAACGCCTTCTCTTTGTGTTTTAATATCAGGATGAACGGGTTCTGCCTGTGCCGATGAGAGAAGAGGTGTGAGATGAAGAGGTATTTCGGCATCTACGGAGGCAGGTACGTACCAGAGACGCTGATCCCGGCCCTCGAGGAGCTGGAGGCGGCCTTCAGGGAGGTGCTCAAGGAGAGGTCCTTCAGGGAGGAGTTCGACAGCCTCCTCAGGGACTACGTGGGCCGTCCCACGCCTCTATACCATGCAAGGCGGCTCAGCACTCATCTGGGCGGGGCGAAGATATATCTCAAGAGGGAAGACCTCACCCATACCGGCGCCCATAAGATAAACAACGCCCTCGGCCAGGCCCTCCTTGCTAAGAGGATGGGCAAAAAGAGGCTGATCGCTGAGACCGGTGCAGGTCAGCACGGGGTCGCCACCGCGACGGGTGCAGCACTTGTGGGGCTTGAGTGCGAGATCTACATGGGTTCGGAGGATATGGAGCGTCAGGCCCTCAATGTCTTCAGGATGCGACTCCTCGGTGCAGAGGTGACGGAGGTCCCCATCGGCTCCAGAACCCTGAAGGATGCCATCAACGAATCACTCAGGGACTGGACGACCAATGTGAGGACCACCCACTATGTGCTGGGGACGGTCTTCGGCCCCCATCCCTATCCGACCATGGTGCGGGAGTTCCAGTCGGTCATAGGGAAGGAGACGAGGAGGCAGATACTGAGGGCCGAAGGGAGACTGCCCGACTACCTGGTCGCCTGCGTCGGCGGTGGCAGCAACGCCATGGGGCTTTTCCATTCCTTTCTCAAGGACGACGTCGAGATGGTGGGGGTCGAGGCAGGGGGGAAGGGGATAGAGAGCGGGCTCCATGCAGCAAGGTTTGCAGGCGGCTCCGTCGGTGTCTTCCAGGGATGCAAGAGCTATCTGCTGCAGGACGACGACGGCAATATCCTCGGCACCCATTCGGTATCAGCGGGTCTGGATTACGCCTCCGTCGGTCCGGAACACGCCTTCCTCAGGGAAGCCGGAAGGGTGAGATACACCTACGCAACAGACGACGAGGCTCTCGAGGCCTTCGAGACCCTCTCAAGGACAGAGGGTATAATACCGGCCCTGGAGTCGGCTCATGCCCTCGCCGAGGTGATGAAGCTCGCCCCCGGGCTGCCCGGCGACAGGATAATCGTCGTCAACCTCTCGGGTCGGGGCGACAAGGACGTCGAGCACGTGGCAAGGATAAAGGGCGTCAGGATAGGATGACCTTTACGAAGTATCTCTTTATATCCGTCAGGGGCAGGGCGAGTGCAACGGTCTCCAGGCGGAACTCCCTGGCCCTGGTGCCCGCCCAGGCGTAGACCTCCTTCAGCTCCTCCCTGTAACCCGGTCCCTTGCCGAGGATCAGTATGCTGCCCGGAGAGGTGATCCCCTCCGTCTTCCTGATGAAATCAACGGTTCTGAAGAGCGCCCTTGTCAGCAGTATGTCGAAGACGCCGGCCTTTCCTCCCCTTGCATAATCTTCGAGCCTACCCTGGAGCACCGTGACCCCCTGGAGGCCGAGTTTTCCGGTCATGTGTCTGAGGAAGGCGGCCTTCTTCCAGGAGGCCTCTATGAGGGTGAGGTCCATCCCCGGTCTCGCGATCTTGAGCACAAGGCCTGGAAAGCCTCCGCCGCTGCCCACGTCGGCCACCCTGGGGCTGCCCCTGGAGAGCTCCGGAGAGGCCTTCAGGTAGAGGAGGGAGTCGAGGAAGAGCCCTATGGCCATGTCCCGTTCGCTCTTGAAGCCGGTGATGTTGTAGGCCCTCGACCAGTTCTTCAGCTCCCTCTGATAGAGGGCATAGTCCCGGAGCACACGGTCGGGCAGAGAGAGGGCCATCTCCTTCAGCCCCTCCCTCAGTATGGTGAGAAAGTCGGCCTTCACACCGAGCTACTCTACCAGCTCGGAGGATTCCACACCGAGGGAGATGTTGTGGAGGGTGTGGTCGATGGTCGCAACGACGGCAAAGTTCAGGAAGTTCGACCTGAAGATATTGGCCGGAGGGTTGAGTATCTCGTCCCGGATCGTCAGGAAGAGGTTCCTCAGCCTCGTCCTCCTGTTGTATTTCGAGTTACGGATGATGTCGGAGCAGAGCTCGCACATGGGGACGACCTCCCTCCGCGCGTAGTCGAGGAACATCTCTGTGACCTCATGGAAGAGGCCCTCCGGTATGTCATAGATCTGCAATCCTCTGTAAGGCCTGAGCACCCTGTAGAGGCTGTTCTCATGCATCCACCAGGTCTCGAAGGGGAACTGGAACATGTCCCGCGGGTGATACCTTACCCGTTCATATCCCTCGCACTCGAAGGTGTACTCCACAGGCTCGAGATGCCAGCCGAGGATGTTCTTCAGCAGCACCAGTTCGATGGGGATGGTGTAGCCTCTGCTGATCCCCCTCTTTATGAAATGATTGATCAGCCTGACGAGGTAGTCCTCCTCCACAGGGTAGTAGCTGAGCTCGGAGAAGTACTCCTTCTTGATGGCCCTGTAGCCGCTCCTCGTCATGTTGGTTATGAGGATGGTGTCCTTGATGCCGACCCTCAGCTTCATCAGGATGGAGGCGAAGAAGTAGTTGTTCCTGCCGAACCTCCTGCCGATGAAGGCTGACATTGCACCGTTTCCGTCGGTGAGGCTCACCCAGAGATCGAGATACTCCTTCCGCCCCCCGCGTCTCCTCTTCCCCGAGGGGCGGAACTCCTTCGGCAGGGGCAGCTCGTGCATGAGCGATATGTAAGCCTTCTCCGCCTCCTTCTTCATCAATGGATTTAGACAGGAGATGCTGTAGAGGGTGTTGATTGCATCCTGTGTTGCAGCCGCCTGTATGGTGTGCAGGGCAGAGGTGCGGACCTGCCGGTCGTGGTGGTAGGTGAGGTGTTCGAGGAAGGAGATCACCTCGGGGGCCCGCGATCCCGTGAGGTCCTCTATCATGGCGAGGAGGCCTTCGGGTTTGCTCTTCTCAATGATCACCCTGTGGATATCGAAGAACCTGGAGGGGTCCGTCCTTATCTGGTCCACGATGAAGTCCTCGAAGGAGCCCCTGAAATCGGAGAAGTTCTCGACGAACTCCTCGAGCCCTTCCAGCTTCTCGAGGAGGTCTTCCGGTTCAAAGGCCGAGAGGATGATGGCCTTGTCGAGGTCGGTGATGTTGTCCGTGGAGAGGACCTTGTTCAGTTCGTCAGCGAGCCACTCGGGAAGGGGCCTCGGGCTGTACCTCTCGAGGATGAACTTGGTGAGGGTGAGGATGTTGTCCTTCTTCAGGGGTGTGAAGCTCTCGGTCAGGATCATCCTGAACAGCAGCCTGAGGACGGTCTGGGGGTCCTCGTAGATGTACCTTGACGCCTGCCGTCTCATATCCCTTGCAGGGAGTGAGATGAGCCTCCTGAGATCGGCGAGTTGATTCTTCCTGGACATCAGAATCTCCTTAATCCGTCAGATCGTCACACGGAAGTGACGTAAGCACAGCCTTCATTCAGGCCTTCCCTGCATCTGCAGCCCATGACCCCTGGATCCGCTCCGGTCCTTCCCGGTATCGGACCCGCCCTTTCTCTTCCCCTTCTCCAGGGCTATCATGATCAGGGCGACGGCAGCGGGGGTGACGCCGGGGATCCGGCTCGCCTCGCCGACGGTCGCCGGCCTGATCTCCTGGAGTTTTCCGAGGACCTCTCTGGAGAGGCCTGATATCTGATCGAACCTGAAGTCTCCGGGGATGGACCTCTCCTCGAGGCGCTTCAGCCTCTCGACCGTCTCCATCTGGCGCGTGATGTATCCTCTATATTTTATCTCCGTCTCTATCAGTTTTTCCATCTCTCCGTCCACCTTTGACGGAGGCGGCGCAAGGGCCCTCACCAGCCTGTAGGTGACGCCGGGACGTTTCAGCAGTTGCTCCAGGGATGGGCTTTCCGCAACCGGGGAGGTGTTCAGTGCCTCGAGCAGGGGGTTGACCTCCGAGGCCCCGACCCTCGTCACCGCAAGCCTCCTCAGCTCTGACTCCAGGGTCTTCTTCCTGTCCAGGAAGGCCTCGTAGTCCTCTTCCGTCACGAGACCCACCCTGAAGCCCTTCTCCCTCAACCTCAGGTCGGCGTTGTCGTGCCTCAGGAGGAGCCTGTACTCCGCCCTTGAGGTGAACATCCTGTAAGGTTCAGTGGTGCCCTTCGTCACCAGGTCGTCTATCAGCACGCCTATGTATGCCTCGTGCCTTCCGAGCACGAGGGGAGGGCTCCCCCGCAGCTTCAGGGCCGCGTTTATCCCGGCCATCAGACCCTGTGAGGCCGCCTCCTCGTAGCCAGAGGTGCCGTTTATCTGACCCGCGAGGAAGAGCCCGCTGACGAGCTTCGTCTCCAGGGAGTGTCTCAGCTGCGTGGGGTATACGAAGTCGTACTCGATTGCGTAGCCGGGCCTCATGATCTCCGCATCCTCAAGCCCGGGGATGGTCCTGACCAGTTTGACCTGCACGTCATAGGGAAGGCTCGTGGATATCCCGTTGGCATAGTACTCCTTGGTCTGCAGGCCCTCTGGCTCGAGGAAGACCTGATGGCGCGGTCTGTCCGGGAACCTCACCACCTTGTCCTCTATCGACGGGCAGTACCTGGGCCCCACACCCTTTATCCTGCCGCTGTACAGGGGTGAGCGGTCGAGGTTGTCGAGGATGACCCTGTGGGTCCTCTCGTCGGTGTAGGTGATGTAACAGGGCAGCTGGGGGTTGGTAATGACCTCTGTGGAGTACGAGAAGGGAGGCGGGGGGTCGTCTCCCCGCTGCTCGGTCGTCCTGGAGAGGTCTATGCTCCTTGAGTCTATCCTCGGAGGTGTGCCCGTCTTGAGCCTGCCGAGCTTGAAGCCGAGCCTCCTCAGGGAGTCCGAAAGGCCTGATGAGGGGAACTCCCCGGCCCTGCCTGCCGGGAAGCTATCAAGCCCTATATGGATCAGGCCCTTGAGGAAGGTGCCCGTCGTGACGACCACCGCCCTTGCACCGTAGCAGACACCGAGGGAGGTGACCACACCCCTCACCTCACCGGCCTCGACGATGATATCCTCAACGGATGCCTGTCTGATCGTCAGCCTCGTCTCGGACTCCAGCACCTCCTTCATTGCAAGCCTGTAGAGGAGCCTGTCCGCCTGGGCCCTGAGGGACCATACTGCGGGGCCCTTGCTCCTGTTCAGCACCTTGAACTGAATTCCCGCCCGGTCCGTCACCCTCGCCATCTCACCGCCGAGGGCGTCTATCTCCCTCACGAGGTGTCCCTTTGCCAGCCCTCCGATGGCAGGGTTGCAGGACATCTGGGCTATGGTGTCGAGGTTCATGGTGAAGAGGCAGGTCTCGAATCCCATCCTTGCAGAGGCGAGGGCCGCCTCACATCCTGCATGCCCCCCGCCGATCACCACTATGTCGTATTCAGCCTCCTTGTACATCGCTCCTTCCCTGATCCTCTTCTTTATGGTAATAACTGCCGGACCTATATTGCAAGTTCGGGGACGTTCGATGTCCATGGGAGACTTCCCTCTCGTTGCCTTTGCGGGGTGCCGGTCAGGGAGACAGGTCACCCCGCCCCCTGTTCAGAGGAGCCCTCAGGGGGCAGTGCCCTGAAACGATTGAACTACCTCTGAACCCCGCTGCAACCCCTTACGGAGCCGTGCTGTCCGTTCCAGGGGGCCTGCCGCTCCTCTCTCCAGGAGAGGAGCTCGGTGCGAAGACCCGTGAATCGTTTCAGGTCACCCTGCCCCCTGTCCTTTGTCTGTTCAGAGGAGCCCTCAGGGGGCAGGGCCCTGAAACGATTGAACTACCTCTGAACCCCGCTGCAGCCCCTTACGGAGCCGTGCTGTCCGTTCCAGGGGGCCTGCCGCTCCTCTCTACAGGAGAGGAGCTCGGTGCGAAGACCCGTGAATCGTTTCAGGTCACCCTGCCCCCTGTCCTTTGTTTGTCCAGAGGAGCCCTCAGGGGGCAGTGCCCTGAAACGATTGAACTACCTCTGAACCAATAAACGAGTAAACGAGACAAACCAAATAAACGAATAAACCAACAAACGAAATAAACCAACTAAACGAGACAAACCCATTTTAACGGATGAATTTAAAAAAAGTATGAAGACTCTTTATATAATACTATAACCCGAAGGGTCAGAGCTGATGCCACTCCTGGGGCAGGAAGAGCCTCTCATAGGTCATGAGGGCGAACCTGTCGGTCATGCCGGCGATAAAGTCGCACACCATCCTGTGCCTGTCGATCTTCTTCTCAGGAGGCACATCGATGAAGACATCCTCGATATGTTCAAGGTAGTGCTCATACAGGTCGATCAGTATCTTCCTCGCCTTTCTGAACTCCTTCTTGATCCGCTCGCTCTCGTAGACCCTCTCGAAGAGGAAGTCCCTGAGGGAGTAGATCGCCTCGGAGACATCGTCGCCCATGTGGATATGGCTGTATGAGACGGCGATCGTCGAGGATATCACGTTCTTCACCATGGTATCGATGCGCTTGGAATAGCTGTCACCCAGGACCTTCTTGATCTCAGGAGGTATCTCGGACCTCTTTATGACTCCCGCCCTGAGGGCGTCGTCAAGGTCGTGGTTGACGTAGGCGATGATGTCGGAGACCCTTACGACCTGTCCCTCCAGGGTCCCCGAGAGGCCCCCCCTGTCCTGGGGGATGATCATCCCCTTGCCCTTGGAATGGGTCACAATGCCGTTTCTCACCTCATGGGTGAGGTTGAGGCCCTGGCCGTTCCTTTCGAGCAGGTCCACCACGCGGAGGCTCTGCTTGTAATGATCGAACCCGCCGGGGTGTATCTCCCTGAGCGCAGCCTCGCCCGCATGACCGAAAGGGGTGTGGCCGAGGTCGTGTCCCAGGGCTATGGCCTCCGTGAGGTCCTCGTTGAGTCGCAACGCCCTTGAGATGGTCCGTGCTATCTGGGAGACCTCGAGCACATGGGTCAATCTCGTCCGGTAATGATCACCCTTCGGAGCGAGGAATACCTGTGTCTTGTGCTTGAGGCGGCGGAAGGCCTTTGAATGGATGATCCTGTCCCTGTCACGCTGGAAGCAGGTCCTTATCTCGCCTTCCCGTTCCGGTCTGACGCGTCCTTTGCTCTCGGAGCTCAATGAAGCCCGGGGGTGGAGGGTCCTCCTCTCTATCTCTTCTGTCTGTTTGCGGATGGTCATCTGAGGGATGGTGCCGAAGGGGGGATTCGAACCCCCACGGGTCTCCCCATACGCCCCTCAAGCGCACGTGTCTACCAGTTCCACCACTTCGGCTACAGTTCTATTATTTAACAGGGGTTGTCGTCTTGTCAACTTTCCACTGGACCTGGGCTATAACCCAAATCCAGCGATAATCGCTGTTGTGAGGCAGCACGACGGGGTCTTCGGTCATTCCCGGCGGGCCTTCGGCCCGCCTCCGAGGTGAATTTTGCTATTCACCCCTCGGGTGAATCTTACGCAAAATTCAAAACCCCTCAGACCCGATCGTGCTGCCCCTGCTGCCTTCGTTTAACTCTCTTATCGCTGGACTTGGGCTATAATTAAACACAGCTCTTGAAGGAGGGTGCCGATATAAGGGCCGGTGAGTCGATCAAGTGGCCGGAGGGCGTGGCCGAGGCGAGGAGGCTTCAGGAGGAGCTCTCCAAGAGGGTGAGGCTCGCACCCCTCAGGAAGAGGCCCGTGACCGTTGCGGGCGTCGATGCCTCATTCACCGCTGACAAGACCGTGGCGGTGATAACCGTCTTTGAGTACGAAACCTTGAGGCCCCTGGAGGAGGCCCACTGCGTGCTCGAGACGTCCTTCCCCTACCTGCCGGGATACCTCTCCTTCAGGGAAGGGCCGGCGATCCTCTGCGCCGCGCAGAGACTGGGGTTCATGCCCGACGTCCTGATCTTCGACGGGCAGGGCATTGCGCATCCGAGGAGACTGGGCATCGCCTCCCACATGGGCCTACTCCTCGGCAGACCCTCGATAGGGTGTGCAAAGTCCAGGCTTGTCGGTGAGTACAGGGAGCCTCCTCCTGAGAAGGGTGCCGAGAGCCCGCTGTATCTCGACGGCCGGGTGGCGGCCGCCGTTCTGAGGACCCGCGCGGGTGTCAAACCCGTGTTCGTATCAGCAGGGCACCTGATCACCCTGAGGGAGGCGGTGGAGGTTGTCCTGCACTGTGCGGTCAGGTACCGCCTTCCAGAACCCCTCAGGGCTGCAGACGGTCTCTCGAAGAGGCTTCGGAGGGCCCTCCAGCAGCGGTCCTGAAGGGTCTCCGTCCGATGTGCGCATGCAGCGGTGGAAGCTGTACAGGGGCGGTAAGGGCGTGGAGGGTGAGTTGACAAAAGGCCGTATATTGGGTTATTTTTAAGATAACCGTTCCTTGAGGCTCAGCATCAGGAGGGCCTATAGCTCAGATGGTAAGAGCGCGCGCCTGATAAGCGCGAGGTCAGTGGTTCGATTCCACTTAGGCCCACCATTAGAGTTCTAAACAGTCTGAACCGTTCGAGCGGTTCTTTCGTGGGGGTGTAGCTCAGCTGGGAGAGCGCCTGCTTTGCAC
>WGEZ01000054.1 GCA_015492515.1 Nitrospirota bacterium
GAGCCAGGATCAAACTCTCATTTGATTTAGCTGAAACTCTCTTCTTCAGGGCCTGCTCTTTAGTTCTCAAAGAACAATCCGGTAAAAAGGGCATAATTCCCCTTTCACCTTCATCTCAATAGGCTTTATATTCAGAATATGGATTTTCTTCCCCGCGATACCTGCGGTTGTCTCGAGCTTCGAGGCCTTTCTCTAAGTGGGCACCTTGGTGAATGCTTCAGGCTTTCCCTCGGACCTTTTACAGCCCTCGGGCCATGCTCACCACATCCACCGCTGGTCCCCTTAAGTTAGCTGTTCTCTCAAGCTCTCGAGCCTTGTCCAGGTATCGCAGAGAACAGGACAATCAGATCAAGTCCAAGTCAAAGAACCTTTTTCTCTTCCCTCTACTATTATTATACACCATGAGGGACCCCTCAGTCAACTTACCCTCGCTTCCACGAGCCGACTCGCCGGCCCCTCTGTCTATATTAATACACCAACCTGTGCAGCTGCGTCAATGGAGGGAAAAGGGCTGATCAGCCCTGAACAGCCTGATTTCCGGCAGAATACGGCTGTTTTGTCCAAAAATCGCTCAAAAACTTGCAATATCTCTTTAGCTCTCCTCCGCCTACCCGGCGGCTATCCTGGCAAAGGCCAGGAACGGTGAGGGATAGATCCCCACGATCAGGACCATGACGGTCGTTATGAGCAGCGCAAGACCGATCGCCGGCGAGAGGGAGAGGGTCAGGGGTTCTCCCTCCGGCTCATGCATGTACATGTACATCACCACCCTCAGGTAGAAGAAGGCGGAGATCACGCTGAAGACGACGGCCACAACCGCAAGCCAGGCGTACCCTGCTGCAACTGCGGCCTTGAAGATGTAGAACTTCCCGATGAAGCCCGCCGTCGGCGGGATCCCCGTCAGGGAGAACATGAAGACAAGCATGACGGCTGCTGCAACGGGATGGGTCCTTGAGAGCCCTTTGTAGTCATGGAGCGACTCCCCCTGGAAGCCCTCGCTCCTGAGGGTGATGACCACGGCAAAGGCACCTATATTCATAAGGGCATAGATGAAGAGGTAGTTCATCATGGAAGAGAGCCCCTCCGCACCGGCTGCTATGACCCCGATGACCGCGTAGCCTGCATGTGCCACGGAGGAGTAGGCGAGCATCCTCTTTATGTTCTGCTGCTGGATGGCCAGGATGTTCCCCACGGCCATCGTGAGGACGGAGAGGACGATCAGGATCACCGACCACTCTCCAGTGAGCGGACCGAACCCGGTGAGGAAGACCCTGCCCAGGGCTGCGAACCCGGCGGCCTTCGGCCCCACCGACATGAAGGCGGTGACCGATGTCGGCGCACCCTCGTATGCATCGGGGGCCCACATGTGGAAGGGGGCGAGGGCGATCTTGAACCCCAGGGCGACCAGCAGGGCCGTGACGGAGAGGAGGAGCACCGGGTCCACGGTCCCCTCCGCCAGGGCCGCACCGATGAGGGCGATCCCCGTCGTACCCGTCCTGCCGTAGATCATGGTTATCCCGTACAGGAGTATGGCTGACGAGAAGGCGCCGAGGAGGAAGTACTTCAGTGCCGCCTCGTTGCTTCTGATGTCGTGGCGGATGAAACCGGCAAGGATGTATGTGCTGAGCGCCATCAGTTCGAGGCCGAGGTACAGGACGATCAGATCCCCTGCCGAGGCCATGATCATCATCCCGAGGGTCGAGAGCATCATGAGCGCGTAGTACTCACCGTGGTTCACCCTCTCGATCACGATATACCTTATCGAGAGCAGGACGGTGAGGATCAGGTTTATGAAGAACAGGAACTTGAAGAAGACACTGTAGCCGTCGGATATGAACATGCCCCCGAAGGCCTTCCCGAAGGACTGAGGCATATAGTAGGCCGCGACCGTGACGGAGGCGATGCACAGCAGCCCCACCGTCTCCTTCCTCCTCACGAAGAGCTCCAGCAGCAGAAGAAGCAGGGCGAGGACCGCCATGATGATCTCCGGAACAAGGGGCTGGATGTTGATCTCCACGTCAATAACCTCCGATTACGCTCCTGACGGCCATCATGGAGTCAGGCAGCCCGTAGTGAACCCTCTTGAGCAGATGACCGACGCTCTCGTGCATGAAGCCGAGGAACGTCTCCGGATAGACGCCGATCCAGAGGACGAGGACCGCCAGGCAGAGCAGGGTCAGCGCCTCCTTCAGCTGCATCGGCTCGATCCGGACTATCTTCTCGTTCAGCTCGTTGAAGAACAGCCTCTGGTAGAGCCAGAGCATGTAGCCCGCACCGATTATGACGCCCGTGGCTGCCAGCACGCCTGCGAGCTTCTTCGCCTTGAACCCGCCGAGGATGATGAGGAACTCTCCGATGAAGCCGTTCAGCCCGGGAAGCCCTATCGATGCCAGGGTGAAGAGCATGAAGAACCCGGCGTAGACGGGCATGACGGTGGCGAGGCCGCCGTAGTCGGCTATCTCCCTCGAGTGGGTCCTCTCGTAGACTATCCCCACGCAGAGGAAGAGTGCACCGGTCACGATCCCGTGGTTTATCATCTGGAGTATCCCGCCCTCCACCCCCTGGGCGTTGAGGGCGAATATACCGAGGGTGACAAAACCCATATGGCTCACCGAGCTGTAGGCGATCAGCCTCTTCAGGTCGGTCTGGGCGAAACAGACCAGGCCGCCGTAGATGATGGCCACCACGGAGAGGCCGAGCATTACGGGGGTCATCGCCAGGGCGGCCTCGGGGAAGAGGGGGAGGGAGAACCTCAGAAACCCGTAGGCACCCATCTTTATCAGGATCGCCGCCAGTATCACGCTCCCCGCCGTCGGGGCCTCGGTATGGGCGTCGGGCAGCCAGGTATGCACCGGGAACATCGGCACCTTCACCGCGAAGGCCGCAAAGAAGGCCCAGAAGAGCCAGAGCTGGAGGCTCACGGGCAGGGACATCGCGGAGAGCTCGAGGATGTTGAACGTCCCCGTCTTGAGATAGAGGACGATGATCCCCACGAGCATGAGGACGCTGCCGACCAGTGTGTAGAGAAAGAACTTTATCGCCGCATAGAGCCTCCGCGGTCCGCCCCATACGCCGATTATGAGATACATGGGTATGAGCATCGCCTCCCAGAATACGTAGAAGAGGAAGAAGTCGAGGGAGCAGAAGACCCCTATCATTGCACCCTCGATCAGGAGGACCGATATGTAGAACTCCTTCACCTTCGTCTTGATGGAGTCCCAGGAGATGAGTACGCAGAGGATCGTTATCAGCACGCTCAGCAGGACGAAGAGGACGCTTATGCCGTCCACGCCGATGTAGTACTCGATCCCCCAGTCCGGTATCCAGGGCTTCCGTTCCACGAACTGCATCCTGTGGGTCGTCCTGTCAAACCCGGTGAAGAGGGGAAGGGCGAGGACGAAGGTCGTGAGGCTGATGAGCAGGGAGGCCCATTTCACGAGGCCCTCCTGGCCCTTGCCTATCAGGAGCAGGGAGAGCCCGCCCAGGATGGGCAGGAAGATCACCGTTGAGAGCAGGGGATATCCGATGTCCATCAGTTCTCCAGACTTCCGTTATCTGTTTCCATATGACCCATTCAGTGTCTCGATTAACTCAGAGTGATCAAGGCTATCGCAAAGATCAAGAACAGCCCGAGGGCCATGACCGCGCCGTAGTGCTGCAGCAGTCCGTCCTGTATCCTCCTGACCCTTGCACCCAGCCAGCCCACAAGCCCGGGCAGGCCGTTCACCACACCCTCGATCAGGGCACCGTCGGTGAACCCGACTATCACATTACGCGCCACGAAGATCGTGGGGCGGACCACGACCGCGTCGTAGAGCTCATCCACGTAGTACTTGTTCCAGAGCAGGCTGTAGAGGGGGCGGAACCTCTCCGCAAGCCGCACCGGGATCTCGGGGTTCCTGAGATAGAAGAGCAGGGCCAGCAGGACCCCTCCAGCAGCCACCAGGACAGACAGCCCCATGGTCATCCACTCCTCGGCATGAGAGGCCTCTGCCTCGGGATGTCCGAGGACGGGGGCGAGGAACTCGCTGAACTGCCCGCCGCCTCCGAGGAGGGGGGGGATGCCCACCCAGCCTGCGGCTATAGCACCGGCGCAGAGCAGCATCAACGGGACGGTCATCACCTTCGGCGATTCATGGAGGTGATGCCTCTGCTCCTCGGTCCCCCTGAACCCGCCGTGGAAGGTGAGGAAGACCAGACGGAACGAATAAAAGGCCGTGAGGAGTGCTGAGACCGTCCCGAGCACCCATACCACCACACCCACTCCGCCTGCGGAGTAGGCCCTGAAGAGGATCTCGTCCTTGCTGAAGAAGCCCGCAAGCCCGGGGAGCCCTGAGATGCTGAGGGAGGCTATGAGCATGGTCACGTATGTCACAGGCATGTACCTCCTCAGACCGCCCATCCTCTGCATGTCCACCTCCCCCCCCATGGCGTGCATGACGCTGCCTGCACAGAGAAAGAGGAGGGCCTTGAAGTAGGCATGCGTGTAGAGGTGAAAGATGCCCGCGGCGAAGGCGCCGACACCGCAGGCCATGAACATGTATCCGAGCTGGCTTATGGTCGAGTAGGCTATCACACGCTTTATATCGTTCTGGACGAGGGCGATGGTCGCCGCAAAGAGGGCCGTCACACCGCCGACGAGGGCGACGACGTCCATGGCCGCCGGAGAGAGGCTGAACAGGGGGTTGAGCCTCGCCACCATGAAGACCCCGGCCGTCACCATGGTGGCTGCATGGATGAGGGCGCTCACAGGGGTGGGGCCCTCCATGGCGTCCGGCAGCCAGACATGGAGAGGGATCTGTGCTGACTTGCCCACGGCCCCGCAGAAGAGAAGGAGCGCGATCAGGGTGATGAGGTTCACCTCCAGGCCGAGGATATTGATGGATCGTGCCGCGAGGTCCCCGGCGTTGTCGAAGACGGGCAGGTAGTAGAGGGTGCCGAAGGTGAGGAAGACCATGATCACGCCGAGGCCGAAACCGAAATCCCCGAAGCGGTTGACGATGAACGCCTTCTTACCAGCATCGGAGGCGGACCTCTTCTGATACCAGAACCCTATCAGGAGGTAGGAGCAGAGCCCGACGGCCTCCCAGCCGAAATAGAGCTGGAGGAAGTTGTTGGCCATGACGAGCATGAGCATGGAGAAGGTGAAGAGGCTCAGGTAGGCATAGAACCTGTAATACCCCGGGTCGCCGTGCATGTAGCCAATCGAGTAAACGTGGACGAGGAAGCTGACGGAGGTGACCACGATGAGCATCACCGCTGTCAACTGGTCTATCAAAAACCCGACGGAAACCTGGAAGTCACCGGAGAGTATCCACCTGTAGAGGTCCTCGTTGAGCGTCCTCCCCTCGAGGACGTCCAGGAGCACCATCACCGAGACCGCCAGGGAACCCAGCACAGCGAGGGTGGAGGGCCAGTGGGCCTGTCCCCTCACGACCCTCCTGCCGAGCAGGAGGTTGACGAAGAAGGCACCAAGCGGCAGAAACGGTATCAGGAGATAATACTGCACGGCCCTAACCCTGAACCTTGAATTTTGAATTTTGAATTTTGAATTTTGAATTCTGAATTCCCATCCCCCATCACCCCTTCATACCGGTGATCTCATCCACATGGGCTGTGGCCTTGTTCCTGAAGAGGGCTATCACTATCGCCAGGCCGATGGCCGCCTCTGCAGCGGCGACGACTATTATGAAGAAGACGAGTATCTGTCCCCTCAGGTCCTGCATGTAATGGCTGAGGGCGACGAGGGAGATATTCACCCCGTTGAGCATCAGCTCGATGGACAGCAGCATTATTATGACGTTCCGCTTTGTGAGGAAGCCGAACATCCCGATGGCAAACACCACGCTTCCAAGCCAGAGATACCAGTGCAACGGCACCATCACGAACCTCCGGAATACGTTGTACGAAGTCGTACTCCCGTATTCACGTATTGTCGTATTCTCGTATAACCGATCATCACCTCAGCCTCTTCTTTGCAAGATACACGGCACCCACTATGGCCACGAGGAGCACGAGGGAGGCGATCTCGAAGGGGAGCATATACTCCGTGTAGAGCACCTTTCCGAGGGCCTTCGTGTGTGTCGTCCGTTCAACGGCCTCTATGCTCCACGGGCCTTTGAGGTCCGTCCTGAAACCGCTCAGGGCTGCCAGCATCGCGATCAGTACCCCGAGGGAGACGGAGACCCCCATGGGCCATCCGACCGTGAACTGCTCCAGCCTCATCTCCTCGGTGATGTTCAGCAGCATGATCACGAAGAGGAAGAGCACCAGTATGGCCCCTGCATAGACTATCACCTGCGTGGCGGCGAGGAACTCTGCATTCAGCAACAGGTAGAGCCCCGCCATGTGCAGGAACATCAAAAGCATCCACAGCACGCTGTGCACCGCGTTCCTGCTGAAGACCACCAGCAGGGACAGGACCACCACCGCCCCTGCAAGGTATCCGAAGAACAGCTCAACCACTCACGCCTCCTCGGCAGGAGTTATAGGTTATACGAAAATACGTTACACGACAATACGAATTCCGTTTCCTGTATCCCCGTGAAACCACTAACGGTCCTTTCCGAACACCGCCTGATTCCTCGGTGTCGAGAAATGAGAGGTCTTCGGGTTCCAGAACCTCTCGAAGTACTCATAACCCTCCCGGCCCATGAACCTGTCCCAGTTCTCGAGGAGCCTCTCCTTGGTCATGTAGAAGGCCTCCCTCGTGTAGTCGGCGTACTCGTAGTGGGGTGTGAGGACCACGGCACCGAAGGGGCAGGCCTCCACGCAGAGGGAGCAGAACACACACCTCAGGACCTCTATCTCGTATCTGTCCACCACCTTCTGGTGCTCGGGCCCCTCGGAGGTATATATAGAGATGCACCTTGACGGGCATACCGCGGCGCAGAGCCCGCAACCGACGCACTTCGCCTCACCCGTGGCAGGGTTGCGTACGAGGGCGTGGAGCCCCCGGAAGCCCAACGCCGCGGGCCTCTTCTCCTTCGGATACCTCCTCGTCACCGGCCTGGTGAAGAGCCTGCTCAGGGTGAGGGCCAGGCCCTTCAGGATCTCCACGAAGAAGACCTTTCTGATCAGCTCATGTACGGTCATCGATCCTTCCCGCTGCGGGTGTTACGCCCACCGTCGTGTGTTGTCATTCTACCGCCGTGATTATAAACCATTGTGACCACCTCACAGGATCACCTTCGCTATCCCCGTAATCAGGATATTCACCAGCGCCAGGGGTATCAGGATCTTCCACCCGATATTCATGAGCTGGTCGTACCTGTACCTCGGCAGTGTAGCCCTGATCCAGTAGTAGAAGAAGATTATGAAATAGAGCTTGCCGATGAACCATACAACCCCTGGAACATGTTCAAGAAAGGGGAGCACCGCCGTCACGAACCCCGGCACCGTCCAGCCACCCAGGAAGCATGTGACGGCCAGGGCGCCCATCACTATCATCCCTATGTACTCAGCGGCATAGAAGAGGGCGAACCTCATCCCGCTGTACTCCACGAAGTAGCCCGCCACCAGCTCGCTCTCCGCCTCCGGGAGGTCGAAGGGGGCCCTGTTGGTCTCCGCGATGGCGGCGACGATGAAGACGAAGAAGCCGAGCACCTGGGGCACGGCAAACATCCCCGCGGGGTAGCTCGCCTGGGCACGGACGATCTCCGTCAGGTTCAGCGAGCCCGCCATGATCATCACACCCACCAGGCTGAGCCCCATCGCCACCTCGTAGCTTATGACCTGTGCCATGGACCTGAGGCCTCCGAGGAAGGAGTACTTCGAGTTGGACGCCCATCCAGAGAGCACTATTCCATATGAGCCCAGGGAGGAGACGGCGAGGATGAACAGGAGCCCGATATTGATGTCGGCGATGACGAAGCCGTCGAAGAAGGGTATCACCGCGAGGGATGAAAGGGCCGCCATCAGGGAGATCACCGGTGCAAGGTAGAAGACCGGCTTGTCCGCCCTGGCGGGGATGATGTCCTCCTTGAAGAAGAGCTTCAACATGTCCGCCACGGGCTGAAGCAGGCCGTGAGGGCCGACCTCCCTCGGTCCCATCCTCACCTGCATGTGCCCTATCACCTTCCGCTCGAAGTAGGTTGCATAGGCTACGTGCAACATCACCACCGCGATGACCACGGCGATCTTCAGGACGACGACCAGTATATCCAGAAGGATATCGAAGCTTCCCGGCTGTATGAGCAGCTCAAAGAGCTTCATCATCCACCCTCTCCAGCCTTACGGTGTTGTCTTCGATCGTCAGGCATCCGGTGACGGGATCGGCGGTGAACCCAACGAGCCCCGCGAAGTTTGCACCCTCGAAGGTGTTGGACAGCAGGACCGTACCCTCCCTCTGGTCGGGATCGATCCTCACCTTCAGCACCATCGTCCCCTTTGCACCGACCACCCTCACCCTTCCGCCGTCGGTGACCCCCAGCTCCTCGGAGAGGGAGGGGGGGATCACCAGATAGGGCTCCGGATGGATGCTGAGAAGTGCCCTGGACCGCCTGCTGAGGGTGCCTGAATGGAAGAGGGGTCTTTCGGGCATGAGGTATGGTCCGCCGGGCGCCTCGACCCCGGGGAGTTCTCCAAGCCCCTGGACAGCGAAACCGGCCTCCGTCCCTTTCAGGGGCTCGCTGTGGTAAGGCCAGACCGCCCCGCCTCCGGCGATCTCCGAATAACCGAGCCCTGCATGGAGCGGGGATGCATGGGTCACCTCTTCCCAGACCTCCTCGGCGCTCCGGTAGGTCTTCTCCATGCCGAGCCTGCCTCCGATGTCAGCGATGATCCTCCAGTCCTCCCTGCCGGCCCTCGGGTACCTCCCCCTCCTGAGGAGCTGCACCCTCCGCTCGAGGTTTGTGAACGTCCCGTCCTTCTCCGACCATGCAGCAGCAGGCAGCACCACGTCAGCCATCGCAGCGGTCTCGGTGAGGTAGATGTCCTGCACCACGAGGAGGTCGAGCCTGCCGAGGGCCCTCTGGACCCTTGCCCTGTCAGGAAGGCTGAAGAGGAGGTCCTCACCCATCACATAGAGGGCCCTGAGCCCTCCCCTCTCCGCCTCATCCACCATCTCGAAGAGGGTGAGGCCTCCTTCTTCGGGCACCCTCAGACCGAGGACGGCCTCTATCCTGTCTCTGAGCATCTCCAGCCCGATGGGTCCTCCGCCTGGAAGGAGGTCGGGCACGCAGCCCATGTCCATCACCCCCTGGTAGTTCGGCCTCTCCGAGAGGAGGTAGATCCTTGCATTCATCAGGTAGGCCACGGCACCGACCAGGAAGAGCCGCTTCGACGCCCTTGCGCCATCCATGATCTCAGGACCGAGGATCACCACAGGGTTGGTCATCTTCAGGAGGTCATCCACCGCCCTCGCAAGGGCCTCAGGCCCTATGCCTGCAGCGCTGAGCTCTTCCTCCGAGGGGAGCCTGAGCTCCTTCAGCCTCTCCTCCACCGCCCTGTTCTCACCGCTTGACCTCCCGGCCTCCATCAGCCCGCCCACGATGGCGGACAGAACGACCTCGTCCGAGTAAGGCATGGGGACAAGCTCGTGGTCCACGAACCTCTTGAGCCCTCCGGGAGGCCCGAGGACTATCACCTTGCCGCCGCTCCGCCGGGCCGCCCTCACCTGAAGACCGAGCACGGGGTTGATGGCAGTGGGGTCGCCGCCGGTGACGAAGACGCCGTCGGAGTCGGCTATACCGGGGATCAGGTTGGCGGTGATGCCCTGACCGAAGACGCTCTCCAGAAAGGCCTCTGCAGGCGCATAGTGGAACCTCGCCGCTGAATCGATGTTGTTCGAACCGATGACGAACCTCATGAGCTTCTGCAGCATGTAGTTGTCTTCATTCGTGCACCTTCCTGAGGCAATGGCTCCCACGGCCCTGCCGCCGTGGCTGTCCTTTATCTCCCCGAGGCGTGAGGCCACGAAGGCGAGGGCCTCCTCCCAGCCCACGGGCTCCAGCCTCCCCTCCACCCTGATCAGCGGTGTCGTGAGCCGACCCTCTCCGTCGACTGCGTCGTAGCCGAACCTCCCCCTGACGCAGAGGAGCCCGTTGTTCAGACCGAGGCCGAACCTGGGGATGGTCCTGACTATGGAGTCCTCCCTCACCTGAAGCACCATGCTGCACCCCACCCCGCAGTAGCCGCATACGGTCTCCACCTCCCTCTCCACGAACCATGGCCTGTAGCTGTGTCTGTGGAGCCTGGACATGATGGCGCCGACGGGACAGACGGTGAGGCAGTTTCCGCAGTACTCGCAATCGTATCTGCCGCCTGAGAAGGGCTCGATGAGGGAATGCCCTCCCCTGCCGCTCACGGAGATGGCGTATGCGCCCTGGAGGTCCTCACACATCCGGACGCACCTCGTGCAGAGCACACAGCGCTCCATATTCCTGACGATGATGGGGTCGTCGAGGCTCTCGGGATGCTTCCTCTTCCCCTCTGCAAAGCGCCCTGCCTCGGGACCGTACCTTGCGACGAGGTCCTGGAGGGTGCACTCACCGGCCTTGTCGCAGTAAGGACAGTCCAGGGGATGGTTGATGAGGAGGAACTCGAGCATCGCCCGCCTCGCCGCCCTGATCTGTTCGGTCTCCGTCCTGACGACCATCCCGTCGGAAGCCATGAGGGTGCATGAGGTCTGGAGCTTCGGAAGCCTCTCCACCTCCACGAGGCAGAGCCTACAGCCCCCGAAGTTCGGCAGCCCCTCAAAGTAACAGAGGGTGGGGATCGTGACGCCGACCCGCTTTGCAGCCTCAAGGACCGTCACGGGTCGTTCGAGCTCAACCTCTCTTCCGTCTATGGTCAGTTTGATCATCACCCGACCTCACCGGCCGTCTTACAAGCATCAGCGTCGAATACGGTCATCGTGTCGCTCCCGTCATTTGCGGTCCATAGAAGTCGCTCCGACTGACGTAAACATATCACGCCGCAGGCAAATGACATCTCCTGACTACCCCGTGACCATGCACCGCTTATTCTCGATATGATACTCGAACTCCTCTGAAAAATCTTTTATAAAGGCGAGGACCACCCCTGCCGCGCCGTCGCCGAGGGGACAGAAGGTCTTCCCCGCCATGCTCGAGGCGATGTCCCTCAGGAGCTCGAGATCGCCCTTCCATCCGTTGCCTGTCTCCATACGTTCGAGGATGTTCCTCAGCCAGCCCGTGCCTTCCCGGCAGGGGGTGCACTTTCCGCAGGACTCGTGCTCGAAGAACCTCATCGCCCTCCAGCAGACCTTCACCATGCAGACCCTCTCGTCGAAGACCATCACCGCCCCGGAGCCGAGCATGCTGCCGTACTTCGGGAGGCTGACGAAGTCCATGGGGCAGTCGATCTTCTCCGGTGTCAGCACAGGGGTGGAGATACCCCCGGGGATCACCGCCTTCAGCCTCCCGCCGCCCTTGATCCCGCCGGCATGGTCGTATATTATCTCCTTCAGCGGTGTCCCCATCGGCAGCTCGTAGACCCCCGGCCTCTCGACGCAGCAGCTCACGGAGAAGAGCTTCGGACCCGGACAATCGGGGTTGCCGATCCTGGAGTACTCCTCACCTCCTATCTCCACGATGAAGGGTATGTTGGCCAGGGTCTCGACGTTGTTCACCACAGTGGGCATCCCCCAGGCGCCGACGTTGACGGGGAAAGGGGGCTTGATCCTCGGCTGACCCCTCTTGCCCTCTATGGACTCTATCAGCGCCGTCTCCTCTCCGCAGATATAGGCCCCTGCACCCTGATGAACACTCAGGTGAAAGCCGAAATCCCCTCCGAGTATCCTCTCCCCGAGGAACCCGGCCTCGTAGGCCTCCTCGATGGCCTTCTCGAGCACGACCTTGGCGTAGGGGTACTCTCCTCTGAGATAGATGTATCCCCTCTCGGACCGGAGTGCGTGGGCTGAGATGACCATCCCCTCGATGAGCAGATGGGGGTTCCTCTCCAGTATCGGCCTGTCCTTGAAGGTCCCTGGTTCACCCTCGTCGGCATTGCAGATGAGGAACTTCGGGAACTTCGGGTCCCTGGATGCGAAGTCCCACTTCATGCCCGTCGGAAAACCGGCACCTCCTCTCCCCCTGAGGCCCGAGCTCTTCACCTCGGCTATGATCTGCTGGGGAGGCATCCTGAGGGCCTTCTCGATGGCCCTGTATCCGCCGACCCTCCGATACTCCTCGATGTGTGTCGAGTTCGGACTCTCGATGTTTTTCAGCAGGACCTTTTCCATGAGCTCAGTCGCATGAACGGTCTTCATTCATTGGTCGCCTCATTCATAACCCTCGAGTATGGACTCTATCTTCTCCTCCGTGAGGCCGGGGTGGAAGTCGGTGTCCACGAGCATTGCGGGCGCCCTGTCGCAGGCCCCTATGCACTCCATTATCACCAGGGAGAACCTCCCGTCATCGGTCGTGCCGCCCGGCTCGAGGCCGTATCTCTCCTTGAGCAGGTCAACGAGCCTTTCAGCGCCGAAGATCATACAGGCCACGTTCGTACAGAGCTGGATCAGGTGGCGGCCCATGGGCCTCTGCCTGTACATGGCGTAGAAGGTGGCCACGCCCCTGACGGTGGCCTTCGGAAGGTCCAGGGCCTCCGAGACCGCCTCCAGGGCCTCCTGACTCAGCCAGCCCGCCTTCCTCTGGGCGATGTACAGGGCGGGAAGGAGGGCGCCCCGTCTGTCGGGGTAACGCTCAAGATAGCCCTTTATCTCCTCCTGTATCTTCACGATCCCTCACAGGTGGTCATACGAGGATACGTCTTCCCCTATTCTCGTATAACGTACAACGACGGCTCACCGGTCACACTCGCCTAACACGATGTCTATCGTTCCGATGTTTGCGATCACGTCGGCCACGAGGCCGCCCTCGCAGAGCTTTGGAAGCACCGAGGCATGAACAAAGGACGGCGCCCTCACCCGCATCCTGTAGGGCTTTCCCGTGCCGTCGCTGACGATGTAGAAGCCGAGCTCACCCTTCGGGACCTCTGTGGCGACATAGATCTCTCCCTCGGGAGCGGCCATCGGTCCCTTCGTGATGAGGACGAAGTGGTGTATCATGGACTCCATGTCCGCCAGGACCTTCTCCTTCGGCGGCAGCGTGAACTTTGGAGCGTCCGGCGTCATTATCGGTCCTGCCGGCAGCTGCTCTATGCACTGCCTTATGATCCTCGCGGACTGCCTCATCTCCTCCATCCTGCAGCGGTATCTGTCGTAGACGTCGCCGTTCCTGCCCAGGGGGACGTCGAATTCCACCCTGTCGTAGGCGTCGTAGGGGAATCGCTTCCTCACGTCGTAGTTGACTCCAGAGCCCCTCAGGACGGGTCCGCTCAGGCCCCAGTTGATCGCCTCCTCCGCAGATATGACGCCTATCCCCTTCGTCCTCCTCAGCCAGATGCGGTTCTTGTCGATGAGGGTCTCGTACTCCTCTATCCTCTTCGGGAACTCCTCGGTGAACGTGTAGAGGCTGTCGAGGAACTCCGGGGAGACGTCGTTCCTCACCCCGCCGATCCTGGGGTAGCTCACCGTAAGCCTTGCACCGCAGAGCATCTCGAAGAGGTCGAGTATCCACTCCCTCTCCCTGAAGGAGTAGAGGAAGACGGTCATCGCGCCGAGGTCGAGGGCGTGGGTGGCGATCCATATGATGTGGCTGCTGATGCGCGTCATCTCGCAGACCATCGTCCTGATGAACCTGGCCCTCTCCGGTGCCTCTATCCCGAAGAGCCTCTCCACGGCGAGGCAGTAACCCACGTTGTTCGCCATGGAGGATATGTAGTCGAGCCTGTCGGTGAGCGGGAGGGCCTGCAGATAGGTCATCCCCTCGGCGAGCTTCTCCGTTCCCCTGTGGAGGTATCCGACATAGGGGGTGCATTTCATCACCGTCTCGCCGTCGAGCTCGAGGACGAGCCTGAGCACCCCGTGGGTGGAGGGGTGCTGGGGCCCCATGCTGACGGTGAGCTCCCTGGTCTGCAGAGGCTTCTCTACCCTTTCCACGTGAACTCCTTCAGCCTCTCCGCCTTCTCCAGCACCTTCCGGAATCCCTGCCACTCCTTCTCAGGCCCCTCCGCGGGATAGTCCTTCCTCATCGGGTATCCCTCCCAGTCCTCGGGCATCAGGATCCTTCTGAGGTCGGGATGATTGTTGAAGACTATGCCGAACATATCGTAGCACTCCCTCTCGTGCCAGTTGGCGCCAGCCCATACCGGGACGACGCTCTCCACCGAAGGGTCATCCTCTCCGACCTCGGCCTTCAGGCGGACCATGTGCCTGTGCTTCATCGAGTAGAGGGTATAGACGACCTCGAACCTGACGGGCCTCCTGCCCAGGTAGTCAACACCGCAGAGGTCTTTCAGGTAGTCGAAGGCGAGGGCTGGTTCGTCGTGAAGGAAGCGGCATATCTCCAGGAGCCTCTCCTTCCTTATCAGCACCGAGACCTGTCCCCTGAACTCGACGACGCCTCTCACCTCCTCGGGGAACCTCTCCCTGATCCTCTCGGCTATCTCCAGCGGCTCCAACGCAGGTGCTCCTTCCTGATCTTCTCCTGGAGTTTCACGATCCCGTGCATCAACGCCTCGGGCCTCGGAGGACAGCCGGGCACATACACATCGACGGGCAGGAAGCTGTCACAGCCCTGCACAACACTGTAGGAACGGTAGATGTTGCCTGAACAGGCACAGCTGCCCATGGCGATCACATACCTCGGCTCGGGCATCTGGTCATAGACCCTCCTGACGACGGAGGCCATCTTCTTGGTCACCGTGCCGGCGACGATCATGAAGTCCGCCTGCCGCGGCGAGCCCCTGAAGATGATCCCCAGACGGTCAAGGTCGTAGTGGCTCGAACCCGTGGTCATCATCTCTATGGCGCAGCAGGCGAGCCCGAAGGTGACCGGCCAGAGGGAGGAGGCACGGCCCCAGTTGATGATCTTGTCCAGGGTGGTGATTATGGTGTTGGCTCCTGGAATGATCATCACCCCGTCCTCCACCTCGACGAGGGCCGTCGCGGTGTCGATGGTCAATCCTCTCCGTCCTGTCTCCGCTCTCCGGTCGTCCGTCATAGCCTCTTATTTTCCAGGATTCGCGGCCTGAGATGCAAGTTTCAGGGATGCCCGCGGGATACCCCCTGAGCGGGATGCTTGAAACGTCTCTTCCCCGGAGCGGACCCTTCCTCCGGGGGCCTCAACCAGCACTCACTCCCACCTGAAGGCCTCCTTCTTCCAGGCATACAGATACCCCACAAGAAGCACGAAGATGAAGATGAGCATCTCTACAAAGGCGTACAGCCCTATCCTGTCGAATACAACCGCCCAGGGATACATGAACACAGCCTCCACATCGAAGACAACGAACAGCATGGCGATCACATAGAACCTCACGGAAAACCTCTGCCTCGGCTCGCCCACCGGGTCGATGCCCGACTCGTAGGGCATCAGCTTCTCCGGGTAGGGCCTCCTCAGCCTGAAGAGGCCGCCCATCATCAGGGCACCGAGGCCGAAGGCCGCCGCTATCAGCAGGAACAACACTACAGGCATGTAAGCCGTCGGCAGATAGCTACCTGGCATGGCTATTTTATATACATCAACAGCGCGATCTTTGTCAAACAAAAAATCAGCGGCTTGCCTAAGACCCTTCGGCCGAATTACAATAGGGCTATGGCATCGATGCAACCAGCGGGTGCCGATGACGATCAAGGCCGGGGCGGTCGGCACGGCCGCCGGGGCTGCGAAGCCGGGCGCCGCTGATTACATGTAGAGGGCCCTTCACCCCGGACGGGACATCAACGACGGTGAAGAAGGCCCCGCAGGGGTGGCACTTTGCACTCTCCGGAGGGATTATGTTAATATTTTTATTTGTGTATGTCCCTCTGTCCCCCTCGAGGGGAATCACAGGATGTCAGTGAGCCGGTACGCGATAGGTGCAGACA
>WGEZ01000055.1 GCA_015492515.1 Nitrospirota bacterium
CCGCAGGAGAGGGTCTGCTCCACGGGCAGACCCGAAGGCCGTCCCCTGGGTTTCATCGCAATCAGCACCTCGACCCCTTGAATCCTCATAAATCTCTCCGCTCCCGATGCAAGGAGCAACGGTCAAACCTTCCGTTCAGGGAAGGAGCCCCTTCTTCTTAGCTTTAGACTTTATTATTCAATATATCCATAAACAAATTCAATGCCCGCTCATCCAGACACGGAAACCCCCTCCTGAGATCGGTACCCCCTCCGGGGAGGGGCCGAAACCGGGCAACCCTTCTTCCACAACAGGCCTTACGGTTGTTGACATAACGGCCGGAGGGATATAAAATTATCCATGGGAGGGTACAGGGAGACGATGGCGATAGGTGTGCACCACCGGTCCGGCAGCAGCCGGGAGGTCGAAGGATGAGCTTCATCCCCGAGAGGTACTGCGGCGACGGGATGATGGAGGAGCACCTCAGGAGGGCGGGGGCGAAGATCCCCATCCCGGCGGTATACGGGCTGATGTACGGAGTCCATGCAGCACCCCAGATGACCACGCCTTCGGAATGCTTCGCCGTGATCTTCGGTGACGAACGCCCGTTCTTCGACTCGAAGGAGACGGCGAGGGAGGTGATGGGCAACCTCCTCCACCTCTGGATAACCCTTGCAGGGGTCGACTCCGGTGACGGCGTCGTCCGCCTGCCCCGGATGGAGTATCCCGAGACCCTGGAGGGTCTGAAGAGGCACATCGACGACAACCTCCTGCTCGCTGAACAGTTCATCAAGGGCCTCGCCCTCGGCGAGACGGAGAAGAGGCACTTCTCAAAGGATGGAGCGAGGGCCATGGAATCCATCACCAGGATCTCAGACCACCTCCGTGCCTTCAGGAGAGGGATCGAGAGGGAGGGTGTGGTCATCGAAGAGGCCTCCGCCCTGATGGTCAAGGTGCGGGAGGCGCTGGCGGAAGAGATCGCAGCCGCGATCTCGGGGTTGAAGAGGGCGCGGAGGCGGGGTATGGAGGAGATCAGGAGGCTCGTGGACGAACAGCTCCGGCTCTGGCAGAGAGAAGGTATAGCGGTAGGGGGCTGATCCTGCCTCCTCCCCTCGGAGGAGAGAGGCCCTTCCCGGGGTATCGAAAGGGGGTAACAACCATGGACGTCTTCGAGGCGGTCAAGGGCAGGAGGAGCGTCAGGAGGTTTCAGGACAGGGAGATCCCCGAGGAGATGACGGAGAGGCTGATCCAGGCGCTCATCTGGGCGCCCAGCGCCGGAAATCTCCAGTCCAGGAAGTTCTACTTCGTCACCGACAGGGACGTGAAGGAAGCCATCGTCAGGGCCGCGCTGAACCAGTCCTTCATCGCGAGGGCGCCGCTTGTGATCGTCGGCTGTACGGACAGCAGGATCACCACAAGGTACGGCTTGAGGGGGTTGGAGCTCTACTGCATTCAGGACGTGGCCTGCAGCATCATGTGCATGATGCTCGTCGCCCATGAGATGGGGCTCGGCTCCGTCTGGGTCGGTGCATTCCATGAAGATGCCGTCTCAGAGGTCCTGGACCTCCCGGGAAACCTGAGGCCGGTGGCCATAGTCCCCGTGGGGTGGCCCGCGAAGATCCCTTCTCCGCCCTACAGGGTGAGCCCTGAGGAGGCCGTCCAGTGGGTCAGAAGTAGCTGATGAAGAGGATGTTCATGAGGTAGTGCAGGACGACGGGATGGAGGAGGTTCCCCTTCCTCATGTAGAGCCAGCCCAGCAGAAGGGAGGGGAAGAATGTGAGAAGCGCCGAGGGATCACCGCTGGAGAGGAACCTCGGCAGGTGCATGAAGGCGAAGAGGAGGCTGACGATCACCACGCCGGTGTAGTTGTTGCCCGCCACCTCCTGGAGGTATCCCCTGAAGTAGACCTCCTCAGGCAGGGAGACGGCAAGGAGGTGGATGAGGAGGAGCCTGCCGGCAGGTATCTCCGGCCCCCCCTTCAGGAGGAGAAGGACCGCAAGGAGCGGCGCTATGATCACTGCAGCAGCACCCACACTCCCGACGAGGCCCTCGGGAGCGAGGGAGAACCGGATGCGCCACCCCCTGGCCAGGGGGAAGAGGATGAGCAGAAACGGTATGAGATAGCGGATGGAGTGGAGCCGGGCGACCTCATGGAGGAAGAGCAGCAGGAGTATGAGGCCGTAGCTCAGAAGGGCGGGAGTGATCTCTTTTTTTTTACCGATCCCCTCATTTAATCATGCAGCCCCCCTCCTGATCCTCACCGTATTGCCGTGGGCCTGGAGCCCCTCGATCTCCGACAGGGTCTCCACCACACCGGAGAGTCTTCGGAAGGCCTGCCTGCTGAACCTCAGGATGCTTGTCCTCTTGACGAAGTCATAAACACCGAGGGGTGAGAAGAAGCGCGCCGTCCCCCCTGTGGGCAGCGTATGGTTCGGCCCGGCCGCATAATCACCGAGCGGCTCAGGGGTCCACTTGCCGAGGAAGACGGCCCCTGCATTCCTGACCAGGGGTAGAAGCCTCTCCGGCCTCTCCGTCATTATCTCGAGGTGCTCGGGAGCGATGGCGTTCGCCACCTCGACGGCCCTCTTCAGGGTCTTCGTTATGATTACGGCACCGTAGTTGCTCAGGGAAGAGAGGGCCCGATCCCTCCGGCTCAGCCCCTTCAGCTGCCTCTTCAGCTCCGCCCTCACCGCCGAGGCGAGGCGGAACGATGTGGTGACCAGCACAGAGGAGGCGAGCTCGTCGTGCTCGGCCTGACTCAGCAGATCCGAGGCCACGAACTCCACCGGGGCCTTCCTGTCGGCGATGACGAGCACCTCGCTCGGCCCGGCTATCATGTCTATATCCACCTCTCCGAAGACCATCCTCTTGGCGACGGCCACGTAGATGTTGCCCGGCCCGACGATCTTGTCCACCCTCTTGATGCTCTCCGTTCCATAGGCCATCGCCGCGATCGCCTGTGCACCGCCGATCCTGTAGACCTCCCTCACACCGAGGAGGTCCACGGCGGCCATCACGTAGGGGTTCACCTCCCCATCAGGGGTGGGCACACAGAGGGCTATCTCCTGCACACCCGCCACCTGAGCGGGGATCACGTTCATCAGCACCGTGGAGGGGTAGGCTGCGGTGCCTCCCGGTACGTACACCCCCACACGCTCCAGGGGGCGGACGAGCTGCCCCAGCAGCACCCCGGCCTCCCTGTACATCAGGGGGTCCTCCCGCTGCCTCTGATGGAACCGCCTGATCCTGTCGGAAGCCTTCTTCAGGGCCTTGAGCACCCCGGGCTCAACGGCCCCGGCATGCCGCCTTATCTCCTCTGCAGGGATCGCGAACCTCCCGGGCCTGAAACCGTCGTACCTTTGGGTATACTCCCTCACCGCCTCGTCGCCGCGGGCCCTCACGTCCGAGAGGATGCCGGAGACGACCTCCACGACCTCCCCGGCTGCGCCGCCTCCACGCTCTCTCAGGAGGGCCAGGAATCGTTGAAGCTCCCTGTCGGTCCTGATTGTCCTCATCACTTGTTGATCACCCTGATCGCCTTCCTGTCATCGGAGGTCTTGAAGAGGCAGGTCGATCTCCCGCCCGTCCCCGTGGTGCCGTACATGTAGTAGACGTTTATGCCTGCAGCAGCGATCCTCTCCGCCACCTTCCGGAGCTCTCCCACCCTGTTCGGCATCTCCACAGCCACGACGTCCTCTGACTCGATCTCCGCGCCGAGTGCGGAGATCGCCCTCCTGGCCTTTGCGGCACTGTCCGTGGTGAGCATGAAACAGGCGCTGTTATCCATCTCGAAGGCGCATATGGAGGTGATGTTCACCTTTGCAGACGAGAGCGCTGCGGTGACCTCTGAAAGAAGCCCCTGCCTGTTGGGCATAACGAAGCTGAGCTCCTTGACTCTCCTTGCCTTTGCCATCCCCTGCACCTCCCTCGGTTTTTCCGATATATTCCACGATGCACCTTTGAAAAGTCAACAACTCGGCTGCTCAGAGCCCCTCCCGGTGTACAGGTCTGTCTGCCGATGGTTATAATGGAATTATGAGAGGGGAGTCGAGAGCAAGACCGGCGGATGCGGAGGGGGCGCTCCGGCTGTCGGAGGAGATGTTCACCAAGGTGTTCCGTTTCAGTCCGGACTGGATAGTGATATCCACCCTCGAGGACGGACGGTTCATCGACGTCAACGACGCCTTCCTCAGGATCACCGGGTACGCGAGGGAAGAGGTGATAGGCAGGACGGCGATCGAGCTGGGGATCTGGGTGGACCCCGGTGAGAGGGCGGCAATGGTGGAGGTGCTCCGCAGGGAGGGGGTGATCCGTGACCATGAGGCGAGATTCAGGATGAAATCCGGAGAGATCCGGGTCATGCTCCGGTCCGCGGAGGTGATCCACCTCGGAGAGGAGAGGTGCATCATCAGCGTCACCCGCGACATAACGGAGCGTAAGGAGGCCGAGGAGAAGCTGAGGACCCTTGCGGAAGAGCTCGAGAGGAGGAACCGGGAGCTGGAGCAGTTCGCCTATGTCGTCTCCCACGACCTGAGGGCCCCGCTGGTCACGGTGGCAAGCTACCTGAGGCTCCTGATGCGCCGGATCAGGGGGAGGCTCGATCCCGAGGCCGAGCGCTTCATCGCCGACGCCCTTGACGTGACGTCGAGGATGGGGTCACTGATCGGCAACCTCCTGGAGTATGCCCTCGTGGACAGGGAGCTGCACCTCGAACCGACGGAGAGCGGAGAGGTCCTGAAGCAGACGCTCGCCAACCTGAGGGCCCTCGTCGAGGAGAGCGGCGCCGTGGTCACCCACGACACCCTGCCCCTTGTGACGGCGGACCGCACCCAGCTGACGCAGCTGCTGCAGAACCTGATCGGGAACGCGATCAAGTTCCGCGGCGAAGAAAGCCCCAGGGTGCACATCTCGGCCGTGCGCAGAGGGAGGGGCTGGCTCTTCTCGGTGAGGGACAACGGTGTAGGCATCCCTCCCGGAGATGAGGGACGGATCTTCGATATCTTCCAGCGTGTGCATGACGAAAGGAACCCCGGCTCGGGGATCGGCCTGGCGATCTGCCGGAAGATAGTGGAGCGCCACGGAGGACGTATCTGGGCGGAGTCGGAACAGGGCAGGGGGACCACCTTCTTCTTCACCTTACCCGCCGCATAGGCTGATCCTGCCGCCGCTGCTGTCAAAGGAGAGGGAGGCAGAGCGGTCACATCGGCGATGCATCAGAACAGCACCTGACAGGGGATCCCTTCTTTCTGGAAGGCCCTCTTCAACCTCTCAGCCGTCCCGCGGAAGAAGGCGTCACCCATCGCCCACTCCAGAGCGTGCCTCCTGTAGACACGGTCTGCATAGTGGTAGTTCATCCTGTCGATGAGCACATATTCCACCCTCCCCTTCAGCCTCTGCACCAGGTCCCCCGCGCCGGGCAGGAGGGGTGCGATCATGACGAAGGTCTCCACCCCTTCGGAGCGGAGCCTGCTCAGGGCCCGGAGCCTCTCCTCCACGGCAGGGGCACCGGGTTCGAAGATCTCCCTTATCCGTTCGTCGGCGGTGGTGATGGTGAAGCCGACCTCGACCGTCTCTGACCCCTTCAGGAGGTCCAGGTCACGGAGCACAAGGGGGGACTTGGTCTGGACCGTCACGGGCCAGCCGTTTCCCAGGAGGATCTCGAGGCATCTCCTCGTCAGCCCGTAGGTCTCCTCAACGGGCTGATAGGGATCGCAGACACCGCTCATCCACACCCTCCCGACCTTCTTTCTCCTTATCTCCGCGGCCAGCAGCTCAGGGGCGTTGATCTTCACGTCCACGAACCCGCCCCACCCCTCCCTGTGGCCGGTGAACCGCTTCATGAACCTGGCATAGCAGTAGACGCACCCGTGCTCGCAACCCACATAGGGGTTGAGGGTGTACTCATAGACCTTCGACCTCGACAGGATGCTCTTCGCCCGTATCTGCCTGATGCGTACCATATCATCAGCGGCGGGGGTTCAGCCCTCTTCCCCGGTGATGAAGAGCGTCTGTGTGGGATAGGCGAACTGGATGCCCTCCTTCTCGAACCTCCTGAATATCTCGAGGTTGATCGCCTGGTGGATATCCATGTAGGTGTTGTAGTCAGGCACCTTCACCCAGTAGACGGTCTCGAAGTTGAGGGAGAAGTCGCCGTACTCCTTGAAATGGGACCTGTCGAAACGTGTCAGCTCCTGAGACTCCACGATCTCGCGGATGATCCCGGGGATGGCGGCGAGCTTCTCGGCAGGAGTCTGGTAGACGACCCCGAGGGAGAAGACCACCCTCCGTTCGTACATCCTCTTGAAGTTCCTGATCCTGCTCTGGAGCAGGTCGTTGTTGGAGAAGACGAGCTGCTCGCCCGAGAGGCTCCTGATACGCGTCGTCTTCAGGCCGATATGCTCCACGGTGCCGAGGTACTCGTCCACGATTATGAAGTCGCCCATAACGAAGGGCTTGTCGATCACGATGGACAGGGATGCGAAGAGGTCGCCGAGGATGTTCTGGACCGCGAGGGCGACGGCCACGCCCCCCACACCGAGACCGGCGACGAGGGTCGTGATGTTCACACCGAGGTTGTCGAGGGCGAGCAGGAGGATGATCGTCCAGAGCACCAGCCTGAGGATGAAGCCCAGGGCAGAGAAGGTGGTCGCCGTGGCTGCATCCTCCTCCTTGAGCTTCTGCTCCTTGTAACGGTTGATCCAGAAGGATATGACCCCCGTGCCCCACAGGGCTCCCTGCAGCAGCAGGGCCACGATCATCAGGCTCCTGATGACCCCCGCCACGTCATCGGGCAGGGTGAGGAAGAGGGACCCTGCATAGAGCGCCACGGCGAGGAGGAAGAAGGGCTTCACCCTGTGGAGGAGATCGGAGAAGAAGTCGTCCAGGCGGGTGGAGGTCTTCTCCGCAAAGGCCCTCAGCCTGCTGGAGACCACCCCCTTGATGATCCTCAGGCCGACCATCACCACAGCAGCCACCAGCAGCGCGATCAGCCATTGCTCCAGCGTGTTACCGTAAAAGGTCTTCTCCAGCATGGTCGATCCCCCGGGTATTATACAAAAAACCGGGGGCATTCCGACAGCTTCCCCGGGGATGCACTCATCGCCCCCTCCGGCCCCTTCTGAAGAAGCCGAGCACGGTCCTGAGCTCGTCGCTCCCGAGCACCGCGGCCGCCGCGAGGTAAACCCCTGCCGAGAGGAGCATGGTCCCGCCGAGGTAGAGGGCCTTCCTGAGGGACTCACCGCTCGTCTCCCAGAGACCGCCGTGGAGCACCGACCACGCCGCCACCCCCATTACGACGGAGGCGGCGAGGGTCTTCAGGAAGGAGACGAGTATCCGCCTCCCCTCCAGTGTACCGAGCCTCCTTCGGAGGAGGTAGAAGAGGATGGAGAAGTTGACGCCCGATGATACCGAGTTGGCGAGGGCGAGCCCGCCGTGACCGAGCGGGCCCATCAACAGGAGGCTGAAGGCTATGTTGGTCACCAGCGCCAGGAGGGCGACCTTCACAGGGGTGCGCGTATCCTGCATCGAGTAGAAGGCCGCCACCACGACCCTCACGCCGACTATCGACCAGATACCAAGGGCGTAGAAGGCGAGGGCGAAGGCGGTACCCTCAGTGGCTGCCAGGTCGAACTCCCCCCTCTGGAAGAGGAGGTTGACGATCGGAAACCTTAGGGCGATGAGCCCCACCATCGAGGGGAGGGCCATGAAGAAGAGTAGCCTCAGGGAGAAGGAGAAGTCCTTCCTCAGGGACTCCATGTCACCCCTTGCGGCATGCTCAGCGAGTGCGGGGAGGGCCGCCGTGCCCATGGCCACGCCGAAGACGCCGACGGGAAACTGGATGAGCCTCATCGCATAGTACAGGTAGGTGATACTCCCGTGGGAGAGGAAGGAGGCGAGTATGGTGCTCACGAATATATTGACCTGCGCCACTGCGAGGCCGAGTGTGGTGGGAAGGACCAGCCTGCCCATCCTCCTCAACCCCTCGTGTCCGAACCCGGTATCGAACCCGAAGCGGTACCCCTTCCTCAGGAAGGACGGCACCTGGGTGGCGAACTGGATGCCCCCCCCGAGGGTGACGCCGACGGCGAGGGCGAGGACCGGACGGTCCAGGAGGGGGTACAGCAGCACCGTGGCGGCGATGATCGCCACATTGAACCATGCAGATGCAAGGGCGGGGACGAAGAAGACCCTCTTTACGTTCAACGCACCCATGACCAGGGCCGAGAGGCTGGCAAACAACAGGAAGGGGAACATCACCCTCGTCAGCAGAACGGTGGTCGAGAGCTGCTCGGGGTCTTTAAAGCCCGGTGCGATCACCCTGACGATGAGCGGTGCAAAGACGATCCCGAAGAAGCAGAGGGCCCCCACCGTCAGGAGTATGAAGGTGAAGGTTATCCTCACCAGCCTCCCTGCCTCCCCCTCGCCCATCACCGTCTTCGTCTGGGTGAGGACGGGGATGAAGGCGGAGGACATCGAGCCCTCGGCGAGGAGCTCCCTCAGGAGGTTCGGTATGCGGAAGGCGACGAAGAAGGTGTCCGTGAGTCCCGTCGCACCGAAGAACCTGGCGATCACCATATCCCTGACGAAACCGAGGATGCGGCTGAGCACGGTGGCCGTCGATATGAGGGATGCAGACCTCGCGATCCTCCCCTTCTCACGCATAGGTGAGATTATATCAGGTCGAGAGGACTGAAGGAAAATCCGGCTTGAGGATGCACTCCCTCGGTCAGCCGTGGTATACTAAGACGTTTGAAGAAAGGAGGCGGTCTTGGGAAAGAATGCAAGGGCCTACAAGAGCCAGAAGAGGAAGAAGGAGTTGATGCGTCAGAAGAAGCAGGAGAGGAAGAGGCAGAGACGGTTCGGAAAAGCCGGCGACCAGGAGGGCGGGGTGACGGAGGGGACCGGCACACCAAACCCGGATGGGCATACTCGAGGAGATACTCAGACGGAAAAGGGCGAGGGTTGAGGAGCGGAGGGCGAAGAGCCCCCTCCCGGAGGTGAGGTCGAGGGCACGCAACGCCCCTCCGCCGCGGGACTTCCCCTCAGCCCTCAGGCGGGCTGAAGGCGAAGGGGTGAGGCTCATCGCCGAGCTGAAGAAGACCTCGCCGTCGAAGGGCCTCATCAGGGAGGAGTTCGATCCCCGGGGCATAGCCGCGGTATACGAGAGGGCCGGTGCCTCGGCCATATCGGTCCTCACAGAGGAGGACTTCTTCGCCGGGAGGCTCGATTACCTCCCGGCGGTCAAGGAGGTCACCTCCCTCCCCCTGCTCAGGAAAGACTTCATATTCGAGGAGTACCAGGTGTACGAGGCAAGGGCCTGGGGCGCGGACGCGATCCTGCTGATCGCCGCAGCACTCTCCAGGCCGCAGGCCGGAGAGCTCTACCACCTCGCCGGTGAGATCGGCCTTGCCGTCCTGTTCGAGGTCCACCACTGGAGGGAACTCGATACGGCCCTGCTCATCGATGTACCGATCATCGGGATAAACAACCGCGATCTGAAGACCCTCACCGTCGATCTCCGAACCACCGTTGAACTCCTGAAGGATATACCGGCGGGGAAGACGGTGGTGAGCGAGAGCGGCATCGAGACCAGGAGCGACGTGGAGCTCCTCGAGAGGGCGGGGGTGGATGCGGTCCTTGTCGGTACGGTCCTGATGGAGGCTGACGATATCGAGGCGAAGATCAGGGAACTCTTCGGCTGATCAGACGTTCTCCACCATCTCCCAGACGCCGCAGGGGCAGATGCCCGCACAGAACCCGCATCCTATGCAGAGGTCGTCATCCACCACATAGGCGTAGCTGCCGTCCTGGTAGGCCTCCCTCCTGATCGCGCCGTAGTAGCAGGTAGCCTCACACATGCGGCAGTCCCTGCAGACCGCACAGGACATACACCGTGAAGCCTCGTTCTGGGGTGAGAAGGGCTCTCCGCGGCAGACGTCGTAGTAGGCGGTCTTTATCCTCTCCAGCGGAACGACCGGCCTCGGGGCCGGCCTGTGGTATGACCTTCCGGTGAGCATGGCGTGGATCGCCTCCGCAGCCCTCCTGCCGTGGCCTATGGCATGGGTGACGAGGCCCAGGCCCGTGGCGTCGCCGACGGCGAAGACCTTCGGGTCCGAGGTGTGACCCGCCTCGTCCGCCTCGATCCAGCCGTCGCGGGTGGTGTGGACCGCAGGTGGCAGGAAGTCCGTCACCGGTGAATCACCTATGGATACGACGACGAGGTCGGCCTCCAGGGAGGTGCCGTCCTTGAAGTATATGCGGCCCTCCTCCTTTGCGTACCTCTCGGTGAACCTGGGCCAGACGATCTTCGTCCCCAGCGACTCGGCGATCCTCAACTCCGTGCCGAACGCCGCCGGCTTCTGGATATCGACGGCGGTCACCTCCTCTGCTCCGGCGTGGAACGCCTGGGCAGCGACGTCCATCCCCACGTTGCCGGCCCCTATGATCACCACCTTCTTGCCCTTCAGCTCCGGTGGCCTGCCGAGGTTGATCGCCTTCAGGAAGTCATAGGCGGTCACCATATCCTCAGCACCTGGCAGATCGAGCCTCCTCGGCCTGTGGGCGCCGCAGGCGACCACCACCGCGTCGTGGCTCCTGTATATCTCGTCGAACCGTGCCCTGTCCACCCTCACGCCGAGGTGTATATTCACACCCATCGCCTCGAACCTCTTCAGCTCCGCCTGGAGCACCTCGTGGGGGAGCCTCTCCCTGGGGATGAAGTACTCCACCTTTCCGCCGAGCCTCTCCTCGGCCTCGTAGAGGTCCACCTCGTGACCCTTGAGCACGAGCTGCCATGCAGCGGAGAGCCCGCCCGGGCCGCCGCCGATCACGGCCACCTTCCTCCCGGTCTTCTCTGCAGGCCGGGGTGGCCTTGCATCGAGGCTCGCCCTGCCGAGGCCCTTGATGTCGAGGGGTTCATCCACCATCGATCTGGTGCAGGCCGCCATGCAGGGGTTGGGACAGATCTCGCCGCAGACCGTTGCAGGCAGCGGGCTGTAGAGCATGATCAGGTCGAGGGCCTCCCTGAGCCTCCCCTCCCTTATAAGCTGGGCACGCCTCTGGGTCGGTATGCCCGAGGGACAGTTGTACTCGCAGGGCGGTGCATACTTGTCGTTGTTCCAGACAGGCCTGTACCTCCTGTCGGCACCGGTGGTGACGTAGGGGAGGACCGTCTGGGGGTGGGTGATGTACTCGGCGAATATACCGCCCCTGCCCACACCCGGCTCCCAGTGGGACTCCCTGAACTCCTGGATCGACATCTTGAAGGGCTTCCTCTTCGCCCGCTCCTGGGCCGTGTAGGGTATGAGCTTCTTCCACTCACCCGGAGAGGCTGTGAGCTCCTCGTAGTACGGGGACCTCTCGATCGCCTCGAGGAAGGGCCTCATGTTCCTCTTCAGCCACTCCCAGTCCTGATCGGTGAGGTCCAGGAGCTTCACGTCCGACTCGCTGTAGCCCTCGATGGGGCCCCGGAAGTAGATCACCCCTCCGACCATGCCCACGCAGGGCCTGTAGCCGAGTACGTTCTTCGGGTTCCTCGGCTCCACCCCGCAGACCACCGCGATCCCGCCCGCCTTGAACTCGGCGAAGGTGTCGCCCACGTCCCTGAAGTACCATGACTGGGGCGGGTCGAACCTCGGGTTGTGCTTGGTCATCGTATCACACCGGGCGCCTCCGCCTCCCTGGACGTAGAGGACGCCCTGGGCGGCGGCGTTGTGGGCGCCGTTGGTGACGTCGCCGAGGACCGTTATCCTCGCACCGCAGTTGAGCCAGCCCACGTCATCGGAGCCGCTCCCCTTCAGGAGGATCTCGGTGCCGAACATCCCCATGCTCCCGAGACGCTGACCCACCGGGCCCTCGACGATTATCCGCACCGTCTCGCCCCTGGGCCAGATACGGCCGCCGATGCCGTGTTGACCGTCCGCTACCACATGGAGCTCCCTCGCCCCCCGGCGCACGGCCTCCTGTATCTCCTCCTCAAGTACCCTTGAGGGGATCCTCCTGCCGTCGACGTTTCCTCTGATCGTGACCTTCTTCATACCGAATTCGTTGAACCGTGACGGTTACGCCGCCCGCATCCTGAGGCGTCCAGCGTCGAAGGCGGGCTTCGTCACGCCTCTATTTCAACAGGCATAGCTTATCTCCAGCCGTTCGGCGATGGCCGGGTCGTCCGCGCTGATCCCGTCGGACATCCCGATGGGGAGCTCCGTGCTCCTCCCCATGGGTGCAAAGATCTTCCTCAACTCCACATCCACCGCCTTGAAGACCTCCACCACCCGCTCCGCGACCCTGTCGGGATCGAGCCTCCGGTAGAGTTTCGGGTCCTGTGTGGTGATGCCCCTCGGGCACCTACCGATGTTGCAGATATTGCAACGGTTGTATTCGTCGCCGAAGCAGCCCGCCGCCGCCTGCATGATGTACTTCCCTACGGCGACGGCCGAGGCGCCGAGCATGAAGAGGGCGGCTGCATTCGCAGCGAGGTTGCCCTTCTTCCCCACCCCGCCTGCAGCGATCAGGGGCAGTTCGTTCTGTTTGCCCTGCCGCACGAGGTCGAGGTAGCACTCCCTGATGTTCGATGCAATGGGATGGCCCATCTTGTCCATCGAGACGTTGTAGGCGGCCCCTGTACCGCCGTCCTCACCGTCTATGGAGAGTGCCGCAGCATAGGGGTTCCTCACCAGGTTGTTCAGGACCGCCCTCGCCGTCCTGGAGCCCGAGATCTTCGGGAAGACGGGTACCCTGAAGCCCCAGGCCATGTACATGGACTGGATCATCTTGGCCACCGACTCCTCGATGGAGTACTTCGTCTGGTGCGTGGGCGGTGAGGGCAGATCAACACCCATCGGGACCCCCCTTATCTCGGCGATCAGCTTCAGCACCTTGTGGGCCATCAGGAGTCCGCCGTCACCGGGCTTCGCACCCTGGCCGTATTTGATCTCGATCGCACAGGGGTCCTCCACCATCTGGGGGATCGCCCTCACGATCTCGTCCCAGCCGAAATACCCGGAGGCTATCTGGAGGATGAAGTACTTTATGAACCTCGACTTCAGCAGCCTCGGAGGCATCCCGCCCTCACCGGAGCACATCACCACAGGCATGCCCTCGACCTCGTTCAGGTAGGTGATACCCATCGCAAGCCCCTCCCACATGGTGGGCGAGAGCGCTCCGATCGACATGCTCCCTATCATCACTGGGTAGATCTCCCTCACTGGAGGGATGAACTTGCCCGAGGCCTTGTCCACCTCGAGCCTGCCGTCCACCACCCTGAGGGGCAGCTCGTCGGGCGGGAGGATCCTGCCCAGGTAGGTCCGTATCCTGAACTCGTGCCTCCCTGCATCGAGGGCGGGGTCTGTAAGCATGGATATCCTGGTGAACTTCAGCCTGTCCAGCGTGCCCGGCCGGGGGTCGTTCCGCCTGCCGCCGCGCCTGAAGGGATGCCCCCCCCTGTTCTTGTGGAAGAGGAACTTGTGCCGTGGATTGTACTCGGGCTCGATCGCCTCGTTGGGACAGACGAGCGCACACGTTGCACAGCCCGTGCAGTAGCGGCTGATGTCCGTTGACTGTTTGATCACCGTCACCACGCGCCTCACCGCCTTCGGCTCCGGCGTCGGGCCCTCGGACTGGACGACCCTCTGGACGATCACCGATGGTTCTATGGAGAGCATGGGACAGACGGCGGTGCACCTGCCGCAGCGTTTGCACCTGTCATCCCTCCACTGGACTATGTAGGGGAAGTCCTTCAGTGTCAGCTCATGATTGTGGTCCAGCCGCGCAGCTGGTTCCATACCTTCACCTCCTCTCCACGGGGTGACACGATCACCATGTCGTACTTCATCGGGAATACATCCCTCGAGCGGTCCCTGTCGGGCACCGCCCTGTCGAGGCCGCACTCCTCGGAAACGAGGGCGACCTTCCCCTTCACGCCGCCGACCACACCCGGTCTGAGCTTCTTCGAGTCCTGGACCATGAAGCACGTGCCCTCGGGCGTGAAACCTATCACACAGTTCGGCCCGTCGATACAGAGCGGCCTGAGGGAGACCTTCAGGAACCTGACCGCCTCGCTGTCCGGCCTCCTCTCTATCTCCGACTCCTTCAGGGGTGTGATGACGTCCTTGTAGTAGATCAGCGGGAGGCCGAGCCGCTTGCATACATAGTGGAGTATGTGGGTAAAGACCTCGCTGTCGCTGTTGTAGCCCACGTAGCCGTGGAACCCCCTGCTTGTGAGGAACTCCCTTATGGGGACGAAGGCGGTGTTCTCACCGTTCGTCATGGAGCCGTAACCCTGTATGAAGAAGGGGTGGCAGGCGTAGAGGTTGATGGCGTAGTTCGTGTTCTGCCTCCCCTGGGCGAAGATCACCCTCGCCTTCAGGGGTGCCTCGTCGAGGCCGAAGAACTCACCGAGCTGAAGGGGGTCGCCGACCTCCTTGATGGTTATCACGTCGGGGTAGAAGGAGAAGACGATGATCGACTCGTCCTCCTCGCCCATCCTCCTCAGGGCCACCCTCGTCCTGAGCAGGAGGTCCTCCTTCTCCTCGAAGGGCCTATCCCTGTAGTGATCGGGATATTCATAGACCCTTGCAAAATAGTAGTCACGCCTGGTGATGCCGGGAAGGGGCCTGATCCTCGGGGTCCATGTGTATTTGAGCTGGAAGCCGAGTCCGTCCATGTACTCATCGAGGACCTGGATGCCTGCCCTGGAACATATGCCGGAGAGGATGGGATAGTCCTTCAACTCCTCGAATTCTCCGCCGAGGTCCTTGAGGATGAGCCCCATGCCGGAGCCGTCATGACCCTCCTTCATGGTTTCCAGGGCGTGGAGGTTCTCCATCGGGGAGATGTACTCTGTGGATGTAATAGCTATCAGCCGACACATATTCCCGGATTCCCTCTGTAACGAGGCTGAACCCCTTTCCACCCACCGAGGCCGAGGCCCTTCTCAGGGGAAAGACCGGCCGTTCGGGAGGTGGGCATCTTCCCCTTTCCTGAACGGAAGATGTATCCTCGTTTTTTGGAATAAAAAAAGGGGGTTACCCTTTCTGTGGAATGGTAGATTTCCGTCGTCCTCAATATTAAAACTTATCCGTCCCTTTTGTCAAATATATCAGACGGTTCACCGGCAGAGGTCGATATAGGGGCAGTGGCGGCAGTTCTTCTCCTTCGCGGTCCGATCGAACCCCGTGCCCCTGTCCCTCAGCTCCGCCAGGAGCTCCTCGATGTGCAGTCTGAACTCCCTGTCGGAGAGGTCCTCGAAGACCCTCACCAGCCGGAAGCGGCGCTTGAGGTCGTAGTATGCGAGGCCCTCCACATCGATCCCCTCGACGGTCTCCTTCAGCATGAGACGGTACAGGGGAAGCTGCAGCTCTGTAAACTCTCCGTCGAGCACCGTCCTCTCCCTGACCTCCACGTCCGAGACCTTGTAGTCGATGATCACCGCCCTGGCAGGGTCCGACCCTTCGGAGAGCAGGTCCACCCTGTCGATCCTCCCCCTGAACCTTGCACCCTTCAGCACCATGCCCACAGGGAGCTCAAGATGAGCGGGGCGCCATCCAGCCTCGAAGAGCTCCCTCTCGGAACCGATGAACTCCTTCAGCTTCTCCAGGAAGGTCTCGAGTTCGAGCCTGGCGTGGCTGCTCCTGCTGAATACGTCGTACCCCCCGGCCTCCCTCAGGACCTCCTTCCGGAGCCTCTCGGCCAGAAGGTCCCATGACGGGGGCTGGAAGACGCCGCTGCCGTCGATGCAGCTCCGGTAGAGCCTCCTCACTGCACTGTGGAAGATCCTGCCGATATCGACGCGCCTCAACCGGGTGGTCAGCTCCTCCCTCTCCCCCAGCCTCTTTATATATCTCAGGTAGAACCTGAACCTGCACTCCTTGTACGTCCTGAGGGATGTGGGTGTGAACTCCATGGCATTGATCAGTTCGAGGGTGCGGCTGTCCTTAACCGGTGTGGAGGACTTCAGGGGGTTCAGCGGTGGAGGCCCTTCTCCGGCCCCGGGCCTCGCCCTCTCCGTGATCCGGCAACCCGCCATCGCCATCTCCTCGATGAACCTGCTCCTCGGCCTCCTGCCCTCGGTGGCGGCGTAGCCGAGGAAGACGACGTCGGCCCTCTTTATCAGGCCGTTGAAGTAGGTCCTGCTGAGGGCCTCCCTGTCGAGGTAGGTCGGCAGTCCCACCCGCCGTCTTATCTCCGTGTTGAGGAACATCTCCTTCTCGCTCGATGGGGGCATGAACTCCTCGTTCATATCGGGTATGATCACCGCCTTGAAGCCGAGGGCCCGTGTCTCGAGCATCCCCATCACGGTGACCGGACCTCCCCAGGTATGGGGATAGGTGAGCCCCTTCAGGAGGTCGTTCAGGTAGGCGAGGTGTCCGAGGGGCCTACCTCCGGCCATGATCCCGTGGTAGGGGAGGGCTGCGAGCTGGGAGAGCCTCTCGAAGAAGGCCTTCCGTGCACCGATGAACTCGGGGCTCTCGCCGAGCCTCTCCACAAGCCCTGGATTCAGCTCCATCACCCATCTCGTGAACTCCTGGAGCCCCTCAAGGAGCTCCCTGAAGGATACCTCGCCGCTGAAGAGGCGGTCTATCCTCTTGAAGACCTCCTTCAGCTCCGGTGTCAGGAGGAGTTCATCCCACCTGAAGAGGAGCCTCTGGTTGCCCTTGACGTATCTGACGAACCCCTCATAGGCCCTCCCTGCCGTCGCCCTGATGAAGGGGTGTCCGAGGAAGCGGAGGACCGCTTCGGCATGGAAGCGGCCGTCGTCGGACCGGGCCGAGAGCATCTCCTCCATGGACTTCAGCAGGGAGTAGAAGACCGAGTCCTTCAGGTCGAGCCCCATTGCAAAATTGAGAACCCCCTCCCTGTCAGAGGCGTAGAGGGGCTTCTTGAGTCCCTCGTCAGGCAGGACGACGACCACCTCCTCGGCCCTCACACCCATCTCCATCACCTTCAGGAGGGACTCCATCACGAAAGAGACCTGCTCCTCGGCAAGGTCGAACCCCTCGACATGGACCGAGGCCGGATAGGGTGCCGGAGGGAGCTCGGGAGGCGTGTCAGCGCCGAGGAGGGAGCAGAGCCCCTTGATCTCCTCCTCGGGCGGGCCTTCGTACTGAACGAAGACCCTCAGCTCCGTCACCTCCGAGAGCGCCTGGAGGAGTTTCAGCTCGAACCTGCTGAGTCTCCCGGAGAGGAGGAAATAGACCTTTCTGAACCTGGCGGGGAAGGAAGGGTCGAGCACCGCGGGGCTTCCTTCGAGGAAACGCCCCTTCAGGAAGACGACGTCCGTGAGACCGTCGCTGGCAAGGCCCTCGCTGTAAAGCGACGCTATCTCCTGGAGCACGGCCACGTCCTTTTCATAATCCGTGTACAGGGCGTTCATCCTGAGGTCTTCGAACCTCACCCCCTCGGTGAACAGCTCGTCATAGAACCTCAGCAGCCTCCTGCCCACGGAGAGGAACCTGAGGAAGTCCGAGCAGTACCTCTCGTGCCCTGGACCGAAGAGCCTCAGCAGCCTCCTGCCCTCGAGCCCCCTCACCGCCTTCTGCAGGTAGGGCAGCCTCAGCTCATCGGGGACGATCCTGTAGCCGCCCGGAGCGAGGCACCTGAGGCAGAACTCGTTCATCTCGAACAGGTAGGGGAGGCAGACGGGTCCTGGAGCTGATCCGCCCATGGCGCGGACGAGGTGCCTGATCCCCCTTGCAGTGGGCATCACGACGGCGATCTCGAAGGGGCTGTCCCCTCCGTCCTTCAGAGCCCCCAGGAGGCGGCCTATGGCAGGCTCCCTCAGCGGGAGGCACTCTATCTCAACCATCCCCTCTTCCGAAGACCCTGAGGTACAGACCGCTCAACCAGGGCCTTGAGTTTATGTACAGCTTCTTCCTGAAGCCGAGGGGGCCGATGTTGCCGATCACCACCCGCTTCAGCGCAGAGAGGTCTCCGGCCCCGGAGTTACATCCCTTCCTGGTGGTGAAGAGGAGCCTGAACCCTGCATCCATCGCCGCCTCCCTCTGGACGGGGCTGTCCATGCCCCAGGGCCAGCAGAGCCCTATGCAGGGCTTCTCAAGCCTCTCCTCGATCATCTCCTTCGACCTCGACAGCTCATCCCGGAGGGCACCGTACCCTCCGTCCCATCTCCGGTGGCCGTGGGTGTGGGACTGGACGTCGATCAGGCCGGAGTCCTCCATCTCCTTCAGTTCCTGCCATGAGAGGAGGAGGTCCTCCCCCCTGCCGCTGCCCAGGAGCCTCATGCACTCCCTGTGTCCTGGAAGGGGCTGCACCTCCCTCCTCGGAGGCCGGTCGCATATCCAGGAGGTGACCACGAAGAGGACGGCCTTCAACCCGTACTTCTTCAGGATGGGGAAGGCATACAGCCAGTTGTCGAGCCATCCGTCGTCGAAGGTTATCATCACCGTCTTCGGCGGCACGGCCTCCCCGCAGGAGAGGATCTCCAGGAGCTCCCCGGTCTGTACGGTCCTGTAGCCCCACCGGCTCAGGCACCTCATCTGCGCCTCGAACCTCCCGGGGGTGACGTTGACGAGGTTCCCCGTGGGGTTGACGTGATGATACATGAGTATCGGCACACCCCGCATCTAAAGACCCTCTATCTCCACGACCTTGTTCCTGGAGGCCCCTCCCCTGACGATACGGACGGCGCTCTTTTTGACGCCGAAATACTCAGAGAGGACCTCTATGAGCTGCTTGTTGGCCGCTCCTCCCACGGGAGGGGCCGTCAGCTTCACCTTGAGGAGACCGTCCGGGGCAGCGGTCACCTCGGTCCTCGATGAACGGGGCTCGACACGGACGTTCAGGAGAGCACCCCTCTTACCCTTCACCATTGCCACACCACGGGGCTCAGATCAGCTGGTTCAGCTGGAAGATCGGAAGCAGGATCCCGAAGACGATGAACCCCACCACCAGGCCCATGAAGAGTATCAGCACAGGCTCAAGGAGTGAGGCGGCCTGTTCCGCCCACCTGACGAACCCCTCTTTGTATGAATCCGCAGCCCTTATCAGCAGCTCGGGGAGCCGGCCGCTCCGCTCCCCCGTGCTGATCAACTGTCTCAGGACCGGAGAGACACCCTCTATCGAGGATGCGATGCTGGCGCCCTCTGAGACCCGATCCATCGCCCGGAGCACCTTCTCCTGGAGGAGGGTGTTGCCCGAGGCCTTTGCAGAGAGCTCCAGGGCCTTCAGCACCGGTATGCCGCCCTTGAGCAGGAAACCGAGCGTACCCGTGAACCTCGAGTAGTAGAGGGCGCGCATGAAGGGCACCCTGAGCAGCAGTCCGTGGAGGTGCCTCGGTTGGCGCCGGTGGAGCCTCCGGATGGAGTACACCGTCGGTATCAGCAGCAGACCGATCAGCCACCAGTAGTCCTGGAAGATACGGCTCACCTTCAGAAGCAGCACCGTCACCAGGGGGAGGGCGGCATCGGACTGCTCGAAGATCCTCACTATCTTCGGCACCACGAAGGTGAAGACGAAGGAGAGGACGAAGGCGGAGACGCCGACCATGAACGCCGGATACAGGAGTGCTGTCCTCGCCTTGTTCCTGAGGGCCAGGTCCGTCTCCAGAAAGTCGGCGAGTGTTTCGAGCACCTCCGGCATGTTTCCGCCCGCCTCAGAGGCTGAGACCATGCTGACGTAGAACTCCGGGAAGAGGTCGGGATGGTCCCCCACGGCCCGTGAGAGGGAGGCCCCCTCCTGGACCCTCTCCGAGAGGCTCGCTACAAGACCGTGCCAGTAGCCCCTGTACTCGCCGGCTAAGGACTCCAGCGCCTCCGAGAGGGGGACCCCTGAGGCAAGGAGGGTGGCGAGCTGTCTCGTGAACTGGGGCAGGAGGTTCGGTCTCCACCGGAAGGGGTTCCGTTTCTTCCACTGTACATACTCGGTCAGCTCACTCGGGTAGACCCCGGAGTCCCTGAGCCTCAACACCGCCTCGCCCCTCGCACCGGCCCTGAGGCTCCCCTTCACCCTCCTGCCAGCCGAGTCATAGCCGATGTACCTGTAGAGAGGCATGAGCGCGCCCCCTCATCCCCTGACGGCGGGCAGGAGTGACTTCACGGTGGGGAACTGCTCGATATCCGTATGGGGGAGGAACATCGCGGACATGAACTCATCCATGAAGCTCCCCTTCACGGAGAGCTCCACGTAGGTCATCTTCGACGCCACCTCCTCGGCCTCCCTGCGCATCTCTCCGGAGAGGAGGCAGAGGTAGGCCCCTGCCACCGAGGTGTTCCCCATGAAGTGGAACCGCTCCTTCGGGATGTCTGGCAGCATGCCGAGGATCACCGCCTTCTCGACGTCGAGGTAGTTGCCGAACCCCCCGGCGATGTACACCTTCTCTATCATCTCGAGGGTGAAGCCGATCTCCTTCAGCAGCAGCGACACACCTGCATAGATGGCGGCCTTCGCCCTGATGATGTTCTCTACATCCACCTCTGTGAGTACGATCTCCCTCCCCGCTCCGTCCCGGTAGAGGACGAACTCCGCACCGTCCTCCCCGTCCCTTATCCTCTTCGAGCCTGAATCCTTCACAAACTTGCCCCTTTGATCGAGTATCCCCGAGAGGAACATCTCCGGTATGGCGTCGATCATCCCTGAACCGCATATGCCGAGCGGCCCCGCGTCACCGATCGTCTTCAACTCCGGCTCGAGCGTTTCACGGTCGATCCTTATCGCCTCGATGGCCCCTTCGGTGGCCCTCATGCCGTGCTTTATCCCGCTGCCCTCGAAACAGGGCCCGGCGGAGCAGGCAGCGGTCATCAGCCATTCGCTGTTGCCGATGACTATCTCGCCGTTGGTGCCGATGTCCATGAAGAGCGAGATCTCGGGGTTTCTGTGCATCCCCGTGACGAGCACACCGGAGACTATGTCACCGCCCACATAACTCGCCACACAGGGCAGGGTGTACACGGGGGCGTCTCTGTTTATCCTGACCCCTGTCTCAGAGGCGCTCCAGAGGGGGAAGGAGTTCACCGTGGGGATGTAGGGCTCCTCCCGGATATAGGCGGGGTTGAACCCCCAGAAGAGGTGGGTCATCGTCGTGTTGCCGGAGACGACCGCTGATTCCACCTCGGCGGCCCCGATGGAATGTCTCTTCAGCAGGGGGCCGAGGAGGTCGTTTATGTCGGAGACGACCGCTTTTCTGAGCTCATTGAGCCCTCCGCCCTCGGTGGCGTGGACTATCCTTGTGATCACGTCGTCACCGTAGCGCATCTGCGAGTTGTAGGTGGAGCCCACATCCACGACCCGGCCGTCCGATGTATCCACGAGATAGAGGACCACCGTGGTGGTCCCGATGTCCACGGCGATTCCGTACCTGGCGGCATCCGCATCAGGCGGCTCGAGGAAGAGGGCCTTTCCGGAGTCAGGCTGGTAGCAGAGCCCGACCCTCCAGTGGTGCTCCCTCAACTCATCGGCCATCCTCGACACAAACCGCCTTGGGTAGCGGAGCTCGATGCCCCCTGAGAGGAGTTCCCTCTTCAGCCTCTCCAGATCGCTTATGTTGTCGTCGATCGTCGGCGGGGGGAGCTCGACGAGGCGCCTTGCGACGAGGGGTGATATCCCCTTGCCGTAGGCCATGAGGAGCTCGAAGAGGTCCCTCGATCTGGAGACAGCGATCCTGTCACCGACGGTGAGCCTCGACTCCACGGGTATCTCGACGACGAGATCGCCGGCGGCGACGGTCTGACAGGCGAGGACGATGCCGGAGTCCCTCTCCCCGGCGGTGAGCTTCCCGAAGGAGATGCACCGGTGGTCCCCCTCGATCACCCTGACCCTGCACTTTCCACAGGTGCCCTTTCCGCCGCAGGAGGCGGTGATGTAGACCTCCTGCCGCTTGAAGGCCTCGTACAGGGTCTCGCTCTCCAGGACCTCTATCTCGTTACCGTCTGTGAAGGTGATCTTCATTCCCTCACCTCGGGGGAAGACCGAAAACCTGAAGGAGGAACCTCGAGCATAGCTCTGCGGGCCGACAGCCGCCTCTGCACAGGCTCCCGGTCCACCCCCTGCCACATCCGAAGGGCCCTGCGCAGGGCCCTTCACCGATATTTTATATTGGAAGAGGGGGTAAAAATCAATTTCAGCGGCCTCCAGACGGCCTTGTCTTTTCGTTTTTGGTCGTTTTATCCTAAAGGAGACGATGGAGATCGAGGGGTTCATCGAACAGGTAAAGCTGAACTGCAATATCTCTGATGCCAGGTACTGGGGCCTCTACTCCCTCTGCGGCATGCTCATGAGGATGAGGGAGCTCTACAGGGCTGAACACTCACTCGAGCCCTGGGACCCCGTACCGAAAGAGGCGATCGGAGAATGGATAGAGGCGCGGGAGACGCTCTGGGAGTCCCTGGAGAACGAGGAGCTGAGGCCCCTGGAGCTCAGCGGCAGGTGCTATGACCCGTTCCAGGCCTCGGGGCTGAACAGACTCCTCCGGAGAGAGGGGCTCGTCTACAGCGGCGGATACGGCAGGTACGGAAAGCCCACCTTCTTCCTCGCCGTACTGGAGAGGGAGAGGGAGCTCCAGGGCCATCACGTCTACTATGCCGGCAGGGAGCTCTGCCGCGACCTCTCGGCATCTGCAGCCATGCTTCAGCAGGGGTGCATATTCATCAGGATCGAGCCGTTGAGGCACCACCTCTGGCAGAGGCTCCAGGAGCTCCGCGGCGGGAGGACCTCCGGCGCGCTGAAGGAGGCCCTCTCCATCTGCGGGATCTCCTCCGGCACCGTGGTGCCGGAGGAGAGGGTCCATGCCAGGGTCGAGGAGGCGGCCGCAGAGGTGACGGAACTCCTTCTGCTCCACGAGCTGGGAGAGGCCTTCGAGGACGAGGAGGACTGGCCCTCCCTGCTGAGCAACTGCACCGCTGCAAAGGCCGAGCCCTACGTGAGGGGGGTGAAGGACCTCCTGGCGGATACGTCCGAGGCAGGCCCCCTCAGATCCATCGTCATGAAGAGGGACCGGAGCCTGCTCGGCCTCTATATGATCCTCCTGGACGGTGTGAGGAAGGAGCTCTTTCCCGAGATCATGACCGCCTTCGAGCAGCTCGTCAACCACGACGACTGGTCAGCGGTCGAGGAGGCGAGGGTGACGGGCTACAGGAGGGCCTCCCGCCTCAGGCAGGAGCTCCTCAGGATCTGGAAGGAGAGGGGGGAGATAGAAGACGCAGGTGCCCTCGTAAGGGCCGGGAGTTGAGCCCGGGGACTCCGGCGACTATGCCGAGAGCCTCCTCGTCACCTTCTCCCTCCTTGCCAGCAGCCCCCTTGTGCTCACCGTCATATACAGCCTCCCCTCCCTTTCGGCTATCCTCACCCTGTACCAGTAGCCGTAGGACCTCAGGAGGAGACCGAGGAAGACGAGTAGCGTGGAGAGACCGATCAGGGGGACACCGGGGTCGACCCTGTAGCTGAGCACGCTCGCCTCGACCACAGGCCCCTTGAACAGGAGCTCCTTGCCCTTGGCCCTGATGGGCCTGTCCAGATGGACCGTGCCGATTCTCTCCTCCCCCCTCCCGTCGGGGGCGAGGTAGAAGAGCTCGAACCTCGGTTCGATCTCCACGATGGTGCCGTCTTTCCTTATCATCCTTCCCAGCTTGACCGTCTTCGCCAGGAACCTCCCCTCGACCCCGGTGACCCGGAAGGGCCTGTATACAGTCACCTCCATGTCCTCTCCGTCCACGGCGAGGGTCATCCTCTGTTCGTATCCCATCTGATAGAGGGTGAGGCCCCTGTAGCGGAAGGGATGGTTCACCCGGGCCTCTCCCCTTATCTGCTCACCCTCAGGGGTGCCGAGGGTGAAGGTGGTCTTCCACATCTTCGGTGAGAGGCCTGACTCGTGTGCCGGCTCTATCCGCCTCCAACCCAGGCCGATGGCGAGCCTCGAGAGGGCGTCCTCAGGGTAGTCGAAGCTCAAGGACTGGTAATACTCCGTGCTGAACCCGTCGAGGGTGATGGTGAACTCCCTCTCCGGTCTCCTCTCCGGCACATCGAGGCCGAGACGCCTGAGGTGACGGTTCAGCCTCGTCCCGGAGCTGTAGAGACTGATCTTCTCCGTCTTTCCTGGCCAGAGGCTCACCGTATCCTCATGGGCGGCGAAGGCGGTGATCAGAAACCCTCCGATCGCCGCGATCATGCCCAGGTGGTACGTCCAGGAGAGCCACCAGTAGGGGAGGCCCTTGCCGAAGAGGTACTGGCCTTGCCCCGCATCGATGAGCTTGAACCCCCACCTCGTCAGCCTCTCCTCCACCGCGGGGAAGACCTCCTTCCCGCCGATCTCCAGGAGGTTGGGGCTCCTGAAGAAGGCCTCACGGGATATCAGCTCCCTCCGCTTCCGCATCCTCCGGAACCGCTCCAGTATGCAGACGAGGAGGTTCAGACAGAGCAGGCCCGATAGGGCCAGAAAGAGCGGTGAGGTGAAGAGATCGAGGAGCCCGAGGGCCCTGACCAGGAAGAGGTACCTCCCTCCGGCCTCCGCGTACTCCTGAAGCTCCGCGCCCTGGGGGAAGATCGTCCCCAGGACGTAGAGGACCGTCATCCCCGAAAGGACCCATATGGAGGTCTTCAGCGACGACAGCAGACTCTGGATCCTGCTAAACAGCATAGGTGTGCATGCTCGGTATGTTGAGGAGCTTTGCAAGCCAGTTCACCCCGAGGAAGGTCATCACCATGCAGAGGAAGCCGACCATGTTCAGCATGGAGGCGACCCTCCCCCTCCACCTCGGCACCGCCCTCGCGTGGAGGTACATGGCGTAGACGGTCCAGGTGATGAGGGACCACGTCTCCTTGGGGTCCCAGGACCAGTACCTCCCCCATGCATCGTTCGCCCATGCAGCACCCGAGAATATGGCGAAGGTGAGGAGGGGGAACCCGAGGAGTACGAGCCTGTGGGTGTAGCGGTGGAAGTCTCCGTGAGGGAGGCCGAAGAGCCCCGCCCTCAGTGAATCAGGCCGTTCGAGGGCGAGGTGCACCACCTCCACGGAGAAGCTCACCACAAACACCGCATAGGCGGCGAAGGCGACCACGACATGCCACTCGTACCATGGGCTCTGGAGCGCAGGGGGTATGGGGACGATGCCGGGGTTCCGCGTCAGCAGCGCGTAGAGGCAGGCGCCCGCCGAGATCGCAGCCACGATGACCCCGGGCAGATGGATATCCCTCCACCTGCTCTGAACGAAGAGATAGGTTATGGTGGCTGACCATGCAAACCATGAAAGCGTCTCGTAGAGGGTCTGGAAGGGCGGGCGCTGTCCCTCGACGGTACGGAGGATGATCAGCAGGGTGTGGACGACGGAGGTCGCCCAGAGGACGGCCGTCAGGGCCCTGCCGGCAGCCGTCCTCCCTGTCAGCAGGTACGAGAGCCCTACGATGAAGGCCGCCAGATAGAGTATGGCCACCACCCAGTAGAGCCTTATCTCGATGGTGAGCAGGAAGGCCTCCCTCTGGAGGACCTCTTCAAGAGCCATCCCTCTCCTTTCTCATCCTGAGGAACCTCGTGAACAGACCGTCCCTCCTGGCCTCGGTCCTGAAGCCGAGCCCCTCGAAGATCCCCCGCGTCCTCTCCATCGCCTTCTTCGTCACCTCGATCGTGGGCTCGTAGATGGCGAGTATCCCTCCGGGCCTGACCGCCCTGGCGATGTTCGCAGCCCCTTCGGCCTTCCTGTCGATCTCGTGGAAGGAGTAGTAGAGGAAGGCCACATCGGCGAACCCCTCGGGATACCCGAGCTCTGCTATGTCGCCCAGGAGTATCTCGACCCTGTCCGAATACCCGGCGATACGCCTTGCGAGCTGATCCACCATCGCATCCTGGAGCTCCACGGCGTAGACCTTGCCGGCCACCCTGGCGAGCACCTCGGTGAAGAAACCGTTGCCTGCACCGACCTCGAGGACGACGCTCCCCTCCGTCACGCCCGACTCCGCCAGGACGCCCTCCCTGTCGGTGAGGAGCTTCCTCAAGGGGTTGTAGAGTATGAATGAAAGCCACGCCGGGCAGACCATCAGGGGTTCCCGCCCCCGGGGAAGCCGTCCTTCCGTAAGATTGGCTTATTGAGCACCAAGATATTATAATTAAAGGCCTGTTCTTAATAAAACCCCGGGACCCCGACGGCGGTGGAGAAGGAGGCGTCTTGAACGGCCTTGGATACGAAAAGAAGAGAAGCGGAAAGGTGAAGAAGATCGCCCTCGTACTCCTTCTCCCCTTTCTGCTGCTGGTGCTCTCTTACACCGCTTACAAGCTCTTCTTCATCCCCGCGCCTGTCATCGAAGGGATCGAGGGCTTCGAGCTCCTGCCCCTGGAGAAGACCGTGAAGATCCGATGCAGCAACCTCAGGTCCATCGAGATATCGATCCTGCAGGGTCTGAAGTCAGTGGAGCTGCTGAGGGACGCTCCGGAGACCATGGAGAGGGAATACACCCTCGAGGTCAAGCCTAAGGAACTGGGCCTTGCCGACGGGCCTGCAAAGGTCGTCGTGAAGGCGAAGTCCGGCATCCTGAAGAAGGTGAAGCACCAGGTGGACTCACTGATCGATACAGTGCCCCCCACCCTGAGGGTGGTGGATGCACCCTCGATCGTCAGCTACGGGATGGCCGGCCTCGCAGTGCTGAGGGCGGAGGGTGCCGATTCGGTATACATGAGGCTCGACGGCCGGAGGTTCCCCGCCTACAGGGCCGCTGAGACGGGTCTGAAGGGTGCGGTCTCCGGGGAGAACCTCTACCTCGTCTTCTTTCCCGTCCCCTTCGGCTCATCGGAGGATGCGGTATTCTATACCATCGCCGAGGACAGGGCGGGCAACGTGGCTGTGAAGGCCCTCCCCACCAGGATCAGGAAGAAGACCTTCCGGTCCTCATCGATCGATATCGGTGACGACTTCATAAACCGCATCGTCTATCCCCTGCTGAACGGGCCGGAGAGGCCTGACCCCGTAAAGGCCTTCCTCACCGTGAACGAAGAGTGGAGGCGGAGGGACAAAGAGCGGCTTCTGGAGATAGGACGGCGATCCTCACCGAAGGTCCTCTGGAAGGGACACTTCCTCCAGTTGAAGAACAGCAAGGTGATGGCCCGGTACGGAGATAGGAGGGTCTACCTCTACAGGGGGAAGCCGATAAGCAGGAGCGTACACCTCGGTTACGACCTCGCCTCGGTCCGGAACGCGGATGTGGAGGCGGCCAACTCGGGCGTCGTGAGGTTTGCCGGAGACCTCGGCATATACGGAAACGCCGTCGTCATAGACCACGGCCTCGGCCTGATGAGCCTCTACGGCCACCTCTCGGAGGTCTCCGTCAGGGAGGGGACGGCGGTCCGGAAGGGCGAGGTGATCGGCAGGACAGGCTCCTCCGGGTTTGCAGGCGGAGACCACCTCCACTTCGGGGTCCTGATCCACGGTGTGGAGGTCTCGCCCATCTACTGGTGGGACCCCCGCTGGGTGAAGACGCAGATCACCGCCCTGCTTCGGTGAGGACCGCGTTCAAGCCCCTACAACTTATCACAGGAGGCCTTCATCAGCGCCCTGAACCAGTCGTAGAGCTCCATCAGTGCTCTTTCGTTGAACTCCTTCAGCGGCCGGAGCTCCCTCAGGGTCCTGATGCCGCCGTCGTCATAAAGGCCGATGTAGCCGCAGAGCACCCCCTCCTCGAGCACGGAGTAGAGGCAGTACCTCCTCTCGGGCAACAGGGGGTTGTCACGGATCACGACAAAACCCACCCTCCCGATCTCCTCCCTTCCTCCGTCGATCTCCTCAGGTGGCGCCACGGAGTAGTTGAGTCCGAAGCCGAAGCTCCTGTTGAACCGTTCCACCTCGGCCGGCACCCTGGCGAGGAAACGGAGGAAACCGCTCTCCTCCTCCCAGGTGCTCCTCCGAACCGTTCCTCTCTGAGCCGTATGGGTCTTCATGGCCTGCTCCTTTTAAAAAACAAAGTGAATGCTATATAAATCATAATACATCCTCCCCTCAAGGGGCAAGGGGGCTAAAGGTAGCTGAAGTAATCAGAGAACTTCTCCTGCTTCAGCGCCGCCTTGAAGGCGGCCACCACGGCCGGGTCGAACTGAGTGCCCGCGTTCCTCTCTATCTCCTCCACCGCCTCCTTCAGCGGGAGCCTCTCCCGGTATGTCTTCTCACTGGTGAGGACGTCGAAGGCGTCGGCCACCGCTATGATCCTTGATCCCAGGGGGATCTCTTCCCCCTTCCTGCCCGAGGGGTAACCCTTCCCGTCGTACCGTTCGTGGTGGTGGAGGATGACCGGAGCGATCTCCTTCCAGGCCGATATGGGCGTCACCATCTCGTAACCGATCCTCGGGTGCTGCCTGAACTTCTCCTCCTCCCAGTGCTCCAGGTACTCGAACCTCAGCAACCCTATATCGTGCAGCACCGCTGCAAAGTACAGCCTCCTCAGCCGCTCTTCACCGAGGTCCATCTGTTTGCCTATCGCTGTGGCATACATGGCGACCCTCCTGGGGTGCCCCTCCTTCATAGGGGTATGGGTGTCCATGGCGTTGATCAGTATCTCCGTCATCTGTATCATGTCCTCGTGCTGGTTCTCGCGCGCCCTGCTCTGCATGATCGAGACCGCGGCCTGGTCAGCCAGGCTGAAGAGGAGTCTTTCGTCGTTGACGGTGAAACCGCCCGAGCGCTTGTTCAGCACCTCCAGGACCCCTATGGTCCTGCCCTGGTAGATCATGGGCACGCAGAGGACGGAGGTGGTCTTGAACCCGGTCACGGAGTCCAGCCCCGGGTTGAACCTCTCGTCCTTCGCCACGTCGTTGACGATCGCCGAGTTGCCCGTCTGAAGGACCCAGCCCGTTATCCCCTCTCCGGGCCTTATGGACCTGTCCTTCACCTTCTCCCCCATCTCGCCGAGGGCCACCTTGAACCTCAACAACCCCTCTTCGTCGGCGAGGAGGAGCGAGCCCGTTTCAGCGGCGAGGAGCTCTGTCGCCGATTTCACGATCCTCTCCAACAGTAGATCGACAAAGAAGGTGTCGCGGAAGTGCTTTGTGATCTCCAGCAGGCTGTCGAGCTTGGTGTACGCATCCTGGATCGATGCAAGGGCCCGGTTTGTGGCCTTGACGCTCATCATGAAGCCCAGAAGGGAAAGGGCGACGGTGAGCAGGAGGACCACCCAGATGGAGGGGAGGGCCTCCCCTTCGGGTCCCTTCATCAAGGGGTATATGTATCGAAGGGAGAGGTAGGTGAGGACCGAGAGGGGGATCAAGGAGGCCACGAAGTAGGAGGTCTTGATGGTCCGCCGGATGTTCTCGAAGAATCTATGTTCCGAGTCCTTAAGCATACACCGCTCTGTCGGCCCTAAGGGTAAGGTGGCGGCGGTGGATAGTAGTGCCTCCACCTCGGGTCCCACCAGTAAGGGGGGTACGGGTAGTACCAGTACGGATAGGGGGGCGGGATATAGTAGGGCTCGCGCTCCTCCCAGAGGTACAGCTCCTTTATCTCGAAGAGGGGGTAGGAGTACTGCATCTCGTCTATCCTCCCCTCCTCGGTCCCGATCAGGACGCCGGCGACGGTAATCTCCCTGCCCCGTCGGTAGATGACCGGGTCGAGGAGCCCGTACTCTTTCGGGTACAGCGCCAGAAACCTGCCGCCGGAGAGCTCGACACCCCTCAGGTAACCGAGGGAGTTCACAGGGACGTAGACCGCCTCGATCAGGGAGCCGCGGTCGGTCAGCTTCGTACCGACGATTATCCCGCCGAGGACGAAGAGCCTCCCCCTGTAGAGGTCAGGGTTCCTGGTGAGTTCAGCGAAGGGGACATCAAGGGAGGCCTCCTCCATGAGCTCCTGCCGCAGGACAGGGGCGCAGGAGACGAGCAGGAGCGTCAGCGGCAACAGCCCCTTCACGACCAACCCTCCGATCCTGGACCGGCTCCTGCTCTGTCTGGACGGCTGCATACCTGTATTTTACACCATGGGTCCCGGGTTGTCCACCGCGGTCAATCGAGATTCACGCAGACCCTGTTCCTGCCCTGATTCTTGGCGCTGTACAGGGCGCGGTCGGCCATCTTCAGGAGCTCGTCGGGATCGACGTCCTTCTCGGCCTTCACGACCCCTATACTGACCGTACAGGAGACCTCCGCACCGCTGAAACGGATCCTTTCACCCTCCACCCTGACACGGATCTTCTCGGCGGTGGTTACGGCACCCTCGAGGGTCCCCGCATTCAGGATGAGGACGAACTCCTCCCCCCCGATCCGGAAGCAGAAATCGCTCTTCCGCGTCGTCTTCTTCAGTATCTCCGCAAAGGCGATCAGTACCGCGTCACCGCAGGCGTGCCCGTAGGTGTCGTTGATCCGTTTGAAGTTGTCGATGTCCATGAGGAGGATATGCATCATGGTGCCTTTCCGCCTGTTGAGGCTGAGCAGTTTCGGGAGGATCTCGTTGAAGTAGCGGCGGTTGTACAGGCCGGTGAGGTGGTCTGTTATCGCCTGCTGGAGCAGGAGCCTGTTGGCCTCCTCGATCTTCTGCCGGTCCTTCTTCAGGCTTTCCACCATGGAGTAGAAACCGCTGGTCAGGTAATCCATCTCGTCATGGATGGGCACCTCGTGCACCTGGGGCAGGTTCCCGCTGGAAACACTCTGGGTGAGGTTGACCAGCTTCCAGATGGGTCTCACGATCCTCCGGATCAGGTATATACCGAAGACGAGGGTCGCCGCACCTCCGATCAGGGTTATGATCACCGAGGTGAGGAGGAACCTGTCCAGAAAGTCGAAGAGCCTCTGCTGGTTCACGCCGAGCCAGAGTTCGGGCACCCCTCCGCCGGCCTTCCCCTTCAGGTCGATGCGCCTGACCCGGTACGGGACGTCCTTCACCCTGAGGAGGTCGTCCTCGAGGCCGAAGGCCGAGATCTCGCCCTCGTGCCCTACCGTGCAGTGCAGGACCTTTCCGTCCAGCACGAGGAAGAGGTCACCGCCGCTCCGGTGTTTCAGCAGCTCGAGGAACCTCTCATCCAGGGGGCGCCCGATCAGCACCAGGCCCGTGGGTCTGTCCTGGTAGAACATCCCGGCATATGCCAGGATCTCCAGCCTCCCCCTGGTGTAGATGTAGGTGATCTCCGATCGCGGGGGAGGCTCGGCAGGCAGTCTCCTCCTTGCGAAGTCGACGAGGTCCCGGTGTTCACCGCCCACAACGACGCCGCCGTTGCCGGTGATCACAACCGCCCTCTCGTCCTGAAGAGGGCCCACCTGTTCGGTGAATATCCGACGGAAGGACTCGGGCTCTCCCTCCAGCTCCGCGACGATGAACATGTACTGCTGGATAACCGCGTTGGAGTTTATCATGGATACACGCTGCTCCAGCTCGCGCTCCAGGGTGCTGAGGTGATCGGTGATCAGGGCTGCTATGTTGTTCAGATGGAGTTCCGACTCGGACAGCAGCAGGGACTTCTGGTTCAAGTAGAAGACGGTCATGGCTGTGGTGAAGAGCAACACCAGTCCCAGGACGAAGGTTATCATCCTGTGATAATAGACCTTCGGGGGCCTGCCTCTCTTTATTCCACTGTCTTGCAGGGGCATGGCAAACGGTCACGGAGATGATATGCAGCAGGTGCTGAAGCCGCAGCCGCTTATTCCCGGTGAAGAGAGCCCGGAGGCCCCGGGCTATTCATCCACCCTCAGCATATTGTATTTCCTCGCCACACGGTTGAACTCTTCGCTCTTCTTCATGAACTCTATGATCTTTGCAACATCCCTGGACACCGGTCCGTAGGTCACGATGGACTGCAGACGGTAGAAGGGATAGTTGCCGGCCTTGAGGTTCTCCGCAGTGGGCTCGTAGCCGTTGACCCTGATGATCTTGATCCTGTCGTCGGGCTTGATCTGCCATCCTGAACCCACATGTCCGATGGCGTTGCTGAAGTCCGATACGGTCCGCACCATCGGCTTAGCCCCCTTTACATTGATCCGGTCCTTCCTGAAGTCATCCGCCGTGGGGAGGATGGTCTTCCAGTGGCCAGGCCTCTGCTTGCAGTGCAGGCGGGTGACCACGACTATGCTCCTGTCAGGCCCCCCCACCTCGCGCCAGTTCCTGATCCTTCCGCTGAATATCGCACGGACCTGCTCCAGCGTAAGCGAGTCGATGGGGTTGGATTCGTGCACGATTATGTAGATCGGTTCCAGGGCCAGGGGGTAAACGGTCAGTCCCTCCTTCTCCGCCTCCTCGGTGGAGAGGGGGCAGCAGACGAAGCCGAAGGTCTCCATCTCCGGGGAGTTGCGTCTGGCCATCTTGATCCCGGCGTTGCAACCCACGCCGTACATGGAGTCCTCACCGTAGAGCTTGATCGGCCGGCCGATGTGCCTCTCCAGGTCTGCCTGGAGATCCTTGAAGAGTATCCAGACGAAATGCGCCCCCGAGCCGACCACCGGCTGCCCCTCCACCCCGACCTTGACGAGCCTCGTCTCGGGCCTCGTCTGGGAGGGATCCGAGGCCAGGGCCTGAAGCGGAAGCAGCAGCACCCCGATCCAGAGGCAGAGCACGGAGAGGACCGTCGCTGCTACGGCGGCGTACGGTCCGCAGACCGGCCCTGCGGGTAGGAAACACACCCTTCGTCCTGAGTGCTCCATAACACACGACCTCCTGAGGGCTCTGTTGATCAAAGACCCCACACTTGTGAGCAATTTTTATGCCTTCCACCGGTACCCGGCGGACCGGCTTCCTCGCTGATCCCGTTATTTCAACGAAGACAGCGGATTGCTTCACGAAAACACGGTCTATATATTACAAACACTGTCAATAAAATGACAACTTCAGGCCGTTGTTGCTGCAGCGCGCCGTATCTCGAGGCCTGTCTCATGGACGATCCTCCCGAAGACCTCCCCGGGGCTGAAGAGACCGGTTACATCGACCCACCGGACCCCCGCCTCCTTCCTGAACCAGGTGAACTGCCTCTTCGCGTATCTCTTTGTTGCACGTTTTACGAGCCGCTTCGTCTCATCAAGCCCCCGCTCGCCCCTGAGGTAGCCCAGGACCTCCTTGTAACCTATGGCCTGGAGGGGTGTTTCAGCGGGGTTCACCCTGAGGAGTCCTTCCACCTCCTCGAGGAGTCCGCGGTCGAACATCTCCTCCACCCGCTCCTCTATCATCCTGTAGAGCTCCCTCCTCTGCCTCGTCAGTCCGATCTTGATGAACTCATAGGGCAGCGGGGTGGTGAACCGCCTCTGAAGCTCCGACATCCGCATCCTGGTCTTGAGCACCACCTCGAGGGCGCGCACGAGACGTCTCGTATCAGAGGGGTTGACCGATCCGGCCCTCTCCGGGTCGAGCCGGGAGAGCTCCCGATAGAGGCTTCCAGGGGCCCGCCTCTCCCTCCCGAGCAGGGAGGCCCTCAGCACGGGATCAGCCCCCGGTGCTGAGAAGAGTCCCCTCGTCAGGGCCCTGATGTAGAGGCCCGTCCCGCCGACGACGAGGGGGATCTTCCCCTCTCCGTGGAGCCTCTCTATCACGGGGACGACGTCCCTGAGGTAGCTGCCCGCACTGTAGGTCTCCGAGGGATCGACGATGTCCATCATGTGGTGCCTCACCCTGCTTCTGGCAGCGGCGGAAGGCTTCGCGGTCCCTATCTCCATCCCCCTGTAGACCTGCATGGAGTCGGCACTTATGATCTCCGTCCCGAGTGCCTCGGCAAGGAGCAGGGATGCACCGGTCTTACCCACGCAGGTAGGGCCGAGGAGTATGAGCACTCTCTGCTCTCTCTTCCGCATACAGTATAATTTTAGCAGAACTGCTGCTTCCGGTGCGCAGAGGGAGGCACTTGAGGCTGACAAGGCGCTGTCAGAAGATCACCGCCAGCCTCTCCACGGTCTTGTTGTAACGGAGGGACATGATGCGTATGATCCCCTTCAGCAGCTTCACACCCGTCTCCGGGTACCTGCTGAAGAAGCCCTCCAGGGCATCCCGCTCGAGTACGAGGAGCTCCGAGTCCTCACGGGCCACCACGGTGGCGGTGCGGGGCTGTCTGTCGAGAAAGGAGAACTCGCCCACGATCGAGCCCCTGGTCACCACGGCGAGCACGATCTGTTTCCCCTTGAATTCGGTCTCCTTCCTCACCTCGAAGCTGCCGGATATCACAAACCCGACGGAGTCAGCCGGGTCGCCCTCGTTGAAGAAGACCGTGCCTGCCGGGAGGGAGACCTTCTCGAAATAGGGGATGAGCCTCTCGAACTCATCATCCTCGAGCAGGCCGAAGATCTTCAACTTGTCCTTCAGTTCGATGACCAGCCTCTTCGTATCCTCCTGCAACAGACCCTCTCGCTTGGAAGTTCCCGACCGGTGGATAAATATAACATACCCGAGGGGGATAATTCTCCACCACCGGCTGTGAACTCCTTGAAATAACGGGTTGTCTTGTTATAAAATCCCTGCAGATTTCATCTGCCGGAGGGGAGAATGGAGGAATCCGGAAAGGCCGACGCGGAGTTCGAGGAGTCACTGAAGGGATACAAGGAGAGGGTGCCGAGGATCACGAAGGGCACACTCACCTGGGAGAAGGACCTCATCTTCGTCGGGAGGACCCAGAGGGGTTACGAGATAGACTTCGATGCAAAGGTGGAGTGGGGGTGCATCCCCACGGAGAGCCTTCTGCTGAGCCTTGCAGGGTGCATCGGCATAGACGTGGTATCCTTCCTCCAGAGGATGAGGTGCAGACTGAGGGGCTTCAGGATCGAGATCGAGGGGGAGCGGAACCCCACCCCGCCCCAGTACTTCAAGGCCGTGAGGGTGGCCATCCACCTCTCGGGGGATGGTGTCACGGAGAAGAAGGTGGAGAGGGCCGTCTCGCTTTCGCAGCGGAAGTACTGCTCCGTCTATCACTCCCTCAGGAAGGACATGAAGGTCACCGTTGATTACAGGATTGAAGGATAGCCGGCCCCACTATCTCGGCCACAGAGGGCGCCTCAGGAGGAGGTTCATCGACCACGGCATCGACGGTCTCCAGGACCACGAGGTCCTCGAGCTCCTCCTCACCTACTGCATCGCCCGGAAGGACACGAAACCACTGGCAAAGACCCTGCTGAGGAGGTTCGGAAGCCTCTCAGGGGTGCTCGATGCGGATGCGGAGGAGCTGAGAGAGGTCGAGGGCGTGGGAGAAGCCGCTGCGGTGCTGATCAAGCTCTCCCGTTCACTCCTGGAGATCTACATGAGGGAGGGTGCCCTCTCCGGTACAAGGCTCTCCACCCCCGGCTCGGTCGTCGACTACCTCAGGGTCTCGATGGGCGGGCTGAAGGACGAACAGTTCAGGGCCCTCTACCTCAACTCGCAGAACGAGCTCCTGAAGGAGGTGGTGATCCAGGAGGGCACCGTGGACCAGTCCGTCGTCTATCCGAGGAAGGTCCTGGAGCACGCCCTGAGGTACAAGGCCTCGAGCGTCATCCTCATACATAACCATCCGGGCGGTCTCCTCAAGCCATCAAGGAGCGACATCGAGCTGACGGAGAGGCTCAAGAGTGCGGCTGAAGAGATGGGCATCAGGGTGCACGACCACTTCATCATCACCCGGAACGGGTATTTCAGCTTCCACGAAAACGGCCTGCTTTAGAAAAGGGCCCCCGGGACCGGCTCAGGCAAGCACCACCTTCCTGATCAACCTCCTCCGGCCCGGAGGTTCAGGTCCTATCTCGAAGGCGCCCTCGACGAGCCGGCAGGCCTCCTCGATGTTACCCTCGTCGTTGTAGTGGAGTGTGGCGAGGGGCTCGCCCCTGGCCACCTTGGTGCCGGACTTCCTGTTCAGCATCACGCCTGCACCGTGGTCGATCCCGTCCTCCATCCTCGACCTCCCTGCACCAAGGAGCACGGAGGCGACCCCCACTTTCTCTGCATCCACCCGCCTTATATAACCCTCGGCAGGGGAGTAGACCGGCCTGATCCGGCCGGCGCCGGGCAGCAGCCCGGGTCTTGCGGCTATCTCCGGATCACCCCCCTGGGCCTCGATCATATCCAGGAACCTCTCCAGGGCCTTACCTGAGCTGAGCAGCCCCTCGAGCCTCTTCCTCTTCTCCATGAGCACCCCGTCGTCGATCGCCGGCGGTGCCCCTCTGCTCACCATCTCCTCGGCGATGTAGAGCATCCAGGCGCCGAGGGTGAGCGTCACCTCGAGGAGGTCCTCCTCGGCCCACCCCTTCAGCAGGTTTATACACTCCTTTATCTCCAGAGAGTTCCCCACCATCCTGCCCAGGGGTTCATCCATATCGGTGAGGACCGCCACGGTCCTCACACCGAGGGAGTTGCCGGTGCCGACCATGACCCTGGCCAGGGCCTCCGCCTCTTCCACGGTCTTCATGAACGCCCCTGAGCCTACCTTCACGTCGAGCACCAGACCGTCGAGCCCCTCGGAGAGCTTCTTCGACATGATGCTCGACGCAATGAGGGGTATGCTCTCCACGGTGGCCGTGACGTCCCTGAGGGCGTAGAGCCTCCTGTCGGCAGGGGCGATCTCCTCGGTCTGGCCCATGATGGCGACCCCTGTCGTCCAGAGGGCCTCCCTGAACTCGTCGAGGCTCATCTCGGTCCTGAACCCGGGGATGGATTCGAGCTTGTCGAGGGTGCCGCCTGTGTGACCGAGCCCCCTCCCTGATATCATCGGGACGACCACGCCTGCCGAGGCGACGAGGGGGGCGAGGACGATGCTCACCTTGTCACCCACCCCGCCTGTGGAATGCTTGTCCACCTTGGGCCTCTCCAGACCTGAAAGGTCCAGTATCAGCCCGGAGTGGAGCATCGCCTCCGTGAGCAGAGCCGTCTCCTCTTCATCGAGCCCTCTCAGGAAGACGGCCATGAGGAAGGCGGCCATCTGGTAGTCGGGGACCTCTCCAGCGAGGTATCCCCTTATGAGGAACCGGAATTCCTCCCCGGTCATCCTACCGCCGTCCCTCTTCCTCTTTATCAGGTCGTATGCACGCACGGGAGTAATTATAGCAGAAAGGCGGCGTCCGGAGGTCCGGGCGGAGGCGACGGGCACGTATATTGCTTGATTATTTCCTGGAAGGATTAAAGTTTTTTTAACGCAACGGCGATAAGATCATCAAGGACGGTTGAGATGAACACCCCTCGCGCCAGAGAGATCATAGGGATACTGATGGAGAGCAGGCTCTACTTCGACCTGAGCCTGAGGGAGAGGCACCACCTGGTGAAGCAGATCCTCCTATCCCTCTGAGGGACCACCGGGTCACCCACCGAACTCCCAGTCGATGGCCCTCTTTATATCCTCGCTCGACTTCCCTTCTTTATGTAACTGGGCTGCCCTAAGGGCCTCCTGCTGACAGATTATTCAACCGGCGGCGTGGTTTTCCGTGAAGCAGCTCAAGAGGCTCTTGTGGTAGAAGGGCGGCTGATCGCAACGGCAGTAGCAGTAGACCTGATCCATCACCTCCGGGTAGCTCTTGGCAGCAGCGTAGGCTGCGCGGGCCATGCCCGTGAAGTTGGCCGGATCGAGCACCGGGCGCGTCTCTCCTCCCTTGACGAGGAAGGACCTCGTCTTCTTCCCCTTCCCCTCCGAGTTGACAAGGGGGATGTTGCCGGAGATGACTGCTACGAGTACGACCAGCACGACGGCTCCGACGAACCAGATCAGTGGGGGCTTCTTCCTCCCCGCCTTCTTCCTCTTCTGTTTCTTCGCCATGGATAACCCTTTCTCGATATTCGCACTGCCCGGACCGCCCCGGCGGGTGCCGATCCTGCAGCGTGTGCACTGCTATACTAAACATAAAAGATGAAGAAAATGTGAAGGGTCAGAAGAGCCCGACCTGCCTCTGCCGCCTCTCCGGAGGGGCGTCGGGTATGAAGACCTCCCTCTTGAGGTCGTTCCGGATCGTGAGGAAGGGCGACGGTCTCCGTGAAAGGACCTTACCGAAGAGGCGCCTCCTCCTGGCATGGGTGATGAACAGCTCATCCCCGGCCCTCGTCATGGCGACGTACAGGAGCCTCCTCTCCTCTTCCACGTCGACACCCTCCCCCATGCCGAGGGGTATGATGCCCTCCTCCGCCCCTGTTATGAACACCACGGGGAACTCGAGCCCCTTGGCGCTGTGGATGGTCAGGAGGCTGACCGCCTCGGCTTCAGGGCTGTAGAGGTCTGCCCTGCTGCCGAGGAGGAGCTCCTCCTCTATACCCCTCAGGGCCTCGGCAAGGGGTCTCTTTCTGAAGCCGTAGGCGATCTCCAGGAGCCCCTCGAGCGCCTCCTTCTCCCTACCCGGGGTGAGGTCGAGACCCGTATCGGCTATTATCCTCCTCAGGATTTCATCGACGGAGAGGGTGTCCTTCGACCTCCTCAGGGAATCGAGCAGTGATGCGGGGTCCTCGAGGCCCTCTCCACCCTCGACCTCTGCCCTCAGCCCCCGGTGAAGGGGGGTGCCACGGGGCTGCTTCTGCTCGGTATTGATTGCCCCCGTCAGGGAGGCGGCCTCTCGGGGGTCCAGGACCGCCCTTGCGAAGGTCATCACCGTCCTGACCGCCCCGGCGTCACGGAGGGGCTCTCCGGTAAAGACCCTGCAGGGTATCCCTGCAGCCTTCAGCGCCCTCTCGACCTCCGGTATCAGGGCGTTTATCCTCGTCAGGACCGCGAAGTCGGAGAAGGGCCTTCCCTCGGGACGCTGATCCCCTCTCACGAGGCTGTGATGGCCGATCCCTCCGACCCTCCTCTCGATCTCCCCGGCGACGTACCTCGCCTCCGAGGCTCCGTCGGGCAGGGAGACGATGGTTACCGCCGGGCCCCTCCCCCTCCTCGGCCTGAGCTCCTTCTCCATCCTCTCCGAGTTACCCCCTATCACAGCCGAGGCCGCCTCGATGATCGTCGAGGTCGAGCGGTAGCTCTCCCTGAGCACCACCGTCTCTGCATCGGGGAAGTCCTCGGTGAAGGCGAGGAAGTTCCGCACATTCGCGCCCCTGAAGGAGTAGATGGCCTGGTCTGCGTCACCGACGGCGAAGATGTTCCTCCCCTCGTTGACGATACGCTTGATCAGTCCGTACTGGGCAGGGTTTATGTCCTGGTATTCGTCCACCAGGATGTGGTGGAACCGCGCATGGTAATCATCCCTCGTTTCAGGGTCGCTCAACAGCCTCAGGGGCAGCAGGATCAGGTCATCGATGTCGATCAGGCCCTCGCCCTCCAGGGCCTCCTGGTAGCTCCGGCAGAGCTCCCTCAACCATCCGTCAGGCTCCAGGAGGAGGTTCTTAACGGCGGAGACCTCCCCACAGAGCCGGTCAGGGTTCTTCTCCGGCGCAACCCTCCTGAGGAGGTCGATCTGTTCATCCCTGCCGATGAGCCTCGCCTCCCCCCTCTGCCTCCTGATGATCTCCAGCCCCAGTCTGTGGAAGGTGCCGATGAAGAGCCCATCGGCGTCCTCTCCCAGGAGGGCCTGAACCCGCCGGCTCATCTCCGCCGCGGCCCTGTTCGTGAAGGTGATGGCCACAATCCCCCCGGCCGGCACCCCACTCTCCACGAGGTGGACCACCCGCATGGCTATGGTGTGGGTCTTCCCCGTACCGGGTCCTGCGACCACAAGGAGGGGTCCGCTGCCGTGACGCACGGCCTTCTCCTGGTCGGGGTTCAGCCTGGGAAGGGGTTTCATCTCCGGATAATTATATCACATTGATCAAAGCTCCCCCCTCTCTGTTAAAATAGAGGGCCGTTGATTAAGCCGTAAACGGACAGAGAGTCGATCGACCCGCCGGGACACCGGGCGTGGGAAGCACTTCATCGGACCCCTTGCCCGGTGTCTCAGGTCTCCCCTGGTACCGGAGCGGATTCCATCGCTGATACTCTGCATTACCGCGGAGCAGGGGCAGAGGGGTCTTCTACGGAGGAGAGCGTGGGCAGAAACATCGTCCAGAAGGTCTTTGAGGCCCATCTTGTGGAGGGCACCCTCCGGAAGGGTGAGACGGTCTCCCTCAAGGTGGATGAGGTCTATACGCAGGATGCCACGGGTACGATGGCCTGGCTGCAGTTCGAGGCGATGGGGATGGAGAAGGTGAGGGTGCCCCTCGCTGTAAGCTATGTCGACCACAACATGATCCAGTCAAACTTCCGCAACCCCGACGACCATCTCTTCCTCCAGACGGCGGCGGCCAGGTTCGGCGCCTACTTCTCCAAGCCGGGCAACGGCATCTGTCACCAGGTGAACCTGGAGCGGTTTGCAAGGCCCGGCTGGATCGGTCTCGGCACTGACAGCCACACCCCGACGAACGGCGGCATCGGCATGATAGCCATCGGTGTGGGCGGGCTTGACGCCGCCACCGTGATGGCCGGCGTGCCCTTCGAGATGAAGATGCCGGAGGTGGTCTGCGTCAGGCTCACCGGAAGGCTCCGGAGGCCCTGGGTCACCGCCATGGACGTCATCCTCGAGCTCCTGAGACGCCTCACCGTAAAGGGCGGGGTGGGCAGGATCTTCGAGTACGCAGGCCCGGGGGTATCGGACCTGGACGTCACCGAGAGGGCGACCATCGCGAACATGGGTGCAGAGCTCGGAGCCACTACCTCCGTCTTCCCCAGCGACGACAGGACGCGCCGATTCCTCAGGGCCCAGGGGAGGGAGGAGGACTGGACGAGACTCGAGGCCGACGATGACGCAGCGTACGACGTGGTCATGGAGATCGACCTCGACGGCCTCGAGCCCCTCATCGCCCGTCCCCACAGCCCGGACAGCGTCGTCCCCGTCAGGGAGCTCTCAGGCATGAGGGTCGACCAGGTATGCATAGGCAGTTGTACGAACTCCTCCTACGGGGTGATGCGGGCCGTCGCCACCATACTGAGGGGGAGGCGGATAGCGGAGCATCTGAGCCTCCTCGTGAATCCGGGCTCGAAACAGGTGTACGAGATGATAGCCAGGGACGGCTCGCTCGCTGATATGATTGCAGCAGGCGCAAGGATGCTCGAGTCCTCCTGCGGGCCCTGCATCGGCATGGGCGGCTCACCGGGGACGGGGCAGGTCTCGGTGAGGTCCTACAACAGGAACTTCAGGGGACGGAGCGGCAACAAGGACGCCTTCGTCTACCTCGCAAACCCACTTGCCTGCGCCGTGATGGCCGTGGCCGGAAAGATGATCGACCCGAGGGAGACGGACTACGAGGTGGAGTACCCCGGTGAGCCGGAGGCCTTCTCCGTCAACGACAACATGCTCCTCCCGCCGCCGGAGGACGGCTCCGGCATCGAGATAATAAAGGGGCCGAACATAAAGGAGGTGCCCCTCAAGGAGCCGCTCAAGGATGAGCTGGAGGTCGAGGTCCTTATAAAGCTCGGCGACAACGTCACCACAGACGATATCATGCCCGCAGGGTCGCAGATACTCCCCTTCCGGTCGAACATACCCGCCATCTCGGAGTACGTCTTCTACAACATCGATGAAGGATTCGCCGAGAGGGCGAAGGAGGCGAAGGCCCGGGGCGGCGGCGTGATCATCGGGGGGGAGAACTACGGACAGGGCTCCTCGAGGGAGCACGCCGCCATCGCGCCGATGTACCTCGGCATCAAGGCCGTGATAGCGAAGTCCTTCGCAAGGATCCACAGGGCCAACCTGATAAACTTCGGCATCCTCCCCCTGAGCTTCTCCAGCCCCGGAGACATGGAGGGCATAGAGAGGGGAGACATACTGAGGATCAGCGGGGTCGGCGACTCCCTCACCACCGACCAGGTCTACAGGGTGAGAAACCTCACCAGGGGCACGGAGTTCACCGTCCGGTCCGACCTGAGCAGGCGCGAGCAGGACCTCCTGCTCGCCGGAGGGTTGCTGCCCTTTCTGAAGAAGCGGCTCTCCTGAAGGCCTCCAGATTGACAGAAGGGCCTGATTATATGTATTTTATTATGGTATTCACACTCGAGGGCCGCTAGCTCAGTCGGCAGAGCACCGCCCTTTTAAGGCGGGTGTGCTGGGTTCGAATCCCAGGCGGCTCATTAGGATCGAGACCTCCGGAGAACCGGGGGCTTTCTTGAACAGGTCGTCCCCATCGTCTAGCCAGGCCTAGGACATCGCCCTTTCAAGGCGGTAACACGGGTTCGAATCCCGTTGGGGACGCCAAACTTCCTCTTCAAGACCCAGCGGTTAGAGAACACCTGCTCGTTACATGCCTTTTCAGAATTCTCAGATTATAGCAGTACTGTTGCTGTGCTCTCTGAGTCAGACACGGATATGGCATCTCTCAGGTTTTCCACTGACACATCGCCTGACCATGTTCGCTCTTTTTATATACCCAAATCCAGCGATAAGAGAGTTAAACGAAGGCAGCAGGGGCAGCACGATCGGGTCTGAGGGGTTTTGAATTTTGCGTAAGATTCACCCGAGGGGTGAATAGCAAAATTCACCTCGGAGGCGGGCCGGAGGCCCTGCCGAGAATGACCGAAGACCCCGTCGTGCTGCCTCACAACAGCGATTATCGC
>WGEZ01000056.1 GCA_015492515.1 Nitrospirota bacterium
CTGGATAGGGGATAGAAGCGGATGGGCCTGCCGTCGAATTCAGCCGAGGGCTCGGTCACGGATTCAACCTCGACGAGGAAGACATCCCCGGGATACACGGCTTCAGGGATCACCCGCACCACTGTACCGGATGCCTCGGCAGCGCCTGTCGCGAGGAGGACGAGGGGTATGAGCGCGAAAACCCCCTTCGTTGTCGGAATGATATACAAAGATATATGCCGGAGCAACGAACCCATCTCTTCAGGTACAGGCCCTCCTCGGCGATGAGACCGGCGGGCTGCTGCGCGCCCGATCTATTATAACGGAATGCCTCCCTTCAGGGTGAGGTTATCGAACAAGGTTCCTGAGCTTCAACGGTTCATAAAGAGAGCCACGGAGGACTGATGGAGATCGACGTCAATATCAGTGGCAGGGTCCTCTCCATGAACATCGAGGACCCTTTCCGGATGGACCCTGCCGAGGTGGCCGGGAGGATCAAGGAGTTCGCAGCCGACAATGGGCTCAGCCTCGAGGGACTCGACCTCGAGGGTCTGCTTCCCCGGATGGTCAAGGGGGTCATGGGCTGTGAAGGCGGCTGTCCGGCCGACGCAAAGGCCCTTGTGGCGAGGGGTTACAGGGACTTCCAACTTGAATACGTGGAAGGCGGGATATTGGTGGCGAACTGTCAGGTGAACGGTTCGGCGGGGCTGAGTATCAGGGTCTTCCCCGAGTTTTGACATCCTCTCGGCATCCCTCACTTGAGGGAGCCGATCTTCTCAAGCCCCTTCAGGGCCTTTTCATTCCTGGGGTCAAACTTGAGGGCCTTTTCGAAGTGGGTCCTTGCCCGCCTCTTCAGGTCAGCCTGCAGATATATGAGGCCGAGGTCGGCATAGTGCTCGCCGTTGAAGGGCTCGAGCTTGATCGCCTCAAGGAGCGCCTCCTCCGCCTGTTTGAGCCTCTTCGGTATCCTTGAAAGCGCCCGGGAGAGGTGGCTCCAGTACCGGGCACTCTTCGGGTTCAGCCGCGTCGCCCATCTGAAGGACTCCGCAGCCTGCCAGTAGTTGCCGTCCCTGTACTCCTGCAGGCCCTTCCTGTAGAGCTCCTGAGCCTGCGCCTCCTTCTGGAGCGTCGAGGACCCGGCCTCGGCGGCGGTATCCACGGACTCCTCGGGCTTCTCGCTCCTCAGCCTCCGGTAGGCCTCTGTGATCGCCACGAAGAGGTCCGTCAGTTTCTGTTTCAGGTCTTCCTGGTAGGGTTGGTTGTAGTAGCGGTCAGGATGGTAGAGCTGGACAAGCCTGTAGTAGTTCCGTTTCAGTGTCTCCTGGTCGGCTCCTTCTCCGGCATTGAGTAGCTCGTAAGGGCTGAGCCTGTCGAGGCGCTCGTGCAGCCTGTAGACCTCACGTATGAAGTTCGCCTCTTCCCGGTCAAGGTCCTTCAGGAACCCGTCGGCGGTCTCCGGAGCTTTCTCGATCCTGTCACAGGGCTGCACAAGCCCCATGGAGATGAGCAGATAGAGTGACTTCAGTACGTCGAGGGAGTCGTGGGAGGCACCGTCGATGATGTCCTTTATCGCCCTCTTCCCGTCCACGAGCATCAGGACCTCCCTGTCCATGTCGCTCAGATCTATCCCCTGGTAGAGGGTGCTGAGTTCGCTGTTGAACCTCAGGGGGCTCTCGATCGGCGGCATCTCCCGCCGTATCCTCGTCCAGTTGTTGATCCTCCTGAGACCTTCGTATATCAGACCACCCATGGGGAGGTTCATGCTCACGATCTCTTCCTCGAACACCCCGTCCGGGATGAACTCGTATTCACCGTCTTCAAGCTGGAAGAGGCTGTAAATGATCTCCTTCACCTGATGTTTCACGCTCCAGTACAGTTCCCTCGGTGTGAGGTAACCGAGCTCGACCATGATCGCACCCTGTTTCTTGCCCGTCTTCTTCAGGATCTCGACGGACTTCTCGTACTGCCTGATGTTTATCTTCCCCGCCTTCAGGAGCATCTCACCGAGCCTGTCATCCTCGCGGCTCGATGAGGCGGATATGACGTTGCCCGACGAGAGGTAGACCTTCTTGACGAAGGAATCGGTGGAGACCCGGAGGACACCGGTGGCCTCCTCTCTGTGCAGGGCAATGAGGATCTCGGGCAGTCTTCTGTCTCTAATCCGACCTTTCAGCGGTGACCCCTTCATCTGATGAAGACACCTCGCCAGATCTGTCTTTGCACCTCGCGGCGTCTAACCTCAGGGTCTCCTGTTCGAGCCGCAGCGTATCCACCTTGAAGTTCAAGGCCCTGATCCGTTCCTCGGCAAGGAGGAGACCCTGACGGAGCTTGACGATATACAGCCCTGCAAGCAGCAGCAGGGCGAGCAGCAACAGGGCGACCCCGCCCCAACGTCGGCCGCGGTAGTGGGCCTTCTCGAGCTCCTCTTCCAGTCTTGTCAGATCGTTCATATGAAAAGCCGTCGGAAGGATATCCGCAGGAACTTCAGTGGTATCTTCTCACCTCGAACCGGTATATCTCGCAGTCCTCGTCAGGTGATATTCCGGCCTTTGTCCTGGCAATCCTGAGCTGCTCTTCCACCGTATCCACCCCCTCAAGGTCCGGCAGGAGAAGACCCTTCCGTATCCCCTTTGTAACGATAACACCGTATCTCTTCGGGTCGAGCTGTCCAGGGTCCTTTATCCTCTCGGGTTCTGACAGTACATCAACGGAGTATACGATCTCGTCCAGTTCATCCTCTTGGACCGGGGGGAACCGCGGGTCCTGTGTCGCAGCAGAGATCGCGTTGCGGATGATCTCCTTCGCCACGTTTTCCGTGGTGGGCACAAAGGTCCCTATACACCCCCTCAGTTGACCGTCTTTCTTCAAGGACACGAATACGCCGGCCCTCTCCTTCATCTCCGGTGTGAGATCCCCGGGTGGCTCGATCACCGTACCGTGCCTCACGTACTCCTCTACAGCCCTCCTGGCCAGTGATACGAGGGGATGCATCAGCTGCTCCTGTGGAGCGCATAGTCCGACAGACAGATGAGGGCCTCCCTGCTCGGAGAGGGCTCAAAGATCTTTATCGCCTCTTTGGCCTCCTCCACGAGGCCCCTCGCCCTCTTCATGGACTCATCGATCACGCTGTATTTGCGGAAGAGGAAGCCGAGCCTCTGCAGTCTATGCTCGTTCGCCATCCCACCGTCATGACCGGTCAACAACTTCCTGACCTCCTTCTGTTCCACGTCGTTGCAGACCTGCAGAAGGTGTATCAGCGGCATGGTTATCTTCCCCTCATCGAGGTCCTTCCCGAGCTTCTTGCCGATCTCCGACTCTTCGGACATGTAGTCCAGGATGTCGTCGGCCATCTGGAAGGCCATCCCCGTCTTCATCCCGAAGCTCGACAGGGCCTCCTCGTAGCGCCGTCCCTTCCCGCCCAGGATCGCCCCGATCCTGCAGGCTGCCGATATGAGGGCCCCTGTCTTCGCCGATATTATGGCCAGGTACTCCACCTCTTTGACCTCTGGATCGCCGATCCTGCTCAGCTGGAGCAGCTCCCCTTCCGTCATCCTGGTGGTCGCCTCCGAGAGGGCCTCCATGATCTTCTGACTCTCCTGGTTTACCGCCACCCTGAGGGCGTTGGAATAGAGAAAATCGCCGACGAGGACCGCTATCTGGTTGCCCCAGATGGAGTGGGCTGTGGGCTGGCCCCTTCTCAGCTCCGCCATGTCCACCACGTCGTCATGAAGCAGTGAAGCCGTGTGGATCGCCTCGATGATGCTTGCCAGTACGATCCTGTCATAGCCGCTGTAGCCGCAGAGCTCCGCACTGAGTATCAGGAAGAGGGGCCGGAGCCTCTTGCCGCCGCTGCTCACGATATGATGACCTATGGCGGGGATCATGAAGGCGGAACTCTCGAAGAGGTTCAGCAGTTCCGCCTCTACCTTACCGAGCTCTTCAGAGTAGGCTGAAAAGACCCCGTTTGCATCACAGATGGGCTCTTGTGCCTTCTTTGCCGCCTTCATCGCCTGGGGGTGTCGAGTTTGTCCCGCTCCTGCGAGGGAGAGGCAGTGGATGGGAGACCATCTGAGGTTGTAGCGGGACCCCTGTCTGAGGATTGGCTCCCGAGAGCTCCGGTGACCCTCCAGGGTGCGAGTTGATGGAAGACCCTTTCATGCCGCTTCATCGGTATCAGCCGTCGCTGGATTTCCGCTTATTATGAAATAATATGTTATGGAAGACCTCAAAGTCAAGGTTTCACCCTGAGCTCGGTGAGGTTCACACCCTTCCGCGCCAGCCTCTTGATGTCCCTGGGCCTGAAGGCCCCCCGCTCGGTGATTATGGCGGTGACGTATCTGGCAGGGGTGACGTCGAAGGCCCTGTTGATCACCATCACGCCTTCGGGTGCTACCGGATGTCCCCCGAGGTGGGTCACCTCCTCGGGAGGCCTCTCCTCGATCGGTATCAGTTCTCCCGATGGTATGGTGAAGTCGATGCTGCTCAGGGGAGCGGCGACGTAGAAGGGAACGTCGTTCTCCCTGGCGAGGACCGCCACAGAATAAGTGCCGATCTTGTTGGCCACGTCTCCGTTTCTGGCCGTCCTGTCCGTCCCCACGATACAGAGGTCGATCTCGCCGCTCCTCATCAGCGCACCTGCTGAGTTGTCCGTGATCAGGGTCACGGGCACACCGGCCTGCATCAACTCCCATGCGGTGAGTCTTGCGCCCTGAAGCACGGGCCTCGTCTCATCGGCGATCACCCTCACCTCCTTACCCTGCTCGACGGCCATGAGGATCGGTGCCGTGGCTGTCCCGTAACCTCCGGTGGCCAGCGCCCCGGCGTTACAGTGGGTCAGAACGGTGTCACCGTCCCTTATGAACTGTGCACCCCAGAGGCCTATCGCCTTGTTGACCTCGATGTCCTCCTCCAGAACCGCCTTGGCCTCCTCGATGAGCAGCCCCTTCAGCTCCTCCACAGGCCTCTCCCTGTTCCTCTGGAGCAGCCCCTTCATCCTCTCCACCGCCCACCTGATATTGACCGCCGTCGGTCTTGAGGAGAGCATCTCATCCATAACCGGCTGGAGGGCGTCCATGAACCCTTCAAAGCTGTCGGCCTTCAGCCCCCGGGCCGAGAGGGCGATCCCCATAGCCGCCGCGATCCCGATGGCCGGAGCCCCCCGGATCTTCAATGTCTTTATCGCGTCAACCACCATCCCGTGGTGGCTGCAGTCGATGTAGCTGACCTCGTGGGGGAGGCGGCTCTGGTCGAGTATCCTCACCCTGTCGTCTATCCATTCGATCGCCCTGACCATATCCATCACACTCCACGGAGGCAGCGCCCGAGGCCTGACCAACAATTATAACACAAAGATGAAGACGACCAGTGCAAGGGCAAGGACCGCGATCCCGCCCGCCGTCAACCAGGCGATCAGGTTGAAGGCGAAGGAGTTGGTCTGCTCGCCCATGATCTTCCTGTTGTTCGCCAGGCGGAGGGCGTAAAAGAGGACGAAGGGCAACAGGAGGCCGTTGATGACGGAGGAGAGGACCATCAGTGTGACCAGTGGTGCACCCGGTATCAGGACCAGCACGGAGGCGACCACGATGATGCAGGTGTATATCCACATGAACTGCGGCGCCTCCTTGAACGTCTTGTCCACCCCAGCCTCCCAGCCTATCGCCTCGCAGGTGTAATAGGCGGTAGCCAGGGGGACGATGATCGCACCAAGGAGTGAGGCGTTTGCCAGGCTTACGGCGAAGACGAGGGACGAGAACTCCCCCGCAAAAGGCCTCAAGGCGGCAGCCGCCTCGCCGGCGTCCGTGACCCTGATGCCGGCCGGGAAGAGGACGGTGGCGCAGGTGACGATGATGAAGAAGGAGACGATATCAGTGATGCTGCTGCCCAGTATTACATCGAGCCTCGACGCCCCGTAGTCTTCCTTCCTGAGGCCTTTCTCCGCGATCGAGGACTGCAGATAGAACTGCATCCATGGCGTGATGGTCGTACCTATTACCGCGATCGCCAGCATTATGTACTCGGGGTCCCTCTCGATCCTGGGGATGAGCAGCCCCTCGAACACCACGGACCACTCAGGTCTTGCCATTACACCTGAGATCACATAGCCCAGGTAGAGGATGCACGCCAGCAGCAGGATCCTCTCCACGAAACGGTACGTACCCTTGGTCACCAGCAGCCAGATGGCCACCGAGCCCATGGGAACCATCAGGTACTTGCTGACACCGAGGATCTCCATGCTGGCGGCCCAGCCGGCGAGGTTAGCCGTGGTTGTGCCGAGGTTGGCCACGAGGAGCCCGAGCATCAGATACACCGTTGCCCTGACACCGAAGTTCTCCCTGATGAGATCGGCGAGGCCCTTACCGGTCACTATGCCCATCCTGGCGATCATCACCTGGACGACGATCAGCGAGACCGTGGTGGGAAGCAGGGTCCAGAGGAGGGCGTAACCGAACCGGGCACCGGCCACGGAATAGGTCGTTATGCCGCTGGCGTCGTTGTCGATATTGGCGGTGATTATGCCCGGGCCGAGCACGGAGAGAAAGAGGGCCATCTTTCTAAGATATCTTCTCATCGGTCTTCATTGCTCACTGAGTCGTTGCACTCGATGCCTTTGTTCTCATTCAGGACCCGATGCTCACGACGCCGTAGAGAGTCGGCGCACCGGGTATAATGGCTCAATGGCGCTTCAGACTTTTTTCCGTTTTCGCTTGGCCTTGGGCGGGAGGATCCTGTCGATTATATCATCCACCGAGACTATGCCGAGCAGCACGCCGTCTTTGTCGACGACCGGTATCGCAACGAGGTTGTACTTCGATATGGCCGCCGAGACTACATGCTCGTCGTCCTCGGGACCGACGGTCTTCAGGCTCGTCACCATTATCTCGGAGAGGCGTCTCCCCGGATCCGCCAGGAGCAGCTCCCTCAGCGATAGTACACCGACTAGCCGCTCTCCCTCCACGACATAGATGTAGTAGATCGTCTCTATCTCGCGGGCGTCCTTCTTGAACCTCTCGATCGCCTCGGAGACCTTCAGATGCGGCTCATAGGCGATGAACTCGTTCGTCATAAGGCCTCCTGCAGTGTCCTCCTCGTGCTCCATCAGCTCCTGGATGTCCTCGGCATCCTCGGTGCTTATCTTCTCCAGGATCGCCCTCGCCTTCTCGGCGGGCAGGTCTCCGAGGATGTCCGCTGCTTCGTCCGGGGGCATCTCCTCGATCAGGTCAGAGGCCTTCTTGGTGTCCATCTCCGCTATTATGTTCGCCTGCACCTCTGGCTCAAGCTCTGAGAGCGTCTCGGCCGCCGTCTTCAGGTCCAGATCGGTGAAGAGGCTCGTGCCGTCCCGGTGGGAGACGGAGCTTATAATCTCTGCGATGTCTGCCGGGTGGAGTTCCGCCACCATCTTCCTCGGCACCGTGAGGGCGATCGCCTTCAGCTTCGGCTCGAAGGGCTGGATATAGTTCCAGCTGATCAGGTTGTAGGGCAATGACGTCCTGAAGAGCTTCAGCACCTCCGCGCCCTGGCGTTCGATGCCGAGCCTCCGGAGGATCCCCCTCACCCCCACATCGACGGCCACGAGCACCGCCTTCCCCTCGTATCCTTCGAGCTTTACATCGTTCACCCTCACCACCTTCGCACCCGTGGCATCCACGATCTGCTTGTCCAGTATGTCCCTGACGGCAAGGAGGTCCTCGTCGGTGGGCTCGTAGGGCGTGAGGTCGTCCTTCTGCAGGGTGGAGGCCATTATCCGCTTGTTGAAGATGCTCATCGTCTTCCACGGTATCCTGTAGAGCCTCTTCTTCCTCGACACCAGGAGGGAATCCACGAGCGGCAGGGGCTCACCCTTTACGACGATCAGATCCTTCAGGGTGCCGAGTTCGTCGCCCTTGACGTCCAGAACAGGCTTCTTCAGTATCTCGCTCAGAAAGAGCTCACCGAAAATAGGCACGGAGACCCTCCACACACACGGCGTAAAAATACGGAAAGACCCATCTACTTTAACTCTTTGCTTTATCCTATATCAAGGCAGTCCCTCCGGCGGGTTTGTTTTTCTCCGGCAGATATGATATGTTAGCACTATGTTCTTTTTGCCCGTTTCACTGACGCTCTTCATACTCTTTCTGCTGCTCATCCCCGTCCTCTTCGCCGTTGCTCCCGCCCTTGCCTTCGCCAAGCTGGGCCTTAACCCCCTCTGCGGCTACGGCTTCTTCATTGTCTGCCTCCTGGGCAGCAGCGTGAACATCCCGGTCCACAGGGAGAGGATCGCCTATACGGCCTCCATGGACGATATAACCGCCCTCTTCCACAGCCTCCTCGGTATAAGATTCCCGAGGATAACAGAGAGGGTGATCGCCGTAAACCTCGGCGGCGCGATATTCCCAGGCCTGCTCAGCCTGTATCTGCTGTGGCGTGTGCCCCTCTCCCTGGCCCTCCTGGCAACAGCCGTCACCTCCACCGCCGCCTACGCTCTGAGCAAGCCCGTGAAGGGTGTCGGCGTTGTCATGCCGGCCTTCGTGCCCCCTGTGGTCTCGGCGATCGCAGCCGTCGTCATCGCCAGGGAGCATGCCCCTCAGGTCGCCTATATCTCGGGAGTGATGGGCACGCTCATCGGGGCCGACCTCCTCAGGCTACACCAGATAAAGAAGCTCGAGGCCGCTTTCCTCAGCATTGGCGGGGCGGGGGTCTTCGACGGGATATACCTCGTAGGACTCGTCTCGGTGCTGCTGGCATAGGACAGGCCTCGGGTTCAAAAAAAGACTTTCAATTTTCCCCAAAATGTTGTATAATAAATTAACCCCCCTTTCTTAAAAGGAATTTCAGTTGAGAGAGGTAGAGATGTTCCGTTTTTTGAAGAAGTATCACAACGATATAAAGAGCGGCAGGATAACCCTCACCTTCCAGCCCTGGGACACACTGAGGGTCCTCAGGGGCAAGATCTACAGAGCACACAACCTGGGCCTGCTAAGGGTGCTCGATGTGGACTTCAAGAGGCTCTCGGAGATAACCCCTGAGGAGCTGAAGAGGTGCGGATACGACTCCCCTGAGCTCTTCCGGGAGGAGTTCGAGGTACTGGCCGAGAGGAGGGTCGATTTCAAGAGAGAGAGGGCGGTGAAGGTGGAGTTCGAGTACATCGGCGAGGACATAGAGAACTACAAGAAGGCGATGGGTAACGTGAAGGACTCCGAGCTGTACAACCTGAAGGAGCAGCTTATCATCGCTGACCGTAAGAATGCAAGGCCCTGGATCATCAAGACCCTCAGGCTCCTGAGGGACAGCGACTACATCCCTTCGAAGGACCTCGAGGCGAGGCTGAAGATACCGGCGGAGAGGATCAGACAGAACATGAAGAAACTGAAGGCCCTGAACCTGATAACCAGCAATCAGAGGAAGGGTTACGGGATCACCCCCCTCGGCGTCAAGGTCCTGAAGACCTTGAGCACTGAAAAGAAGTAAACCGGTGTCGCTCGCCCTGGACCCTCGTCCGTGGCCTGTATGTTCCACGTGGAACACTTTGTATAGACCCAAATCCAGCGATAAGAGAGTTAAACGAAGGCAGCAGGGGCAGCACGATCGGGTCTGAGGGGTTTTGAATTTTGCGTAAAATTCGCCCGAGGGGTGAATAGCAAAATTCACCTCGGAGGCGGGCCGAAGGCCCTGCCGAGAATGACCGAAGACCCCGTCGTGCTGCCTCACAACAGCGATTATCGCTGAATCCGGGATAGAGGACGGCCAAGCTGGGCAGAATAGTCACCATAGCCAACCAGAAGGGCGGGGTGGGCAAGACCACCACGGCCATGAACCTCGCTGCATCCCTTGCACTCGCCGGGAGGGATATACTCATCGTGGACGCCGATCCCCAGGGAAACTCCTCAAGCGGTCTCGGCATCGAGAGGGAGGGGCTGCGGGATACGATCTACGACGTCTTCGTCGGTGCCAGGGAGATGGAGGAGGTGGTCAGGAAGACCGAGATCGAGAAGCTCAGCATCGTCCCCTCCTCCGTAGACCTCCTCGGTGTCGAGGTCGAGCTCGTGGAGAGGCCCGGCAGGGAGGCCGTGCTGAGGGAGGCCTTAAGGCCCCTGAAGGATAAGTACGAGTACATATTCATAGACTGCCCACCCTCGCTCGGACTGCTGACGCTGAACGCCCTTGTCGCCTCGGACTCCGTCATCGTACCCGTACAGTGCGAGTACTATGCGCTCGAGGGGCTCGGTCTCCTCACACGGACCATCGACCTCGTGAAGAACTCCTACAACCCATCACTCCGGATCGACGGGATACTGCTGACCATGTTCGATCCGAGAACCTCCCTCTCCCACCAGGTGGCCGCCGAGGTGAGAAGGCACTTCGGTGACGTGGTCTATACCACCATCATACCCAGGAACGTCACGCTCAGCGAGGCCCCGAGCTTCGGCAGACCGGTGATTCTTTATGATGCACGGTCTAAGGGTGCCCAGAGCTACCTGAGACTTGCAAAGGAGATCCTCAATGAAGAAAGCCGCACTCGGCAGAGGTCTTGGTGCGCTGATTCCTGACAGCCGGCAGGCCGTCCAGGAGATAGAGGTAGGCCGGATAAAGCCGAACCCGGATCAGCCGAGAAAGTCCTTTGACAGGACTTCACTGGAGGAGCTGGCAGCCTCCATCAGGGAGAAGGGCGTGCTCCAGCCCGTCATGGTGAGGAGGGGGGGTGAGGATGAATACTATCTCATCGCCGGAGAGAGGCGGTGGCGGGCAGCGGCGATCGCCGGGCTTGAGAAGATCCCGGTGATCATAAAAGAGAGCGGACCCGGTGAGTCCCTCGAGCTCGCCCTCATCGAGAACATCCAGCGCGACGACCTCAACCCCATGGAGACGGCGGAGGCCTTCCAGAGGTTGATCGAGGAGTTCGGCTACACCCAGGAGGAACTCTCCAGGAGGGTGGGGAAGGATCGGGCCACTGTGGCGAACTACCTGAGGCTCCTGAAGCTCCCTGTGGAGATTAAGGGGCTCGTCAGGGACGAGAGGCTCAGCATGGGCCATGCAAAGGCCATCGTATCGCTCCCCACAAGGAGGCTCCAGGTGGACGCCGCCAGGGCCGTGGTGAAGAAGGGGTTGAGCGTCAGGGAGACGGAGGCCCTCTGCAGACGCCTTACTGCTCCTGAGAAGGGCAAGAGGGCGAAGGACCCGGACATCGTCGAGCTCGAGGAACGCCTCAAGCGTTCTTTAGGGACGAAGGTCCGGATAAGGCACCGGGGCAAGGGTGGAAGGATAGAGATAGAGTACTACAGTCTTGAAGAGCTTGACAGACTGCTCGAGACCCTGTTGACTTGATCTCTGAACAGCTACTTAAAGGCCGGCCTCCCCCCTCGGCCTCTCTCAGTCGATGAATATGAAGAACATCCTTGTAACCGGCCTGCCAGGCTCGGGCAAGACCACCCTCGTCAGGGATATCGCCGTCCGCCTCTCCGGGATGAACCCCTCAGGGTTTTACACCCTCGAGATACGCGAAGGCCGCAGGCGTGTGGGCTTCGAGCTCGTCGGCCTGAGGGGAAGCCGTGCAATCCTGAGCCATGTCAGGTTCAAGGGGCCCTGGAGGGTCGGTCGCTACGGGGTCGACCTCACCGGGTTCGAGCGGTTCCTCGACTCCCTTGACCTCTTCAGCCCCGGAACAGGGCTGTACATAATTGATGAGATAGGGAGGATGGAGTGCCTCTCCGAGAGGTTCTGCCGGATCGTGAGGGGGCTCCTCGACTCAGGCACCCCCCTGCTGGCCACGGTGGCGGAGAAGGGCGGCGGGTTCATCACGGAGGTGAAGGAGCGGTCCGATGTGGTAATCCACAGGGTGACACCATCGAACAGGGCCGAGGTCTTTGCCGAGGTGCTCCGTGAGATGGGCCGAGATCCCTGAATCCAGATCATCTCCAGGACCGCCCTTACCGGGATCGCCTGAGGCCGCGGCATCCCTTGCCATAATCCATCGAGAATGATATTATAGTAACTGCCTCAGTGACCGCTTAAAGAGGAGCTCTGACATGGACGCCGGGGAACTATTCAGGAAAGGGCAGCTGCACCTGATGGAGGGTGAGCTCCAGAAGAGCATCGACGCCTTCACAGGGTCGATAGAAGGAGGGGAGAGGACGGAGATAGTCTTCCTCAGCAGAGGTGTGGCGTATTTCAAGGCCGAGGATTACGACAGGGCCATACAGGATTTTGACACCGTGATCGACATGAATGATCAGAACTTCCGGGCGTACTTCTACCGCGGAACGATATACCTGGCGAAGGAGGAATACGAGAGGGCTATCGAGGATTTCAACGCGACGATAAGGCTGAAATCCGACCACGGAGCTGCCTTCTTCGCCCGTGCTACGGCGTATCTGCAGTTAGGCAGGGAGGAGGAGGCAAAGAAGAGCCTCCAGTCGGCGATAGCCTGCTCAGAGGCCACGATGCAGTGGATAGCCGACCACTACGGCATGTTCCGCACACAGTTCGACAAGGCGATCGCCCTCATCTCCGGCCAGGAGCTGGCTGCCCAACCCGATGAGGAACAGATGAGATACCTCGCGGAGCTGCTCAAGGATGAGGCCTGACCATCCCGTCTTCACGACAGGGTCTTCAGTCATTCCAGGCATGGCCTTCGGTGATTGGCAAGATTCAAAGCCCTTCAGACCCGATCGTACCGCCCCTGCCGTCTTCGTCAACATCTCTTATCGCTGAATCCGGGATATGGTTTTTTCAACATCGTCGATCTCCTTCGATATGAGAAAACCTGAACTCAGCCTTAATCCGTCTTTAAGCCATATGATCTTCAAGACCGGGTATCCGCAGCACCATCTTCCTCCATGCCATCTGCCTATCTTAAATTCTATAATATTTTTCAGGGGAATGGTGATAGGCTCTTCGGTAAGGTCTCTTAGAAAGTAGAATGCCTTATCATCATACCAGTACTTTCCGTTACCGCGGGCGAACAGCTTATCCTTTGTGTACCGCCTCCACCATTTCTCATCTATTTCCGTACCTAAATACAGGCCTCTTTCTTCGTTCATATCAGGTCTTGATTTCATAAACTCATCTCCTGTTGTCACCCGAGCTGCGTTATACACCTCTGATGCTCCGGTGTTTCCAGCAGGCGACACACGCGCTTTCAGGTCAGATCTCAAGCTCATCATAGCAATATAAGTAGAAGGTATTTCTGCTGCATTGGGTTTTTCAACAGCCTGTTGAGACCTGACCCCGAATTAGACCCCTATGAACCAGCTATAAAGGGTTTATATATTATATTTCCATTACAACTCCTGCAGGAATAACCAGTATTTACTTGAAAATCAGACAAAAATATAGGAATGTGAATTTTTACCTTAATATTACCATTTTGCAACGACAAATGTGAATTTTACCTTGACATTTTGAAGATTCTATGATTTAATTCAATCATAAATTTTGTAGGTCAGGGCTGAAGCCCTGCTGATCAGGGGAGGCGGGAGGGCTTTTTGTGGCATCGAGCTTGCACAGGCAGAAATCAGGGCTTAAAAGGGTTTTAAATAAGGCAGAATATTATCCTGTCCACTTCCGGGCCTGCTGTGCTGATGGATTTACCTGTAGAGACGCGTTGCAATGCGTCTCTACATTATATCGTTCTGATGGGCTGTCAGCAAGTCTGCCCATCTCTCTTTCCTCAAACCTGCAGCTCCAATTCAGTGTCAGTCTAACCTCCAGCTTGTACCTTGAAACCTGTAACCTGCCTGCCTGTGTGTCACACGCAGACGGGCAACCCTTAACAGAATATTACAGCAGGTTAAACTTTTTCAGTATCTCAGCCACCTCTTCATTTTTCTTGCCGAGCGTTCTGAGGGCCTCAAGAAGGGAGTGGAGCTTTGAGCGGTTTTCAGCAAGCTCATCCTCTATGTCCTTGAC
>WGEZ01000057.1 GCA_015492515.1 Nitrospirota bacterium
CGGATTATCTGATTGCCCATCAGGATGCAGATGGTGGCTTTGGTTCGGCTGGATCAACAGTATATGAGACCGCTCTGGCATACATGGCCCTGGTTGGCGAGATAACGGATGCAACGGTGCTTGGGAGTGCAATCAATTATTTAACAACAAATCAATCTGCTGATGGCTCATGGCTTCAAGACCCGTATTCAACAGCCCTGGCCCTCAGGGCACTCTATCTCTCAGAGAACAAACCCCCTCCACCCCCTGAGCCAACAACAGGTACAGTGACAGGCAAGGTTATAGATGCATCAACAGGGCAGCCTTTGAGCGGGGTCTCTGTGGTTCTTGAGAGTGACCCTGCAATAAACACACTGACAGATACAGTTGGAGACTTTACACTGTCAGACATACCTGAAGGAAGCCAGACTATAGGGTTCAGTTTATCAGGGTATGGACCTGCTTCAGTCACTGTGGATATTACGGCAGGCACTATACTCAATGTTGGAAACATATTGTTATATACGAACCCGACCACTGGGATGATAAAGGGCACTGTGACGGATGCAGACAGTGGCCTGCCTCTTGAAGGGGTAACAATCACAGTAACAGGCTCCTTCAACGGGAGTACTGTCACTGACATCGATGGAAGCTTTGTCTTCACCAATGTCCCACCTGGAGACGTAACCCTGACAGCAGAAAAGGCAGGCTATTACAATGTTACAGGCACGGGTACAGTAGTGGCAGGAGGAATACTGTTCTTCAGCCCCCGGTTGAGCACACAAACTCCTCAACCAACAACAGGCACGGTAACAGGGACAGTTATAGATTCGTCTACTCTTCTTCCATTAAGTGGCGTCTCAGTGGTCCTTCTGTCCGACCCCGGAATAAATACACTGACAGATGCAGCGGGAAGTTTCACACTTTCAGATATCCATGAAGGGAGCCGGCAGATAAGTTTCTCTCTCACAGGCTATGCAACATCGATAGTTACGGTAAATATCCCCGGAGGCTCTGTCGTCAATCTTGGAACCATCCCACTTTCGACAAACCCGACCACAGGGATAATAAAAGGCACGGTAACAGATACGAACGGACTGCCGATAGAGGGAGTAACCATCACCGTAACAGGCTCCTTCAGTGGAAGCACTATCACCAATATTGATGGAGGGTTTATCTTCACTGATGTCCCACCTGGTACTGTAACCATAACGGCATCGAAGACAGGATACACTACGGTTACAGGGACAGGGACGGTAGAGGCAGGAAGTATCTTCTTCTTTAATATTGAACTGGGGTCATCTACGGGTAAGCTTACAGGAAAGGTCCTTGACAGCTCTACAAACAACCCGATACAGGGCGCAGCAGTCTCCCTCTCAGGAGGCCCGTCTACAAGCACGGATGCACAGGGGGTCTTCCTGATTGACAATATTATACCGGGGACATATCAGGTGAGCATTTTAGCCTCAGGGTTCATCAGCCAGGTCTATCAGGTGATGATATTGGAAGGGGTTACGACTGACATGGGGATGATATATCTTACAGCAGCCCCTGAGTCCACAACAGTGTCCGGTAAAGTGACGGATGCCTCAACAGGGAAGCCGATAGGAGGTGCAGATGTGGTGGTTGTAGGGACGGGGCTGTCTGCCAAGACCGATTCTGCCGGTATATACAGCATCTCAGGGATAGACCTGCTGGAGTTTGACATGAGGGCATCTGCCATTGGGTATGACAGCGTGACATACAATATCAGTACAGGTGCTTACGGGGAGTATACAGTAGATTTTGAACTAACACCGAGTGAGGTGAGTGACCTCAGGATAACCGCTCTGGGCACTGACAGGCAGAGCTATATGGCCCGTCAGGATGTCATTATTACAGCTACCATAGAGAACCGGGGGAGCACAGATGCAGAGGGGCTTGTAATGGCAGAGATAGAGGATGGCTTAGGTAATGTGATAGCCCTTGTATCACCCACAGACCCTCTGATAACCCTTGCACCATCAGGGAGCATTCAAGTGGAGATGCAATGGAACACGGGGCAGTTCCCTTCAGGGGAGTATAGCATTATAGTGATGGTTACAGATCCGGCAACAGTGAGTTATACGAACCCAACCGGCGATCTGCTTACTGAAAGGGCAGCATCCATATCCATAACCCCGACACCTGCCTTAGGGGGTTCGATAGCCTTGAACCCTCCGGTGACCCAGGCAGACATGCAGACACCGGTAGCCATCACAGCAGCCGTAAGGAACACAGGGAATGTGATGATAAGCACGACCCTCGGGCTTGAGGCATCCCTTAACGGAGCAGTGGTTTATTCGACAGAAGTGGAAGTAACAGAGCTTCTGGTGAACGGGATAGAGGAGCTTGACCTGGGGAGCTTTGTACCGCAGGATGGTGGTGAGTATGTAATAACCCTGAAGCCCGCAGATACGTCAATAACCTCTGACATCTCAGCAACACTCTATGTTGGCCCCCATGCAACCGCCATATTCACGGTTGAGCCAACAGAGGCTCCGGCAGGGGATGTGGATGTGACAGGGAAGGTCCATATAACAGGAGCTGGAGCAGCAACCGGCGTAACACAGGATCCATTAGTTCCATTGATAAAAGAGGCCATACAGAGGGGGGTGGATTATGAACAGACAAAGGTTATGCAATGGCAAAACAATCATAAGTGTTATGGGTGTCATGTGCAAACCCAGACTCTGGTGGGCTTGGCACTTTCAAAAGAAAAAGTGGCGGTGGACGAGACCCTACTGCAGGAGCTGCTGACCAACCTACAGGGCATACAGACCGATCAGGGCAAGGTCTCTAACTCCTGGTTTGGCTACACTGACTCAACACTTCTGGCCCTGTGGGCCTTTTCCTACTGGCATGATACTTCCCAGGTCCAGGATAACATCCTGAAGGCCGCGGGCTATCTGACAACCCGCATGATCCCCTATGGCACAGATGTCGGCTACTGGCAAAGCGACGATCCCTATCCTTGGAACATCAGCTGGTGGCGGCACGAGCTCTCCATGACCTCCATGATTCTCGCAGGTTTTGCCAAAGCCTATACCCTGAGCCAGGATCCGGCCCACCTGGATACCCTGAAGAAAGCGGCGAGGTATGTCCTCACGCCAGGGGTGGTTCAGACTGATGATCTGATGATTGCGGCGCACCAGATCATGGGTCTGGTGGAGGCCGCCCCGGTGGTCACGGATCCAGATTTGTCCGCTCAGGCCACGGAACTGATCAACAGCAACCGGGCTTTGCTCGAAAGCAACCAAAACCTTGACGGGGGCTGGGGCCGATTGATCGGCAACGTCAGCGATTCCATGGTCACGGCTCAGGTTCTTTATGCCTTGCTCAAGGCTGGAGCCGATCCTGGGTCCTCGTTGGTCCGAGACGCTGTTCAGTTCCTTCTGAACACCCAGGAGGCTGACGGCTCATGGAGAAGCCAGAATGGTGTTATGAACACCCGACTGGCTGCTACCACCTGGGTGATCATCTCCTTGCCTGTTGTCCTGGGGAAACTTGGTGGTATAGATACGGACCTATATCTTACCTTTCCTGATAATATAGTCCTCAACTCCTCCAACCCTACGCCAACTGACTTTAGTGGTAACAGTTATCACTGGAAGCTACCGGGAGTCATGGAGGAAGGCAAGGATATAGCCCTTGATTTAACCCTTAACTCACTCGTACTTGATGAGACAAGAGAGATTGCTACATCAGCAAAACTTGCCTTTACAAACACATATACGAATGAAACTATAACAATTCCAATAGAGATACCGGCTGTTACAGGGATATCTCCGGTATCAATAGGGGTTATAACTGACAAAACAGAGTATACCTCAGATGAAGATGTAACAATTACAACCAGTATCATAAACATAAGCTCGGGACTAAAAACCCCGACAGCACGGATTACAGTAGAAGACTCTGGGGGGAATCTTGTTGTTGAAGTAGCAGAATTCCCTGTGGATAACCTCAACCCTTCAATAACGCAGACCTATACGTTTACCTGGAACACTGGCACAACGCTGTCAGGGGATTACCTTGTGAGGGCAGAGCTGTATGAAGGCGGGATATTCCTCACAGAGGATACAGGCAGGTTTACGATCCTTGCGGAGAAGCCTGTAACCTCAAAGGTCACGGCAGACAGGATGTTTTACAATGCCAATGAGACCGTTACCATTACCTCCACTATCCAGAGTGAGAGCCTGAATTATATCTTTGAGAACCTCACTGCCAGGATAACCATAACAGACAGTCAGGGGGCAGGCCTATTTACAGAAGAAAACACCATTGCCATCGGGGTATAATCAAAAGGTGTGTAAAAAAAGGGGCAGGTGGTATATCCTATCTGGGAACACCAAAACCAGAAGAAAGGAGATACCACCTATGAGAAAGGTTAACACTGCAGGGGACAATTCGTCAAGGGCATTTTACGAAGAACTTGAGAGATATTTAAGGCAGAAGATTCAGGAATTGATTCAAGATTTACTTGAAGAAGAGGTAGCTGAGTTTTTAGGGCGAGGCAAGTATGATCGGCAGAAGGCAGTAGATGGGAAGAGGGGTTACAGGAACGGATATGGTAAGCAAAGGAAGTTTACAGTAATGGGCGGAACGATAACGATAAGGCGGCCGAGGGTGCGGAACACAGAGGAGAGGTTTGAGAGCAAAGTGCTGCCGTTATTTAAGCGGAGGACAAAAGAAGTTGGGGAAATGATACCTGAGTTATATCTGCATGGGCTTGCTAAGGGGGATTTTGAGTTAGCGTTGAGGGGATTATTAGGAGAAGGTGCACCTCTTTCGGCTGCCTCTATACAGAGGCTGAAGGGAAAGTGGCAGGTAGAGTATGAGGTATGGAAGGAGAGGGATTTGTCTGGATTAGAGGTAGTTTATGCGTGGGCAGATGGGATATATGTGAAGGCAGGGCTTGAGAAGGACAAGGCGGCACTTTTAGTGATTATTGGGGCATTGACCAATGGGGAGAAGGTATTACTTGCCTGTGAGTCTGGATATAGGGAGAGCAAGGAATCATGGGCGGAGGTGTTAAGGGATTTAAGGAGGCGGGGATTGAAGCCGATGCGGTTGATGATAGGGGACGGGCATCTTGGGATATGGGGTGCATTGAGGGAGGTATATCCTGAGAGTGAGGAGCAGAGGTGCTGGAACCATAAGATAACGAATGTACTTGATGCACTACCCAAGAGGTTAAGGGCCGAGGCAGGGGAGTATTTGAGGAAGATACCATATGCAGAGACGAGGGCAGAATGTGAGCGGTTGAGGGATGAATTTGTGAGGCGATATGGAGAGGAATTTCCGAAGGCAGCGGAGAAGTTATTAAGAGACTGGGATAGGATGGTGAGGTTTTATAGGTATCCGAAGGAGCACTGGGTGCACATAAGGACGACGAATGTGGTGGAATCGCCGTTCAGTGCAATCCGGTTGAGAACGGATGCAGCAAAGAGATTCAAGAAGGTGGCAAATGCGACGGCAATGATCTGGAAGTTGTTAAGGGTAGCAGAGAAGCGATTCAGAAAACTTAACGCCTATGAACTTTTGAAGGATGTATATGCAGGTAAAGAGTTTGTTGATGGAGTTATGAAGGTTGAAATTAACAACCCAGAAAGGATGGCCGCCTGATGCTTTTTACACACCTATTGACAAAACCTCTTGCCATCCTCACTCCGGGGCAGCTTGCAGAGCTTAAGACCCACTGGGATACATCCACGCATCCAAAGGGGATATACACGGTAACCCTTGAGGTGTTTGAAGGGACAGCAGTCCTGAGCAGCTCGTCAACGACCTTTGAGGTGCTGGGGACAACCGAGACAGGTGAAGGGCTTACGGGCATGATCACAGCCACACCAGACCCTGTCTACCAGGGAAAGGATGAGACGCTGACTTACAGCATTACAAACATGGGTAATGAAGATATCAGCAGTCTGGATGTGAAGGTTCTTATTGTTGACCCTGAGACAGGGGAGATAAAGATAGAATTAAACAGCCTGTATCCAGTGGGCAGGGGTGAGACGGTTACAGGGGCACGCATGGTCTCTACCGCAGGGCTTGTGCCAAAGACCTATCTTGCAATCCTTCAGGCTGCCACATCTGCAATGTCTGAAGCCAGGGCCCTGGCAAGCACGACCTTTGAGGTAATGCCCGGCATTGAGGTGACAAAGACCATCCCTGATGTCACGAACCTCCTCGTATGGGTGAATGGGAGTTGTGACGGAGATCATGGATACAATAAAGTCAAAGAAAAGAGCTCGAAAAACGATGATGGGGAAATCTGCATCCGTGTCGACCTCCTTGAGGGGATACTCGGCGAGGCGGTAGAGAGCTACTACATAGTATATGACAAGGAGGAATTTCAGGCAGAGCTGAGAAACCCCTATTACACCGACTTCCTGATACTCGGCAACCGCCATCCCCTTGAGGATCATTTCTATGAGGAGCTGAGGGAGCAGGTCTACTCAGGCAAGGGGGTTATATCATCGCTTTATCTGAAACATGGTGAGGCTCATAAACATAAGGGGGGCCATGGTGAGGATTATGACCCTCTGTTCGGCATAACGTATGAGGGGCAGTTGTCGGGCAAGGAGCATGAGGTAGAGCTCCTTGACAGCCCTGTTTCAGCGGCAGGGGTGCTTGATGCCAGAGGGAAGGCAGCGAGGGTTGAGGCTTCAGAGGGGGCAACCGTTGCAGGGTGGATAAAGGAAGAGAAGGGTCACCATAAAGGCAAAGAAGAAGATTATCCTGCCATAGTACTGAATGAGTATGGCAGTGGAAGGGCTGTATACTATGCCTTTGACCTGGGCCTGACGCTGAATGATGAGAACTACGACCAGATCTCGGAACTCCTCAGGAGCTCCATTGCATATGTCCATAATCCGGCAGTTGCCTCTACATTCTATCCCTACCAGATGATCCCTGTAGAGGTAGAGGTCAAGAGCCTCGGGGGCGCCTTTGACCTCAGGATAACGGAGAGATATCCTGAAGAGATGAAGCTCTACGATCCTGTGACCGGACAATGGATAGCAGAGAATCCCAGGACAGTGCAGATCCACCTTGAGCCTGACGAGACAGTGAGGATTCTATACTATGCACTCACGCCAGAAGCGGGGGGTACATACACCATCCAGACAGAGGTGGGCTATGTCGAGAGGGGGGGTTACAGTTTCTATCAGAACCTGAGTATAGAGATAGTGGTTGATGGAGATACCGCCGTGATGACAGGTGATATTGTTACTGTACTGGAAGCGCTTCCCGTGACCGGGAAGGAGAGAGAGAAGGTGGACGATGCCGTGAGGTATCTGGAGAAGGTCCTCGACAGGGTTGTTGTGAGTAATGAGGAGATAGAGAAGAATATCCGCGACGTACTGAAGGCGATAAAGTCACTGCTTTCGGTGACCAGTGTCGATATATCAGACGTGAGGTTGATGCTGGACGACCTCCTCATGGCTGAGGAGGGATGGTTTTATTACGAGAATGCCGGCTGAAGAACCGGCACTCAATATCTTGAGTGCCCGGGATTCAAGCAAGAGGCGCTGTCAGACCTGCGTCCCGATGAATTTAAGGACACAGAGACAGGCTCTGCATCGAAGCTTCCGCAGAAGGCTGAGCTGAATGCCCTCCTGTGCAGGCTGACCATGCGCAGAGAGGCGCTCGCGATGCATGTTACATCGGAGAAATCCGTGAAGGAGCGGTGAGCGAATCGTGGACGGCCATCCCGAGCGGCCACTCCCGCCGTTACCGTATTCCAATACGGCGGGCGGAGGGGTTATAATGTAGGATGCAGAAGATCGGGAGAAACGATCCCTGCCCCTGCGGCAGCGGGAAGAAATACAAGAAGTGCTGCCTCGTCAGATCCTGGACGCCTCCGGGGAGGGAGGAGTTCATCAAGTCGAAGCTCCTGCAGGAGATACTCGCCTTTGTCAGGAGAAACTACCGCAATAGAATCGATGATGCCTACGATTACTTCTGGGACGACTTCGATCCCGAAGAATATCTTGATGCCTATTCTTTCAGTCTGGCCGACATAAACTTCTGGGAGTGGCTCGTCCATGACTGGGAGCCGGAGGAAGACAACGGAAAGACCCCCATAGAGCTGTACATGGAAAGCGCCAGGGGCCTCGGACCGGAAGATAAGAAGGTGCTCCTCAGGATGAACGATGCGGTTATAAGTCTCTACGAGGTCCAGGAGGTCTTCCCCGAAGAGGGACTGCTCCTGAAGGACCTTCTTCTTGGAGGGGAATGCTATGTAAGGGAGCGGGCGGCGACAAGGAGCCTGAGACGGTGGGATATCTTCGCCACGAGGCTTCTTCGCCTCGATGACAACATAATCATGAGCGGTTGCATCTATCCTTACTCCCGGACTCATAAGGAGCCGATGATCAATTATTTGAAGAAATGCTTCAACTCTTACAGGAAAGACTTCCCGGAGAGTACCATGCGGGAGTTCCTAAAACGGTGCAGCGACGTTTTCAATTATTGCTGGTACGAGAATATCAGGAGGCCCTTCAGACCGATACTGATGACCACAAGCGGCGAGTCCATGGTCTTTTCCCATGCTCTCTTCACCGTCAATGACAAAGACAGCGTGCTCGATGGGCTCGGAAAGATGGACGAACTGGACGAAGGGGAAGGGGGTGTTTTCAACTGGCTCGATGCAGAGAAAGAGGACGGTACCGCGACGATACTGGGCGTAATCAGGATAGAGGGATCAACCCTGAGGCTTGAGTGCAATTCAAGGGAGAGGCTTGAACAGGGGAAGGCCATTCTTATGGAGCGTTTAGGCGGTTTGATCATCCACGAGACCGATACGTTTCAGGACCCCTACCAGGCGATCAAGGATATGCCGAAGCCCTCCCGAAAGGATGACAGCGGGATCCCGAAAGAGCTGGAGCAGATGCTTTATGACCAGTTCATGCGGAGGCATTACGAGAACTGGCTCAACGAAAAAATTCCGGCCCTCGGTGGCAAGACGCCGCTTGAAGCGGTAAAAAGGCCCTGGGGGAAGAAGAAAGTGGCCGAGCTCCTCAAGTCGATCGAGAATTCAGAAGAACACAGGAAGGCGGATGGAATGCCCTGGTTCGACACCTCATGGCTCTGGAAGAGACTCGGCCTTGAGCGATGAGTCGGAGAGGGGGCCTGAGACTGATCACGTCCGGATGAGAAAGGTCAGGTTGACGCTCCAGTACGACGGGACCGGTTATTCGGGCTGGCAGGTGCAGCCCGGCAGGAGGACCATCCAGGGTGTCATAGAGGCCGGCCTGGAGAGGATCACCGGCGAGAGGCCGTCTCTGGTGGCCGCCGGAAGGACCGACGCAGGGGTCCACGCCCTGGAGCAGGTCGCCTCCTTCCTCACCTCATCCCTCCACCCGCCGGAGGTCTTCAAGAGGGCGCTCAACGGGGTCCTCCCCGGAGAGATCAGGGTCCTCTCGGCGGAGTATGCAGCGGTGGACTTCCATCCCCGGTACGATGCGAGGTCGAAGCGTTATTTCTACCTGATCGATTCCTCGGAGGTAGCGAGCCCCTTCCTCCAGAGGTACAGCTATCACCTCGGCCGGGGTCTTGACACGGAGGAGATGGCGAGGGCCGCCTCTTCGCTTGCGGGCAGGCACGACTTCGCCTCCTTCATGGCCTCGGGCTCGAGCGTGAAGTCCACGGTGAGGGAGGTCTACGGCATAAGCGTCGAACAGGCGGAGGAGGTAGGCTTCCTCGGGGCGGTCATCCCGGGACGTTTCGTCAAGATCACGATCGAGGCCAACGCCTTCCTCAGGCACATGGCGCGCAACATCGTGGGAACACTGATCGAGGTCGGTCTGGGAAGGATGGGGGCGGAGGATGTGAAGGCCGTTGTAGAGGCAAGGGACAGGAGGTCAGCCGGAGCCACCGCTCCAGCCAGGGGGCTTTTCCTTGAGAGGGTCTTGTACTGACGGTTCCCGTCTGCTGCAGGGCTAAGGCCCTTCCCCCCTCTCGAGCTCTTCGAGCTGCTCCCTCCTCTCCATGCAGTCAACACAGTAGAGGGCGTAGGGTATCACCTTCAGCCTCTCCTCACCGATCTCGGAGCCGCAGTCCTCGCAGATCCCGTAGGTGCCCTCCTCCAGCTTCCGCAGGGCCTCGTCGATCTTGTTCAGGTTCTGCTTATGGAGGGAGAGCTTCCTCAGGTTGAGGTCCTCCACCAGGTCGACGACCGACCAGTCACCGTCGTCCAGGGCGGTCTCGACGATCTGTTTGTTCTCACCCCTGATGAACTTGCCGATGTCTTCCTTGGCCTCCTTGATGACCTGGTTCCTCCAGTCTATGAGCAGCCTTCTCAACCGTTCCTTCCTCTGGTCATCCGTCTCGGCCGCCTTCTTCTGCTTTCCGCCTCCGGCCTTCCTCTGTGAGGTCTGTCTCGACCTACTCGTCTTCCTGGGCATTCTCCACCTCTTTCTTCTCCTTCTCCTCTTTGTACACCTGGATTATGCTCCGCACCTTTATGCCGGCGGCCTTCAGCGCCTTCTGGATGTCGGGCAGCTTTGCATCCTCGACCTTCACCATAAAGTTTGCGTTCATGATACCTCCTCTCTCTTTCCGTCCCTCCACGACCGGGACATACCGTCGCGTAAGCGAGCGGTCCTTAGACCTCCATGATCTCCTTTTCCTTGTGCTCCAGTATCGCGTCGACCTTTTCTATACAGGAGTCCGTGAGCTTCTGGATCTCGTCGAGGGCCCTCTTGACGTCGTCCTCGCTCAGGTGTGCATCCTTCTGGAGCTTCTTCAGCGACTCGTTCGTGTCCCTCCTGATGTTCCTGATCGCCACCCTCGCCTCCTCGGCCCTCTTCCTGACCACCTTCACGAGCTGCTTCCGCCTCTCCTCCGTCAGGGGGGGGATGGCTATCCTGATCGTCTTGCCGTCGTTCGCGGGGTTCAGGCCGAGATCGGACTGGAGGATGGCCTTCTCGATCACCGGTATCAGCCTCTGCTCCCAGGGCTGGATGGTGATCAGGCGTGGTTCAGGCACTGAGAGGGAGGCGACCTGGTTCAGGGGGGTCTGCGTACCGTAGTAGTCTATGCTTATCCCGTCCAGCAGCGAAAGCGACGCACGGCCCGTCCTGATGGAGCCGAGGTCCTTCTTCAGCACCTCGATGGCCTTCTCCATCCTCTCCCTGGCGTTCTTTTTCAGTTCCTTCTCCATGGGGTGCCTCTCTTCAGACCCTTCGCATCAGTCTTCCGCACCGACGAGGGTGCCTATCTTCTTTCCCTCGATGACGCGCTTTATGTTGCCCTTCTTCCTTACATTAAATACCACAATCGGCAGGGCGTTGTCCATACAGAGGGAGATGGCGGTGGAGTCCATCACGTGCAGCCCCTTCTTCAGCACCTCCAGGTAGGATATCCTGCTGTACTTCTTCGCCCTGGGGTCCTTCAGGGGGTCTGCGGAGTAAACACCGTCCACCTTCGTGGCCTTGAGGATCGTCTCTGCACCGATCTCCATCGCCCTCAGGGACGCCGCGGTGTCGGTGGTGAAGTAGGGGTTCCCCGTGCCTGCGGCGAATATCACGACCCGTCCCTTCTCGAGGTGTCTCACGGCCCTCCGCCTGATGTAGGGCTCTGCAAGCTCGCGCATCTCGATGGCGGACTGCACCCTTGTGGGGACGCCGTGCCTCTCCAGGGCGCTCTGGAGCGCCAGGGCGTTTATCACGGTGGCGAGCATGCCCATGTAGTCCGCGGTGGCCCTCTCCATACCCTTCGCCGGACCCTCCACGCCGCGGAAGATGTTTCCTCCGCCGATCACCACCGCCACCTGCACGCCCAGGTCGTGGACCGCCTTGATCTCCCTGGCCATGTAGTCCACGGTGGCGGAGTCGATCCCGTAGCCCCCCTCGCCCATCAGGGCCTCTCCGCTCAGCTTCAGGAGCACCCTCCTGTACCTGACCTTCTTCGATCCCGCCTTCAAATCTCCTCTCCAAGCTGGTACCGTGTAAACCGCCTCACCACGATGTTCTCACCGAACCTGGATATCATCCCCGTCACCACGTCACCGACCTTCTTCTTCTGCTCCGGGTCCTTTATGAAGACCTGTTCCATGAGGCAGGTCTCGGCGAAGAACTTCTCCAGTTTACCCTCCACTATCCTGTCGACGACGTGTCCGGGTTTGTCCTTCACCTGGTCCCTGTATATCTCCTTCTCCTTCTCTATCACCTCTTCGGGCACTGCATCCCTGGAGAGGTAGGCCGGGTTTGCAGCGGCTATATGCATGGCGATCTCCCTGGCAAACCGGCGGAACTCGTCGGTCCTGGCCACGAAGTCGGTCTCGCAGTTCACCTCGAGGAGGACGCCTATCTTGTCCATGTGGATATAGGAGCAGATCAACCCCTCGGAGGCGGTCCTGCCCGCCCTCTTCGTCGCTGCGGCGAGCCCCTTCTTCCTCAGTATCTCCTTCGCCTTCTCGAGGTCGCCGTCGCTCTCGGAGAGGGCCTTCTTGCAGTCCATCATCCCGGCGCCCGTCTGCTCCCTCAACTGTTTCACCATCTCAGCGGTAACGGTCATTCCGACACCTCCTCCGTTGCCTGCTGTCCCGCTGCCTGGTATGCGGCCTCCGCGGGGGCCTCCTCTTCCTCCTCCGCTGCGATCTTCTCCTCGATCTCCGCCTCCTCCGCCGCTGCCTCCATCTCCTTGGCGAGGATCCCCTTACCCTCGATCACGGCGTCGGCCATCTTCGAGGTGAGCAGCTTTATCGCCCTTATGGCGTCGTCGTTGCCGGGGATGACGTAATCGATCTCGTCGGGATCGCAGTTGGTGTCGACTATGGCCACGATGGGTATCCTCAGCGTCCTTGCCTCCTGCACGGCTATCCTCTCCTTCTTCGGGTCCACCACGAAGAGGGCTCCGGGGAGGGCCTGCATCTCCTTTATCCCCCCGAGGTTCCTCTGGAGTTTCTCCCTCGTCTTCTCCAGCTTGGCCACCTCCTTCTTCGTGAGGGCCTCATAGGTGCCGTCTTCCCTCATCCTCTCTATCTTCTTGAGCTTCTCGATGCTCCGCTTTATGGTGGCGAAGTTCGTGAGCATGCCGCCGAGCCATCTCTGGTTCACGTAGAAGACCCCGGCCCTCTCGGACTCGTCCCTGATCGAGTCCTGGGCCTGCTTCTTGGTGCCTACGAAGAGGACGTGCTGTCCCGATGCGGCGACGTCCCTCATGAACCTGTAGGCCTCTTCCACGCCTCTCATCGTCTTCTGAAGATCGATGATATAGATGCCGTTCCTCTCACCGAAGATGTACCGCTTCATCTTCGGGTTCCATCGCTTGACCTGGTGTCCGAAATGGACGCCGGCCTCCAGCAGCTCCTTCATGGTCACTACCGACATTTACTCTCCTCCTTCCCGGTTTCTCCTCCGCCTATTCTCCTGAACCCCGGGGTGACGATCACCTCTTCGGAGACCACTCAGGAGAGATACAAGGCGTGTGTTCTGGATACGCAGGTGCGTACATAGTGACTGAAAAATTAACATAAAAGACGGTCAAAATTCAACCTGGGGAGGCTAAAGGGAGTTGTAGTACTCGAGGGCGAGGAGCCTCATCTTGAGCCTCACCCCGGAGGAGTAACCGCCGGGCCTTCCGTCGGATTGGACGATCCTGTGGCAAGGGAGTATCACCGGCAGGGGGTTTCTGCTCAGTGTCTGCCCCACGGCCCTGCCCGCACCGGGAGAACCGACCCTCTCTGCAAGCCACTTGTACGTGCGGGTCTGCCCGTAGGGGACCTCCCTGAGGGTGAGGAGGACCTTCTTATCGAAGTCTGTCCCGAGAAGGACGAAGGGTACATCGAACTCCCTCCGTCTCCCTTCGAAGTACTCCCTGAGCTGGCCCTTCACGGCCTCGAGGCCTTCCTCCTCCTGGGTGTAGAGTCCCTTCGGTATCTTTGCCGGTCTTTTGTCCGACAGCGGTCTGGGTGCCTTGAAGTCGAGGGCGGCGAGGCGGAGCCCTTCCGGTGCAGTGGTGTAGGTGAGGTACACCGTTCCCAGCGGTGTGGAGAGGGTGTCGTAGAAGGCGTCGTGGCTGCGGTGTATGTTCATCTCAGGCGGTCCGTTTCTAAAGAAGCCTCAACCCGGCGTAGTAGCAGCAGCACTCGTTGTCGAGGTCGTTTATGAAGGACCGCTCCTCGCCGTCCTGGAAATGGACCTTGACCAGGCAGAAGCCGCCCTCCAGGCAGGAGTGCCTCTCTTCGACCACCACGCCTTCCCCCCAGTAGTGATAGCGGAGATGCCTCACCCTGTCACCCACCTTCAGATAGAGCTTGGGCCTCATTGCTCCATTATACCATTCCGCAGCTGTTTTGATCTCCCCGATATCGGATTGTGATATAATTGAGATGGTCATGACCGGGTGACGGACAGCTGAGACGGAGGCCTCGACATCTAAAACCACTGTGGGAGGAGGATCTCATGGCTAAAGGGATGACCGTCAAGGGTATCGTCTTGATCTTTCTACTGTCTGCATCACTGACACTCCTCGTCATCCAGCAGGGGGAAGCAGCCGCAAAGGGAGAGGAGGTGGGGAAGTGCGTCAGCGGGAAGTGCCACAGCGAGATGGGCAGGGAGAAGTACGTGCACGGCCCCGTGGCGGTGGGGGAATGCAGGATATGCCACAAACCGGTTGGCAAGCACGAGTTTGAACCGATAAAGAAGGCCTCCGACATCTGCTATCAGTGTCACGACAAGAAGGACACCATGAGCAAGGTCCATATCCCGGTCAAGGAAGGGATGTGCACGAGCTGCCACAGCCCGCACCAGTCCCCGTACAGGTTCCAGCTCTATGAAGAGCCGCCGAAGCTCTGCTTCATGTGCCACGACGAGGGGATGGTGAAGGGGAAGTTCGTCCACGGTCCGGTAGCGGTCGGCGGGTGCGTGGTGTGCCATAACCCTCACCAGAGCGACCATCCAAGGATGCTGATGGCCGAAGGCAACAACGTATGCTTCACCTGCCACACCGACAAGGCGGAGACGTTGAAGGGCGCGAAGTTCGTCCATAAGCCGGTTGCCGAGGGCTGCATCAACTGCCACAGCCCCCACGCCGGTGATTACAAGTACAACTTCAAGTCCGAGGGCTCGATGGACCTCTGCCTCGGTTGTCACCAGGAGAAGAAGGAGTGGATCTCCAAGGTGAAGGTGAAACACGGGGGGCTCGAGACGGAGCGTAGATGTCTCGCCTGTCACGACCCCCACGGGGCAGCCTACTCGAAGCAGCTCGTGAAGCAGCCGATGGACCTCTGTCTCACCTGCCATGACAGGGAGTACAAGAAGGCCGGGGACGGAAAGATCATCAACATGAAGGAGTATCTCGCCAAGAACGTGGACCACCACGGCCCGATAAGGCAGAAGGACTGTTCGGCCTGTCACAACCCCCACGGCTCGGACAACTTCAGGATGCTGAAGAAGTACTTCCCCCCGGTCTTCTATGCACCCTTCAACATCAAGAACTATGAGCTCTGTTTCAGCTGTCACGAGAACACCCTCGTGCTCGATCCCAAGACCACGACGCTGACGGGGTTCAGGAACGGTGACATGAACCTCCACTTCAAGCACGTCAACAAGCCCGTGAAGGGCCGTACGTGCAGGGCCTGTCACGACGTGCACGCCACGAACAACCCGAAGCACATCAGGGACGCCGTCCCCTTCGGCGCCTGGGGGCTGCCCGTTGGATACAAGAAGACGAAGACGGGCGGGTCCTGCTCTCCCGGGTGCCACCAGACCTTCCGCTATGACAGGGCGAAGGCCGTCAAGAACAGGTGAGCCGATGGAGAGGCCCCTGATGATCTTCCCCGCCCTGCTCCTCTGCCTCTGGGCCCTTCTGCTTCAGCCTTCCGGAGCCGGTGCGGTCGAGGGGGGGAGGGAGAGGGCTGCTGCACTGTACAGGGAGGCCGTCAGGCTCCAGGAGGAAGGAGAACTGGAGAGGGCCGCCGCACTGCTGAGGGACGCCCTCGCCGCTGACCCGGATTATGCCGAGGCGTACGACCGGCTCGGATACGTACTGTTGGGAAAGGGGGAGGTGGAGCAGGCCCTCAGGGCCTTCAGGTCGGCCCTTGAGATAAACCCGAGGCTTCAGTCCGCGAGGACGGGTGTGGGGTTCGCCCTCTACAGAAAGGGTGAGCTGAGAGAGGCGGAGGAGGTACTGAAGGAGGCCCTTGTGCTGAACCCCTACCCGTCTATGACCCACTACGTGCTGGGCCTCGTCTACGAGGGGCTCAAGGATTACGACAGGGCGATAGCCCATTACAAGAAGGGGATAAGAAAGCTCAGGAGCGCCGGGAGATGAGCGGAGCGTCAAGGATGGTTTTGCTTCAGGCGGTGGTCCTCGTCGTCAGCCTGATCGTCTCCTTCTCCTACACCGCCGAGGCCCAGGCGCTGCTTCAGGCCGGGATGGACGCACCCCCCTTCTCCCTCAAGGACATCGAGGGCCGTGAGGTGAGCCTCTCGGGATACTCCGACAGGAAGGCCGTCGTGGTCGTGTTCTGGTCCACCTGGAGCGCCAACTCAAGGAAGGCCCTGAAGCGTTTCGAGGAGTTCTACAGGAAGTACAGGGCGAGGGGGATAGAGGTGATCGGCATAAACGCGGACAGACAGGTCCTTTCCGACAAGGACATCGAGGAGATAAAGGGGTTTGTAGGGGGGCTTGATATCACCTTCCCCGTGCTCCTCGACAGGGGGTTGAGGACCTTCCACAGCTACAACGTGATCGCCCTGCCCTCGACGATAGTGATCACGGGGGGGAAGATCGCCTACGAGCTGCCCGGCTTCCCCCTTGTCGGTACGGAGGAGATGTTCGACTACCTGCTGGTGCTCGCCGGAGAGAGCCCGAGGAGGAAGGTCGAACCGGGATACAGGCCGCCCCATCGGGCTGTTGCGGACACGAACCTGGCTAGACAGTTCATGAGGAAGAGGATGTATGCCATGGCCCGGCCCCTGCTCAGGAAGGCGATCGACAGGGCGCCTGAGTACATGCTCCCCTACGTCGAACTGGCCAGGGTCTACGAGGAGGAGGGCAGAGGCGGGGAGGCGGAGGCCGTGTTGAGGAAGGCCCTCTCCGTGAAGCCCGGCAATGTGGTGGTGATGACAGAGCTGGGGCACCTCCTTTCGAAGGAGGGCAAGACGAAGGAGGCCCTCAAGGTCCTCAGGGAGGCGGTGAAGGACGACTCCTACACCCCGGCTCACTACTACCTGGCCTACGCCCTCTTCAGGGACGGACGGATGAAGGAGGCGCTGGAGGCCTTCGAGAGGGCCATCTCCCTGAACCCCTACGATACCAGGGCCTACATGCTGAGGGCGGAGGCCTACGAGGCCGCGGGCATGTCGAAGGAGGCCGCCGCTGACTACAGGAAGGCCCTCGAGCTCCTCCTGAAGCTCCGTTGAGATGAGGGCGGTCGTCTTTGTGCTGATGATCTCCGCAGCCCTCGGCCTCCCGGTTCGGTCAGATGCCTCCGAGGGCTTCACCGTCGTCGAGCCCCTTGACGGGAGCTCCTTTGAATGGGAGCTGGTGACGGTGGTGGTGAGGCTGAGGACCGAAGGCGTCGAGGGGGTCCTGGTGAGGGTCGGTGAAGGGGAGACGAGGGTGCCCCTCAGCGAGGGGAGGAGATACATCTGCCTCACCGTAACCCTCGAGTACGGGCCGAACGAGATCGTCGTGAGCACCGAGGCAGGGGGGGAGGTGGTGGAGTCGGAGAGGTTGAGGGTCTTCTACAGGTCGGACGTCTCCAAGGAGTACAGGGTCATCCCGCCAGGGTTCCGACGGAGACCCTTCCACCTGCGGTCCAGGGAGGACAACTGCAGGGGATGCCACAGGATGGACGTCACGGAGACGGACCTGAAGCCTGTGAGGAGCGTGGACTCGCTCTGTCATCGATGTCACGGGAGGATAACCGCCTACAGCAACGTCCACGGCCCTGCAGCGAAATGGGACTGCCTCCGGTGCCATGACCCGGCCTCGAGCCCCCTCAGGTATGAGACACCGAAGCCGGACAGGGACCTCTGCTTCCGCTGTCACGAGGAGAAGAGGCAGCAGTGGAAGACGAGGAAGTACTTCCACGGACCGGCGGCGACGGGGAAGTGCTCCATCTGCCACAACCCCCACGGCTCGGAGAACATCTTCAGGCTGAGGAAGCCGATATGGGACCTCTGCGTCTCGTGCCACGAGGAGAAGGGCTCGGGGAGGCACGTCCTCGCAGGTTTTGTATTCGGCGACGCCCACCCCACGAGGGGGAGGCCCGACCCGGTACGCTACGGCAGGGAGCTCGTCTGTTCGAGCTGCCACGACCCTCATGCATCCAACTCACGCTACCTCTTTGCCAACGACGTGCTGAGCCCAGGGAGCCTCTGCCGGATGTGTCACAGGAAGTGATGCCCGCCACCCCGTGGATCAGACGATCCATACCAGACAGACGGCACGGACGAACAACCCTTGTTGACAGTGGGGCTTTCCATATGTTAATAAAGAAGCATGTTGCAGTCATACCGGTTACTCGCCGCCGTCTTTATCACCGCACTGCTGGCTGCCTGCGCCCCGCCCGAGAAGAAGGAGGTCGAGCTGTACTGGCCTTTGCCTCCCGAGAAGCCGAGGATAAAGTGGGTCGGCTGGATAAGGGGGGAGACGGACATCAAGGAGACCGATGCAGGCGAGCAGCTCCTCAAGACCATCGTGGGTGAGAAGGACAGGGGCATCCTCCTCGGAAAGCCCTACGGTGTGCACGCCTCGAAGGGAAGGGTGTACGTCACCGACACGGGAGCGGGTAAGGTCGCCGTCTTCGACAGGAAGGCGGGGAAGGCCTTCTACATCGGTGAGGAGGGCCTGGGGATGCTCAAGAAGCCGATAGGGGTCGTCACCGACGGAGAGGGTAACATATACGTCACCGACACGGCCCAGGACAGGGCGGTCGTCTACGACAGAAACGGGAAGTTCCTCCGCGCCCTCGGCGGCAAGGACCAGTTCAAGCAGCCCGTGGGCATCGCCGTGAACGACGGCCTCGGCAGGGTCTACGTGGTGGATACGAAGAAGCACGCCGTTCAGGTCTTCTCAAAGGACGGCGCGTTCCTCTTCGAGTTCGGCAAGAGGGGGACCGGTGACGGTGAGTTCAACTTCCCCACCAACATATTCATCGACAGGAAGGGGAGGGTCCTGGTCACGGACAGCATGAACTTCCGGGTCCAGATATTCGACCCCGACGGGAGGTTCATAAAGAAGTTCGGCCGGATAGGGGATGTCCCGGGGATGTTCGCGAGGCCGAAGGGGATCGCCGTGGACTCGGAGGGGCATATCTACGTGGTGGATGCGGCCTTCAACAACGTCCAGATATTCAACGAGGAGGGCCGGATACTCCTCTTCTTCGGAGAGATGGGGGTCGGACCGGGGAGGTTCTGGCTCCCCGCCGGGATGTGGATTGATGAAAACGACCTGATCTATGTGGCGGATCAGTACAACAGGAGAGTGAACATATTCCAGTACCTGGGCGAGAAGTACAGGAAGGCCCGGAAGAGAGAAACCGGTCAAGAGGTATCCCGGTGAGAGGGTAGGCGTACGACCCCGGAGCCCGCACCCCGAGATCAATGGCCCGTTGCCCGTCGGCTCAATCAAGGATAGCGATCCTCATCCCCTGCCACAACGAGGAGAAGACCATAGCCTCTGTGGTAAGGGACTTCAGATCAGAGCTTCCCCATGCCGAGATCTACGTCTATGACAACAACTCCACTGACCGGACCGTGGAGGAGGCGAGGCGGGCGGGGGCGCTGATCCGGTTCGAGAGGAGACAGGGGAAGGGCAACGTCGTCCGTTCCATGTTCAGGGAGGTGGAGGCCGACGTCTACGTGCTCGTCGACGGCGACGGGACGTATCCACCGGAGAGCGTCCACGACCTGATCGCCCCGGTCCTGGAGGACGAGGCGGACATGGTGATCGGTTCCCGTCTTCACGCCCAGTCCGAGAGCAGGTTCAACCCGATAAACCGGATGGGGAACAGGCTCTTCCTGCTGCTGCTGAACACCGTCTTCAGGGTCCAGCTGACGGACCTCCTCTCCGGCTACAGGGCCTTCAGCAGGCGTTTCGTCAAGGGCCTCCCTCTGTTGAGCCGGGGCTTCGAGATAGAGACGGAGCTGACCGTCAAGGGCCTTGAGCGGGGCTACAGGGTCATGGAGGTGCCCGTCGACCTCTCGCCGAGGCCCGAGGGGAGCTCGTCGAAGATCAGGATCTTCCGCGACGGCATGCTGATCTTCAATACGATCTTCGCCCTGCTGAGGGATTACAAGCCGATGACCGCCTTCGGCATGGCGGGGCTGATACTCGTCCTGGCCGGTTTGTTGCCCGGTGCGGTGGTGGTGGAGGAGTTCATCTCCACGGGGTACATCCAGCGTGTCCCATCGGCGATACTCGCCGTCGGGCTCGTGCTCTCAGGGCTCATCGTTGCCTTCGTCGGTCTGATCCTCCACACCATCGCGCGGCGGTTCCAGGAACTCGACCGCCAGCTCCAGGGCATAAGCGAGGCGATCCACGGGGATAGAGGAGGGGACGACAGGGGTGTAGATGTATAGTGCGGACCCCGTTGTGCGCGACCTGGAGGTGATGGCCTCGGCCGTCAATTACAGGAGATGGGTCTACGGACTTATCAGCGGATACATCGGCGAAAGGGTCGTGGAGCTCGGGGCCGGTATCGGCAACTTCACCGAGATGCTCCTGGGCCGGAGGGTCGTTGTGGCCGTGGACAGGCACCCACCCTGCATCGAGTATCTGAAGAGGCGCTTCTCCGGCAGGGTCGTCACCGTGAATCTCGATATCTCCGGACCGGGGCTCTCCGAGCTCAGCCGCTACAGGCCTGACACGGTCATCTGCCTGAACGTCCTCGAGCACCTGAGGGATGACCTGACGGTGCTCCTCGGGATCCACCGGCTCGTGGAGGACGGGGGGCACCTGATCCTCATGGTCCCGGCATTCTCCTTCCTCTACGGCAGCATCGACCGCCTCGTGGGGCATCAGAGGCGGTACAGCAGAGGAGAGGTGGTCGGGAAGCTCACCCGCTCCGGGTTCAAGGTGAAGGATGTCTTCTACATGAACTCCCTGGGGGTGGCGGGCTGGTTCCTGAACAACCGGGTGCTCCGTATCGGTGGGGAGTCGCCCCGGCAGGTGAGGTTCTACGACAGGTTCGTGGTCCCCTGGCTGAGCCGCCTCGAGGCGGTGATGAGGCCCCCCTTCGGGATGTCCCTGATCGGAGTGGGTGGAAAGGAGGGGGGCTGATGACCGGAGGGCGGTTGAACCATGAGCGGGCGGTCACCTGCCTCTTCCTGGCCTCGGTCTTCCTCCTTGCACTGACGAAGGTCCAGGACACCGATGCATGGATGCACCTCAGCTTCGGGCGGCTCATCTGGGAGCTGGGAGGGCTGCCGGAGAAGGAGCCCTTCATCTACCCGAGCCTTGACAGACCCTTCTCCTACAGCTCCTGGCTCTTCGGTCTCCTGTACTATGCCGCCTACCGGGTCTTCGACCTCTACGGACCGGTGCTGCTGAAGGCCCTCACCGTCACGGCGGCGTTCTCCATACTCCTGAAGGACTCCCTCCTGCCGGGAAGGAACATGGTGGTCTCAGCCCTGACGATGACGGTCGTCGTGATCATGGCCAGGCACCGCTTCGTGCTCAGGCCCGACACCTTCCTGATGCTCTTCCTCTCCTTCAGCATCTATGCACTGAACGCCTACCTCTACGAGGGCAGGAGGTACCTCTACGCCCTCCCCCTGGTCCATTTGCTCTGGGCGAACAGCCACTCGAGCATAAACCTGATGTTCGTGCCCTTCCTCTCCTTCATCGTCGGCGGGCTGATCCAGATCCAGCTCGAGAGGCGGGGGCTTGTCTTCTCCCGCACACCGACGCCCTCCCGGCTGAAGAGGGTGGGTGTTCTGTTCATCGCCTCCTTCGCCGCTTCACTGGTGAGCCCCTATTTCTTGGATCAGTACACCTTCGGCGCCCAGTTCCTGGCATCGGACTGGTGGAGGCAGGAGATCATAGAGCTGGCCAGCCCGACGTGGCAGACCACCAAGTGGCCTTTCGTCACCGCAGCCGCCCTCGGCCTCAGCTTCCTCCTGAACCGGAGGCAGCCCTCGCTCATCCATCTCCTCCTGGTGGTCCCCTTCGCCGTCCTCGCCTTCACCGCCCTGAGGTTCGTCTTCCTCTTCGGGATCGTCTCCGGGCCTGTCCTGGCGAGGAACGTCTCCCTCTCCCTCCGTGACTCGGGGGTGCTGAGGAGGCTCCTCAGCGGCAGGGCGGCGACGGCCGTCGTCTCGGTCTGGATACTCGGTTATTCAGCACTCACCCTCCTGGCCGTCGAGCCCTTCGGCAACAGGCCGATGGCCTTCGGTTTCGGCTTCGACTACACCTTTGTGCCCGAGGGTGCGCTCAGCTACATGGACCGGAGGGGCATAACCGGAAGGGTCTTCAACCTCTTCCAGTGGGGGGGCTACATCACCTGGAGGGACTACCCGGAGAGGACGGCCTTCGTCGACGGAAGGGGGTACCTCCCGGTGGGGCTGCTGGAGAGACAGAACCTGGCACGGCGGAGGCCCCTCGTCCTGGACGAACTCCACGAGACCTACGGGTTCGAATCGATACTCGTGGAGTATCCCATAGACGACGCAGGCGTATCGGGGATACCCTACGATACGGACCTCTCCCTCTCACACGAGGGATGGGCCCTCGTCTACTGGGACGACGTCGCCCTCCTGTACCTGAGGAGGGGCGGGCCATATGAGGGGGTGATAAGGGAGGACGAGTACAGGTTCATAAAGCCTGCCAACAGGATCGCCGCCGTGAGGGCGCGCCTCCGTGATCCCGGGTTCAGAGAGGGCCTCATCGCCGAGCTGAAGCGGAACATCAAGGAGACGGGCTCATCCAAGGCCCATGCCTTCCTCGGCTTCGTGTACAACGAGATCGGGCTCTACAGGGAGGCGATAGAGGTCCTCTCGAAGGTGAGGGACGTCAGGCCCGTCGGCCACCTTGCAGACGCCTACAGCGGTATCGCCTACGCCTACGGCAACCTCGGAGACCTGGAGAAGGCCGTCAGCTACTACAGGAGGTCGCTGCAGGAGGAGAAGAACGCCACCACCCTCTACAACCTGGGCATAGCCTTCCTCAAGATGGGTGAGAAGAGGGAGGCGGCCCGGTACCTGTCGAGGGCGGTGGAGCTGAACCGGAACCTCATCTCCGCCTATCCCCAGCTGATCGGCATCTACCGCAGCCTCGGCATGGCGGAGGAGGCGGAGAGGACCGAGAGGATGTACAGCGCTGCAAAGGCCGGCAGCAGGGGCGAGGAGCACTTCAAGAAGGCCCTGAAGGCCTACTTCGAGAAGAGATACGACGTTGCAGCCAGGGAGTACCGAAGGTCCATCGAGGTGAACCCGGCCAACCCGGCCCCCTACAGCAACCTCGGCTACATCTACTTCGATATGGGTATGATGGACCGGGCCTATGAGTACCAGAGGATGGCCCTCGACATCGACCCCGACTTCGCAAACGCCCACTACGGCCTGGCCCTGATATACAGGAAGGCCGGTGACCGTGAGATGGCGGTGAAGCACTTCAAGGAGTACATAAGGGTCGAACCCAGGGGTTACTACACCAGGAGGGCGAAGGAGGCGATCGAGGCGCTGAGATGATGGGGCTGCGTGATTTCACCCAGGCGTGCGTATTTTACCGCAGGAGGCCTTCTCCGGCAGGCTGAAGAAAAGGCCCTTCTTTCAATGGGTTGTCTGAGGCTGTCTGTGGCACGGTAATTGCACCCCATCAGGCGGATGGGTCGGGCATTACTCTAAAGGAATCATTCATTTGGACTATACTGTGAAGGGAGGTGAAGGGGTAGTGAAGAGGGCACTATTGGTTTTAACGGCGGTACTGCTCTCCGTCGGGGTCGCCTATGCGGCGGAGGATGTGAGGAACACGAAGCACAACCTCTCCTCCACGGGCTCGCTCAGTCCGTACCTGACGACCACGACCGACGAGGTCTGCGTCTTCTGTCACACGCCTCACTTTGCATCCATCGCTGAGGCGCCGCTCTGGAACAGGACGGAGCCGACAGGGCCGTACAACATGTACAGCAGCGCCACCATCGACATGACGATCGCCGGTAGTCCGCAGGGTGTATCGCTGGCGTGCCTCAGCTGCCATGACGGCACGGTTGCCTTCGATTCGCTGGTCAACGAACCCGGCAGCGGGCTGGACACGATCGGGACCTGGTCCTGGAACAACAACGGCAACATCATGACCAGCTCCACCAGTCCTTCAGCGATGATCGGCACGGACCTCACGAACGACCACCCGATCTCGATCACCTATGATACCACCAAGGACCCGCAGTTCAGAGCCCCTGTGAACAACAGGATAGCGGTCAACGGCACCAACGTCACGCTGCCGCTGTACGGTTCGAACAAGGATCAGGTCGAGTGCGGTTCATGCCACAACCCCCATGAGAAGGATGTGGCGACGTTCCTGAGGGTGGCGAACACGGGGAGCCAGCTCTGTCTGGCCTGTCACATCAAGTAGCTGGACTTCAGAGGTGGATTTTATCCACAACCGTCAGAGGAGATCGTTTCTCCATGGGGTGTGCGAGAGGCACACCCCGCTTTTTTGATCCGGGCTGGTTCCATCATTCATTGCTCCCCTGTTTTTGTTGATTTTTGGGTTGTTCATCCTTTATCCTTTAGGATATTTTTATCTCCTGTAATGAAAAAAGGTGCCTCTTTTATCGATCCTATCAGGGCTGTCAGTACGTCTCCGGCCGGGGAAGCCGAGGGCTCTCATCCCGGTCATCCTCTCCGTCGTCCTTCTCTCGGCCGCCGCGGCATACGCCCAGGGATACGGGCTCTCCGGCCTCATCCAGCTCACGTACAGGAGAGACCTGCTGACCTCGGAAGGGGAGACGACCGGTGAGCAGTGGAGCATCGAACAGAGGTATCACCTGAGATACAGGGGCTACATCTATCATCCCAGGCTCCTTGAGTTCCGCCTGGGCGGGGCGTTCGTGAAGGAGGACGGCAAGAAGGACGGAGGGGACCTCTCGGCGAAGGGGACCGACTACGATATAAGGCTGGACTTCCTCGGCGGTACCGACTTCCCCTTCTCCCTCTTCGCCTCTAAATACACCGAGAGGTCCATCACGCCCGTGACGGAGGGCACGGAGGTGATCATCGAGCAGAGGAGGAGGAACATCGGGCTGGAAGGGGCGGTCTACTCGAGGAGGTTTCCCACCTTCCGGTACAGGGCCTGGGAGGAGCTGAGGAGGGTCCTGGGGACCGCGAGCGCGGCCGACGAGAGGACGAGGAACGTATCCCTCGGGCTGAGCAAGTCCTACACGGGCTTCAGGGCGTCCCTCGACTACCTCTTCGTGAACAGGCTGGATCGGACCAGGGAGGAGACCGAGAACACACACGACGTAAACCTCAACATCTTCGCCAGGCTCTCGCCCGCGCTGCGGCTCACCGAGTACGCCTCGTACAGCACCAGCTCGCTCGACGACTTCACGGAGGCTACGTCCACCACGAGCCTCGATTATCAGCCCTCACGGAGGTTCAGGGCCAACCTCAGTACGTACTTCAGCTTCATAAAGCAGCCGGACAGGGAGGGCAGCTTCCTCACGAACTATCTGAACGCCCGGTACAGGATCTCGGGGAGCCTCACCGCCGACGCTACGGCGATGGTCCTCTACAACAGGGGCGACTTCGGGAACGAGTCAGCGGAGTCGGCCTCTGTCTCGCTGAGCTACGGCAAGACGCTGGCCAGGGACACCACCGTCGCCGCCGACGTCTCCGCAGGCTTCGGTGCGGAGCAGAGGGAGGAGGACGAGGACAGGACCACCCACCATGCACGGATCGGGTCCAGGATCAGCCACAGGTTCCGGGCGGTGAAGACGAGCCTCACCCTCGGCGGTTCTTACTACTACTACAGGACCTCCCTCGAGGGCAGGACCGACAGGTTCGACGCCGTCTTCAGGTTCTTCAACGACTACGTCAAGAGGCTAACGATCCAGAGCGAGGTGCTGTACATAAACGAGAAGACCCTCCAGGACAGGGAGGCCTCCGGACAGCAGAGGGAGATCATCAAGGACGAGCTCCATACCGACTCGTCGCTCACCTACTCCCTGCCCCTGGGGCTGAGGGGTACGGCGAACTTCAGCTCCGGGCTCTCCACCGTGAGCGGGACGCTGGAGAGGGTGTACTACTACGGCGAGGGGAGCCTCATGTACATCCTCCGCAGGAACCTCATGACGCGGTTGACCGCGAGGTACTCCCGTGAGACCGTCGAGTCCGTGGACGAGATCTACGGCAGCGCCGGGGTCGACTACAGGTTCAGGATGATCTTCGTGAGGTTGAGCTATGAGTACTTCCGTGAGAAGAGGAAGGCGTCGGACTCGGAGAGGCAGAGCATTTTCCTGCAGGTCTCGAGGCCCTTCTGAGCGAGGCTTCGGGAAGGGCCTTGCCAATGCGGGGGACCTGCAATTATTATACTATTGCATCGCCGCTTCGCGGCCTTCACAGAGAGTAGATCCGGGGAGAGAATGAGGCGAGGACCGGGGAAGAGAGCCCTTTCGGTGCTGCTGGTGCTCCTGGTGCTGCCCCTGATGGGGATGGGACCCGACGTGGCCGAGCGGAAGGAGGAGAGGATCGTATGGCCGCCTCCGCCTTACAAGCCGAGGATAGAGTACGTAAGGTCCATCTCCACCCCTGACGACATGGAGATAAAGAAGGGCTTCTTCCGCCGTCTCTGGGAGTTCGTCGCGGGCAGGAGGCTTGAGGGGATCATAAAACCCCTCGGCGTGTATGCCGACTCGAAGGGGAGGCTCTACGTGACCGATACGGCCGGACAGTCCGTCCACGTCTTCGATCCCGAAGAGGGCCGGTATTTCATGATCGAGGGCAGCGGGAGGGAGCGCTTCGTCTCTCCCGTGGGTGTGACCGTGGGGGACGGGGAGGAGATATACGTATCCGATTCCGTCCTGCGGAGGGTCTTCGTCTTCGACAGGGACGGAGGGTACCTGAGGGAGATCGGCGGTGAGGGGCTGCTGAAGCGGCCCACGGGGATCGCCGTCGCCGGGGGGACCCTCTACGTCGTCGATACCCTCGCAGACAGGATCCATCTCTTCGGCACCGACGGCAGGTTCAAGACCTCCATCGGCGGCAGCGGAAGGGGCGACGGAGAGTTCAACAGGCCCACGTTCATCACCATCGGAGGCGACGGCAGGCTCTACGTCACGGACTCGATGAACGCCAGGGTCCAGATACTGGACAGCTCCGGGAGGTTCATCGCCAAGTTCGGCAGGAGGGGTGACGGCACCGGTGACCTGGCCAACCCCAGGGGGATTGCCCTCGACAGCGACGGCAACATCTACCTGACGGACACCCTCTTCGAGGCGGTACAGATATTCGATCCCACCGGGAGGCTCCTCCTCGTCTTCGGCAGACACGGCTCGGCCCGCGGCGAGTTCGCCGTGCCTGCAGGGATCTCCATAGCGGATGATATAATATACATAGCCGATTCCTACAACAGCAGGGTCCAGGTCTTCAGGTATCTGAAGGACGACACGGGCGGAACGAAAGGAGGGTCTCCATGAGGCCTCTGATCATCTCGATGGTGGTGGCGGCTCTGGTGCCCCTGTTCGCCGCAGCCGCAGGCGCAGGTGTTGTGAACACGGTCCATAACCTCTCCACGACCGGCCCCGGCGCGATCAAGGCCACGGAAGAGGCGGAGATATGCATATTCTGCCACGTGCCGCACAACGCCAACCCGGCCGTCCCCCTCTGGAACCACGACATGTCCGGCGCCGCCTACACGATGTATGACAGCGAGTACCTGAAGAGGGCCGGCTATCCCACGCCTTCCGAGCTCGGGGCCGCTCCCGCGGAGCCCGGATTCGTCTCCAGGCTCTGCCTCAGCTGTCACGACGGCACAGTGGCTGTGGGCGCCCTCTACATTGTGAGGGGGACGATACTCGGTGACAGCATCATAGCGATGACCGGGGTGGAGCCGACGGGTGAGATGCCCGCCACGGCGGCCGGTTACATAGGCACCGACCTCACGAGGCATCATCCCGTGGGGATCAAGTATGACTCCAGCATCGCCGTCACCTTCGGCTCAGCCGGCTCAGGTGTGAACCCCCGACCGATCGAGCTTCACGCCTCACCTGCCGCACCCCTGAAGGTATACGCCTATGCGACGGGCAACTACGTTGAATGCGCATCCTGCCACGACGCCCACGTGGAGAACGAGAAGTTCCTCAGGGTGACGACGGGGGCGAACCTGGCGGCGAAGATAGACACCACCTGCAACTCCTGCCACTCCAAGATCGACTGGAACGGAAGCATCCACAGCACGAGCACGGCATCCTACACGGACAGCAACGTACTGGACACCTTCGGGACCGGTGCAGTGGCGTCCCTGGCCTGCATGAACTGCCACAGGACCCACAGGGGAGGGGGTGTGCCCTATCTCCTGAGGCAGCCAGAGGAGAACACCTGCTTTCAGGGTGCGGCCGGCTCGGCAGCCGGAGGGCCCTGCCACGGTACGGGTGCAGCAGGAGGCGGGAAGGATATCGAGACGGTCATAACCAGGACCTATTCGCATCCCACGACGGGTATCTCCGGCGTCCATACGAACCTCGACGTCCTCTACCCCGAGGGTGGAACACCGCCCGGGAGCAAGGGGCTCGTCTGGGACACCTCGAAACACGCAGAGTGCGTGGACTGCCACAACCCCCACAGGGCGGCCCAGGGCACACATGCACCGTCGGGGCAGTGGTATCCCTCACTGCCGGCAGCGACGACGAACACCGTGTCGAACGCCCTGAAGGGTGTGACGGGTGTCGAGCCGGAGTGGCCTTCGGCGGGGATCCAGCCGGTGAACTTCACCACCCTGGAGTCTGCATCGAAGGAGTACCAGATATGCCTGAAGTGCCACTCCTACTATGCCCTCGGGGTCGCATCCGACGGCGTGACATCCTATCCGACCCTCTCCGACCCGACGATCAACTTCACCGATCAGGCGTGGGAGTTCAACCCGAACAACCTCTCCGTACACCCCGTGGTCGTCACCCTGAACAGCCAGACCGGCTCCTATGCACCGCAGGCGCTTACCTCTTCCCAGCTCTCCCCTCCCTGGACCGCCCCGGGCAACCAGACCATGTACTGCTCCGACTGCCACGGTGCAGAGAACGAGACGACCCAGGACCCGAAGGGCCCCCACGGCTCCAGTTACGAATTCATGCTGAAGGGTACGGGCAGGTACTGGCCCACAAAGCCCGACGGCTCGCTCTGGCTCCTGAACACGACGGATGCAAGCGACCCGGACCTCTTCTGCAGGAACTGCCACCCCATATACGACGGCAGCTGGAAGAACAACGTCCACTCCCAGCAGGGAGGGATGGGAGGCGGCGGCGGAGGTGGAGGCGGTATGGGGCGACACCGGAACAGGCCCTGTGTGAACTGCCATGTGGCCGTGCCCCACGGCTCCAGGAGGTCGAGGTTGATCGGTTACGCCTCGGACCCTTCACCTTACAACTACAACGGCAACAGCCTCAAGCCCGTCGGCTTCGCCAAGGCCTCGGGTCCGTTCAACTACGACGACAGGAACTGCAGCTTCCCCATGGGGGTCTGCCACGGACCACAGACCCCACCACCGGGAGGCTACGACCCCTGATCCTCCCTGGGTGAGATCACGCAGAGGGGGGTCTTTTCACGCATCCCCGGGGTCTCCGTCACGGTCAAGCCCCTTGCAACGCCCCCAATCGAGGCGCCCTGACCCGCAGGTCGGTGCTGGCTTGTTATTTGCATCCCTCCGGGCGAAACCGTTGGGAGGGAGTTGCAAGGGAGGATGGTCTCAGGGAAGCGGTGGCTCTCCATGCTATTTGTCCTCTTCGTGCTCACGGCAGGAAGGGTGCTCGATCCCTTGACTCCCTCAACGGTTTTCGGCGGCAGCATCGTGGGCTCCAGGCACGACCTCAAGAGCGACTGGGAGAAAGGGAGCGTTCTCATGAAGGAGAGCCTCAACAACTACGGTGAGGTCTGCGTCTACTGCCATACACCCCACGGCGGGGACGAATCGCTCGGACCGCTCTGGAACAGGGACTACACACCGGCGTCCTTCAACGTCTACACCAGCCCCACGATGGATACCACCGCGGCCGGCATCCCCGGTGCGGTCTCACTCGCCTGCCTCAGCTGCCACGACGGGACGATCGCCGTCGATTCCATCATCAATGCACCCGGCTCAGGGCCGAACCTCACCGGACCGTGGTACGGCCAGGGAGCTGCCACCTATCATTTCGCGATGAAGGAGGGCGCCAATGCCTGCGGAGAGTGCCACGTGGGGAGCCCGGCTCACGACGCGCGGCACACCTACCTCACCACCGACCTCAGCGACGACCACCCCATATCGATGCCCTACCCGAGCCCTTCCGAAGACCCCCAGTTCAACACCCCTCCCGATGCGATGAAGGGCTGGGGCGGTGCCTCTCCCGGAGACGTGAAGCTCTACGCGGGGAAGGTGGAGTGCCCGTCGTGCCACAACGTCCATGACCCGGACGTGGTCCCCTTCCTGAGAAAGGCCAACACCGGGAGCGCGCTCTGCTACACGTGCCATATAAAATGAGGTCTCCGTGAAGATACTGGTGGTGGATAACGAGAGACTGATCTGCTGTGCCCTGAAGATGTATCTGGAGAGGCATACCGGGAGCAAGGGTGCTCTGTTCCAATTCCGGAGACGAGGCCCTCCGGATGATGGAGGAGGAGCGGTTCGACGCGGTGATCACCGACCTCGGCCTCCCGGATATCACCGGTGCGGAACTCGTCAGGAGGATAAAGGGTGGGCACAGGGACGTCCCGGTGATCGCCATCACGGGGCTTCTCAACCTCGACGCGGAGGAGATCAACGAGCTGGGGGTCTTCAGATGCATCTACAAACCCTTCCGTATCAGCGAGGTGGTGGAGACGCTGAGAGAGGCGCTGGATGCAACCCCGGTCACCGGAGAGGGAAGGGCTGAAGAGGGTGGATAAAGGGGCTGCTGCCCACGGGGTATGGGCAGCAGCAAAGGGAGGTAAACGAGGCGCTTAGATACTTTATTTTTAGCATAAACAGAGAGAAAAGTCAAGTAAAAAATATAAATGATCTTATAATTAAAACTTTAGGTCTCTTACTTCCTGATCACGATCTCCACTTCGCCCTCCTTCCTCACCACGTTGATCCCCACGTCCTGCTCATGGCGCGTGAAGACCAGATCGAGTGCGGCCTTCCCGACCCTGAGGTTCTTGATCGTGACCCTCTGGAGGAAGGGCGGCAGGACGGGGCTGTTGAAGTAGATCCTCTTGTCAGGGGCCTGGATGGAGAGGCCCAGGCATGCCTGAATGAGGAGGAAGGCCGTGCCGGAGGCCCAGCTCTGCGGATCGCAGGCAACCGGGTAGAGCGTGGGACCCTCGCCACGCCGTCTCTTGAACCCGCAGAACAGCTCCGGCAGCCTGTGGAGGTCCAGAAAGAGGCTTGCATCGAAGAGGCCCGCGAGGACCCTCATCGCCTCCTCCTTGAACCCGTAGCGGGCCATGCCCGAGGCGATCAGGGCGTTGTCGTGGGGCCAGACAGAGCCGTTGTGATAGGACATGGGGTTGTAGCGGGCCTGTCCGGAGGCTATCGTCCTTATCCCCCATCCGGTGAAGAAGTCCTCATCCATCAGGCCCTCCACTATGGAACGGGCATGCCCCTCTGAGGCGATCCCCGAGAAGAGGCAGTGCCCTGTATTAGAGCTCCTCACCCGGCAGGGGCGTTTATCCGCATCGAGGGCGAGGGCGTAGACCCCCTCCTCCTCGCACCAGAAGGACCTCAGGAACGCCTCACGGAGTGCACCGGCCTCCCTCCGGAGCCTCTCGGCCTCCCGGTCCCTGCCGAGTGCGAGGGCTATCCTCGCCGCCTTCTCTTTTGCCTCGTAGACATACCCCTGGACCTCACAGAGCGCGATGGGAGGGCTGGCGAGGGTTCCGTCCTCGTGGAAGATCGAGTCCTCGGAGTCCTTCCAGCCCTGGTTGCCGAGTCCCGTGCCTGACCGCCTGACATACTCCACGAAGCCGTCGCCGTCGAGGTCGCCGTAGCTGTCGATCCACTCGATGGCGCGTTCGATGCCTGGCCAGAGCCGCTCCATGAAGCCTCTCTCCCCCGTCCGCTCGTAGTAGTAACCCGCCAGCACCACGAAGAGGGGGGTTGCGTCTACGGTGCCGTAGTAACGGCCGAAGGGGATCTCGCCCAGGGCGGCCATCTCGCCCCTTCTCAGCTCGTGGAGGATCTTCCCCGGCTCGGCGTCCTGTTCGGGGATGACCGCATCCGCCTGGTTGGAGGCGAGGAACCCCAGGACACCGCGGGCGATCTCGGGGCAGAGCCAGAGGGTCTCCAGGGCCGTGATTATCCCGTCCCGTCCGAAGACGGTGTTGTACCAGGGGATCCCGGCATAGGGGTAAGGCCCGAAGGGGGTATCGGTGAGCATCATGAAGACGTCGGCCCTCGAGCGGTTGAGCCAGTCGTTGAACTGTTCATTCGACGTCTCGACGATGCAGGCGGACTCGTGATGCCGCCTGTACGTTTCCTTCACCTCCCGGAAGGCCTGCTCGAAGGGGACGGAGGGCGACGGCAGCCCCTCGATCTCGGCGGAGGTCACGATCCGGTATTCAGCCTCCTCGTGGGGTGCGAGCCTCAACCTGAAGACGGCACGGCCCATGCCGAGCCGATCCGGCGGGGGTGAGAACCCGATCCGAGTCCTCCGCACCACACCGTCGAGACCGCTGTAGCCGAGGACCACCTCTCCGTCCTTCAGCACGGGCTCGAGCATGCTTCCCCTCCTCAGCCTCTTCACCCCCCGCACCTCGAAGATGTCCACGAAATCGGCGTCGAACTCGACGGAGAAGGAGAACTCGACGGGATGGAGCGCGAAGTTCGTGATCTTGATCCCCTCGTAGCAGCGGCCCTCCCAGAGGAAGACGGTCCGGTGCAGGTGGATGCTCCCCTTCCGTACCAGGGTGCCACCTTCGGAGTCGAAGTCCGGGTTGGTGAGGTCCGCCATCAGGAAGTCGTTGTCCTCGGTGATGGTGGAGCTCAACAGCAGGGGGCTCCTCTCCTGCATCCTGAGGACGAGGCGGGAGAGGAACCGCGTGCCCTCATGGAAGAGCCCGTGGTCCTCGAAGCCGAGGGGTCTGATGTCGCCGTGGCGGTCGGTTATGAGGAAGGTCTCGGCGTGCTTGAGGACACGCGTCGTCTCCTCGGCGATGGAGGAGGCTGCCAGGATGTAGAACCGGTCTTCGATACGGATGACCTCTTCCACCGCCTATCAGGCAACCTTCCTCTCGAGGGCCTCCTGCTGCAGGATGAGCCGACGATACACCTCGAGGTAGTCCCTGGCCATCCTGACAGAGGTGAACCGTTCCTCGAAGACCCTCCGGCATCGCCTCCTGTCGAGTGAAGAGACCCTCTTCACGGCCCTCACCGCCTCGTCCAGGTCGTTCACGATGAAGCCCGTCACGCCGTGCTCCATCACCTCCGGCACCGAGCCGCACCGGTAGGCTATCACGGGTGTGCCGCAGGCCATGGCCTCTATCATCACCAGCCCGAAGGGTTCGGGCCAGTCGATGGGGAAGAGGAGGGCATAGGCGCCGCCCAGGAAGTCGTCCTTCTCCGCCTGACCGATCTCGCCGATGAACTCCACAAGCGGGTGGTTCAGGAGGGGCTTCACCACCGTCTCGAAGTACTCCCTGTCAGCCCTGTCCACCTTTGCGGCGATCTTCAGCTCCATACCGGCCCGCTTCGCGATCTCCACCGCCCTGTCCACCCTCTTCTCAGGGCTTATCCGGCCGAGGAAGGCGAGATAACCGCCGTGGGCCTCCCTGAAGGTGAAGAGGTTCTCCGGGATGCCGTGATAGACCGTGCCCTGCCAGTTGATCCAGGGGAGGGGCTCCCTCTGGGCGTTGGATATGGAGACGACGGGTATCTCGGAGAACTCCATGAACAGCGGCACCAGGTCGGGTATGTCGAGCCTTCCGTGAAGGGTGTTCACCGAGGGCGTCCTGATCAGACGCATCACGGTGAAGGGGAAATAATCGATGTGGGAATGGATTACGTCGAACTCACCGGCCTTCTGAAAGACCTTCTCCACCATCAGGACGTGGTGGACTATCTGGTCGATGCACCCCCTGTCCAGCCTCAGGGAGCTGCGGCACATGGGTTCGAGCCGTGCACTGGTGACGGAGTCACCGCTTGCAAAGAGGGTCACATCGTGGCCCATCCGGACCAGCTCTTCCGTAAGGTATGAAACGATCCGCTCCGTCCCTCCGTAGTACCTTGGAGGGACGCTCTCGTAAAGCGGTGCAACCTGGGCGATCTTCATCGGACATCCCTCCTTCTTGACGTGATGCCGGGCCCCGAAGGAGCCCATCGTCATCTTCCGCCTTCCGGAGGCGGACAGGCTCATTCCTTCTCACTGACCACCGCCAGCTCGTCTCCGGTCTCCGTCGAATAGGGGCCTTTGAGATGGAGACTGAACCTCTGCAGCAGCCACACCTCGGGCAGTATCTCGGCTATAATCCTGCCCTTCTCAAAGACCCGCACCACCGAGCTCTCCGATACAACGATGGCGATCGCCTTGGTCTTGCTCGTGATGGACGCGGCAGCCACGTGGCGGCTCCCCAGACCGAGTGGAAGCTCGATCCCCTCAGATGAAGCGTTTATGTACCTGCAGGCCGAGAGGAAGACCCCGTCCTCGGAGATGATGAAGGCCCCGTCAAGCTGGGCCAGCTCCTTCACCGTTTCCCGGAGGCCCGCGTTCTCTATCCGTCTCTCCTCAACGGGATGGTGCCACAGGGGATCGAGGATGAGGGGACGTGAATTCTTGAGCACATTCTCCGAGTCGGCGAAGACGAAGAAGGTCCCCACCTTCCGGCCCTCCCTGCCCTCCCTGGCGATCTCGATGGCAAGGACGAGGACCTTCTCCAGGGTGACGGGATCCACACCCCTCTTCTCGGTGCATATCCCTTTCAGTACGTCTATCACTTCAGTTTGACCTCGAACGGAGCCACCGCTGCCGCGACGATGATCCGACGGAAGATGACCCCTCTCCGGACAGGCTTGTTAGCACTCTCAAGGAAGGAGTGCTAATTCTTATTTAGCACACAACGGGGGCGGCTGTCAAGGGTGGTCCTTGCCTCAGATGGCCTCTTTCCCGCGCTCGCCCGTCCTGATCCGCACCACGTCCTGGAGGCTGTAGACGAAGATCTTTCCGTCGCCGATCTCCCCTGTCCTCGCCGACTCCTGTATGGTGTTAAGTATCTCGTCGAGCTTGTCGTCAGGCACGGCCACCTCGATCTTCACCTTCGGGAGGAACCTCACCTCGTACTTGGCCCCCCTGTAG
>WGEZ01000058.1 GCA_015492515.1 Nitrospirota bacterium
GTCCTCCTCGGTTTCACCGTGAGAAGGACCCTCGTCACGCCCCTCCTGAGATTGAGGGATGCAGCCGGAAGGATGGCCGGCGGAGACCTGAGCGTGAGGGTCGGTCCAGGGGGAGGGGACGAGGTGGGAGAGCTCTTTGAGAGCTTCGACACGATGGTCAGCTCCCTCGGGAGGGCCTTTGAAGAGAGGGAGCGGCTGGCCTCCATCCCTGACAAGAGCCCCTTCCCGATACTGGAGTGCGACAGGGACGGAGGGATCACCTACATGAACCCTGCAGCGCACAGACTCATAAACGATCTGGGGCTGGAGCCCTCGGAGTTGCTGCCCCGTGACATCAGGGAGGTGATAGAGGTGCAGAGGCTGGAGGGACGGGAGCTCTCCTACACCGAACTCCCGATCAGGGATACCGACGCCGTGTACGGCGAATACATCCATCTCCTTCCCGAGAGGGACGTGGTAAGGATCTATGCCTACTGCATCACCGAGCACAAAAGGGCGGTGGAGAGGCTGAGGAGGCAGAGCGAGGAGCTCCTGGCGCTCACAGATGCTTCAAACGTCCTGGGAGCCGTACCGTTGACTGATGACATCTACAAGGCCATATGCATGGTTGCGGTGAGGAACTTTGAACTCGAGATGGCCTGGATCGGGCTCCTCGAAGAGGGGGGCCTGAAGGTGGCTGCCCGGGCGGATTCAGACGTGGGGAGGGCGACCGCAGGGGCCGATCCGCATCTGGGTATGGGGCCCGTGTCGGAGACGTTGAAGACGAAGGCCTCTCAGGTGGTGAACGACATCGCCACGGACCCGAGATCCCTTCACTGGAGAGAGGAGGCCCTGAGGGAGGGGTTCAGGTCATCCCTGACCGTCCCCATGTTCTCCTCCGAGGGTGAGGTCCTCGGGTTGCTCGGCCTCTTCAGTGCCGAGAGGGGCTTCTTTACAGAGAGGAGGGTGAAGCTCCTTCAGGTCTTCGCCAACCTTGCAACCTCGGCCATCGAGAATGCAACACTGATCAAGGGGCTCGAGGAGAGGGTCGTGGAGAGGACCGCAGAGCTCGAGCTGGCGAGGCTCCAGGCCGAGGCCGCCTCCAGGGCGAAGAGCGAGTTCCTGGCCAATATGTCCCACGAGCTCCGGACCCCCCTGAACGCGATACTCGGCTTCTCCGAGCTCCTCCAGAGGGGTATCATGGGCGGACTCAACGAGAAGCAGTCCGAGTACGTCAGATACATCCATGACAGCGGCAGACTGCTGCTGTCGCTCATAAACGACATCCTCGACCTGAGCAAGATCGAGGCGGGAAGGATGGAGCTCGAATACGGAGAGGTCGAGGTCGACAGGCTCATCGACGACAGCCTGATCCTCTTCAAGGAGAAGATGAGCAGGCACGACCTCAAACTGACCACCCGGATAGCGGAGGATGTGGGCACCATCGAGGCCGACGGCAGGAGGCTGAAGCAGGTGCTCGTGAACCTCCTCGGCAACGCCGTGAAGTTCACGCCCGACGGCGGCTCGATCAGGGTGACCGTACGGAGGGTCGGGAGGGGTTGAAGCTGTCCGGTCTGTCCGGCCCGGGTGTTTCGAGGGGTCGGTTAAAGAAACGGACCGGGGTGGACGATCAATAGAAAATAGGTTATAATATTATAACAACCTGCAGCTCGATATCCTGAGCTCACAGAGGGGGTCCGCAGAGGTGAGCACCAGCACGATACGGCACAGGGTCCTCATCGTCGAGGATGAGGAGAACAACCTGAAGCTCCTGGAGGCGCTGTGCAGGAAGCTCGGCTATGAGACGGAGGTCGCGAGGAACGGTTACGAGGCCGTAGAGAAGGTCCATCGGCTGATGCCTGACCTTGTGCTGATGGATGTGATGATGCCGGAGATGAACGGCTTCGAGGCCACCGAAAGGATCAAATCCGACGAGCTCACCGAGCATATCCCCGTGGTGATAGTCACCGCCCTTGATTCGAGGGAGGACAGGCTGAAGGGCATCTCGAAGGGTGCCGATGACTTCCTCACAAAGCCCTATGACACCACGGAGCTCTCCCTCAGGCTCAGGAACCTGCTGAAGGTGAAGGAATACCACGACTTCCTGAAGCACCACAACCTGATCCTCGAAGAGCAGGTGGAGAGAAAGACGAGGGCCCTCAGGGAGGCCTACGACAAGCTCGACAGGAGCAACAAAAAGATAAGGTTCGGATACATAGAGACGATCTACAGGCTCACCCTCGCCTCGGAATACAAAGACGAGGAGACGGGAGCGCACATAAGGAGGATAAGTTTCTACACCAGGGAGCTTGCAGCCGCCCTCGGCATGAACGACGAGTACAGAGAGACCATATACTATGCCTCTCCGATGCACGACATAGGGAAGGTCGGCATCCCGGATCATATACTCCTCAAACCGGGCAGGCTCGACCCTGAGGAGTGGGAGATAATGAAGACCCACACGACCATCGGTGCAAAGATCCTCAGGGGCTCGGAATCGCCCTACCTCAAGATGGCGGAGGAGATAGCCCTGAACCACCACGAGAGGTGGGACGGAGGCGGCTATCCGAGGGGGCTCAAGGGTGAGGAGATACCCCTCTCGGGGCGGATAATGAACATAGCCGACCAGTATGACGCCCTGAGGAGCAGGAGGCCCTACAAGGAGGCCTTCGACCACGAGACCTCCGTGAGGATCCTCACAGAGGGTGACGGCAGGACGAGACCGGAGCACTTCGATCCCCGGATACTGGACGCCTTCAAGAGGTCGGCCGAGAGGTTCAGGGAGATCTACGAGGAACACAAGGACGATACCCCCGCGGCAGACAGAGTCACCTGACAGCCCCCCTCTATGATGTAGATCATTCTGCAGATCCCGGTGTTCTGGTATAATACAAGTATCATGAGCAGCTTGAAGGAAGGATGCCCCGGAAGCCTCGAGATAAGGAGGCCCTATCCCGAAGAGGTGGAGTGTATCTTCTGCGGCAGTACCGTGGAGATATGGTCCGACGAGGTCGAGACCAGGTGCGACAACTGTGGAAGGACCGTCACGAGGGAGATGAAGCCCACCTGTCTCGAGTGGTGTCCGGCGGCGAGGGAATGTGTGGGTGAGGAGAAGTACGAACGGTTGATGGGAAAGAAGAAGGAGTAGAGCCCTGACTCTGCTGGTTCAACGTCTCCACCCTTCAGCCCGGAGCCGATCCCTTGAATCCTGCGCGGATCTCTCCATGAGTTCGCGGATCACCTCCTTAACCTGCGCGGCGTCCGGTGCGTCGGGCGATGCTTCAAGGTAGCCCTTGAACTCCTCGACGGCCTCCCCGATCCTGCCCAGGTCATAGGCCAGGACGACGGCGAGGTTTCGTCGGGCGAGCCGGTGCCCCGGGTCCTGTTCAAGCACCCTCCTGTACTCCTCCACAGCCCTCTCGGGACTGCCCGAGTTCCTGTAGCATGTGGCAAGGTCGGTCCTGACGTCGCCGTTCATGGGGTCGAGCCTGAGGGCCTCCTCGTATGCCCCGGCCGCCTCCTCGAACCTCCCGGAGTCCATGAGCAGGTTTCCGAGCCTGATCAATGTCTCGAGATCAGCCGGGCTGTTGTCCGCCGCGGCCTTCAGCCCCTCGACGGCGGTGCCGACACCTCCGGCCTCACGGTGCTCCCCCCTTTCAGCTTGCACGGGAGGGCCCTCCTTACAGGCGCTCAGAAGCAGCATCAGCGGAGGGACGACGACCATGAGGAAGAGGAATCTCATCTCCCCATCTCTTTTCTCAAGAACCCTGTCTCCTCCTCATCATCCATGTCAACAACTATATCCGTCATATGTAGGGTTTCAGTCAAGCCCTTTGAGGAAAGCCTGTGAACTCGGAGCGACACGATTTCAGGTGAGCCGGGCAAATTGATTTTAATGGCGGGGTGGACGGGACTCGAACCCGCGACCTCCGGCGTGACAGGCCGGCGTTCTAACCGGCTGAACTACCACCCCAACTGTTCACATCCTCGGGTAGAGTGCGGATGATCCGTGCAACCGCAGGTCTCCGGGTGAGTGAATCAGCCCGGCTCGAGAGCCCCGGATCATGGTCACGGGGTTTATTCTATACATTATCCTGGAATGAAGTCAAGCTCGGGTTTATGATATAATCACTCTCGATCGATGGCAGCCATCGACGAACAAAGGAGACCCGGGAGGCTGTATGAGGTTTTCGAGGATGTTCATCCCCACACTGAAGGAGACGCCCTCCGAGGCCGAGGCCGTAAGTCACAGGCTGTTGCTCAGGGCGGGCTTCATAAGACAGCTCGCCTCCGGTCTATACATATTCCTCCCCCTCGGCTACCGCGTGATGGAGAGGATAAACACCATCATAAGGGAGGAGATGGCCGGGATAGGTGCCCAGGAGCTCCTGATGACCGTGCTTCACCCCGCGGAGATCTGGCAGAAGACGGGCAGGTGGGAGGAGATCGGGGAGGAGATGTTCAGGCTGAAGGACAGGACGGGCAGGCATATGTGTCTGGGCATGACCCATGAGGAGATAATGGCCTGGCTGGCCTCGAGGGAGATACGCTCCTACAGGGACCTGCCCCAGATATGGTATCAGATCCAGCAGAAGCTGAGGGACGAGGCAAGGCCCAAGAGCGGTATCATAAGGACCAGGGAGTTCCTGATGAAGGATTCATACAGCTTCGACCGGGACGAGGAAGGGCTGGAGCAGAGCTATCGTCTTCACGAGGGGGCGTACCACAGGATATTCAACAGGTGCGGCCTCAGGTTCTATCAGGTGGAATCAGATCCGGGGATGATGGGCGGGGCCACCGCCCATGAGTTCATGGCGCCGAGCCCGGCGGGTGAAGACGACATCGCGCTCTGTGGTTCCTGCGGATATGCAGCGAATGTGGAGCTGGCCAGGAGCCTCTCTCCGGAGACGGAGGCCGGAGATCTTCCCTATGAAGAGGTCCACACTCCCGGGAAGAGGACCGTACAGGAGGTCTCGGAGTTCCTCGGGCTGCCGCCCTCCCGCTTCATAAAGAGCCTCCTCTACATCGGTGACGACGGCCCCGTCCTCGTCCTGCTCAGGGGGGATCAGGACCTCCAGGAGAGGAAGCTCCAGAGGATCATAGGCCCCTTCAGGACGGCGGGGAAGGAGGAGGTCGTGGCCACCCTCGGCGTTGAGGCCGGCTTCATCGGTCCTGCGGGACATAAGGTGAGGATCATCGCCGACGAGGCCCTCAAGGAGGGCGTCTATGTGAGCGGTGCAAACAGGGCGGACTATCACCTGAAGGGGTTGAGGCCGGGTGTACACTTCGACGCTGAATGGGCCGACCTCCATATCGCGAAGGAAGGCGACCGTTGCCACAGATGCGGTGCACCCCTCAGGATCGAGAGGGTGATAGAGATAGGCAACATATTCAAGCTCGGCACGAAGTACTCCGTTCCCCTGAGGGCCTACTACCTTGATGAAAACGGCGTGGAGAGGCCGATCGTCATGGGGAGTTACGGGATCGGGCCCGCAAGGGTCGCCGCAGCAGCGGTGGAACAGAGCCATGACCAGGACGGCATCATCTGGCCGAGGGCCATTGCGCCCTTCGACGTCACCGTACTGCCCCTGAACATGGCCGACACCGAGACGGTCGAGCTGGCCGATGAGCTCTATCGGGCGCTCACGGAGAAGGGGCTGGAGGTGCTCATCGACGACCGTGACGAGCGGGCCGGGGTGAAGTTCAAGGATGCGGACCTGATCGGGATTCCTACACAGGTCATAATCGGGCAGAAGAGCCTCAGACAGGGCCTCGTGGAGATAAAGGACAGGAGGAGCAGGCAAAGGGAGCTCGTGAAGAGGGAGGAGGTCGTGGAAAGGGTTGTGGACATGGTTCAAGGCAGCGCCTGATGGGAAGACCGAGTCCCCCCGAGAGGGCCCTCCTCTTCATCGCCGCCCTCTACAGCGAAGAGAGGTTCTATGAACAGGCCAGGGCGGGGCTCGTCAGGGCCTTCGGTGAGCCCTTCCACGACAGCTGTGCGATCCCCTGGGAGTACTCCGACTACTACAGGGATGAGCTCGGATGGCCGATCTACAGGCGTTTCCTCTCCTTCAGGGAACCCGTCGATCCCGCCAGCCTCAGGGATATAAAGGTGCTGACAAACAGGATGGAGGAGGAGCTCTCCGTCAGGGGCAGGAGGAGGATAAACCTCGATCCCGGTTATCTCACCCTCTCAAAGGTGGTGCTTGCGACGACCAAGGACCGCGCCCACAGGGTATACCTCGGAGACGGCATCTATGCAGAGGCGACCCTCGTTTTCAGGAACGGGCGGTACAGGCCCCACGAGTTCACATACAGGGATTACAGGTCCGAAGAGTACGGCAGGTTCTTCCTAAAGATGCGACAGTCCCTGAAATCCTCGACACGTCCGGGGTGACCCCTCTGTTGACGCCGCCGCGGAAGGGCGGACCGGAGAGGGGATGAGCTCAGTTTACACTCGCCAGCAGCTCTTCCTCGTGGGCCACCTTGAATGCAGGCCTGCCCTCCTCCAAGGCGACGATCACCTTGTTGGCGCCCTCGAACCTGCCCTTCAGGATCTCCTCGGAGAGGTGGTCCTCTATCTCCTTCTGGATGGCCCTCCTCATGGGCCTGGCGCCGTAGACGGTCTGGTAGTATTTATCGACGAGCCACTCCTTCACCTCATCGGTCACCTCGAGCACTATCTCCTGCTCGACGAGCTGCCTGTTTGTCTCCGCTATAAGGAGGTCGATGATGGAGTAGAGGTGGTTCTTGTCGAGGGGATGGAAGACGACCATCTCGTCCACCCTGTTCAGGAATTCGGGGTTGAAGGTCTTCTTCAGCTCGTTCAGCACATTGTCCTTGATCTTCGAGTAGAGGTCCTCTGCGCTGTCCCTGTGGAAGCCGAGGGGTGTCGCCTTCTCGATCAGCCGAGCACCGAGGTTGGAGGTCATGATGATCACCGTGTTCTTGAAGTCCACCTTCCTGCCGAAGCTGTCCGTGAGGACGCCTTCATCAAGGACCTGGAGGAGGATGTTGAACACATCGGGATGGGCCTTCTCTATCTCGTCGAAGAGCACCACTGCGTACGGTTTCTTCCTGACCCGCTCAGTGAGCTGGCCGCCCTCTTCGTAACCGACGTAGCCTGGTGGAGCGCCCGTCAGCTTCGAGACGTTGAACCGCTCCATGTACTCGGACATGTCGAGCTTGATCAGTGAGTTCTCGTCGTTGAAGAGGAACTCGGCGAGGGCCTTGGCCAGTTCCGTCTTCCCCACCCCTGTGGGACCGAGGAAGAAGAAGGACCCGATGGGCTTCTTCCTGTTCTTGAGTCCCGCCCTCGAGCGTCTTATGGCGCGGCACACGGCCTTGATCGCCTCTTCCTGGGCGATGATCCTCTTGTGGAGCTCTTCCTCCATGTGGAGGAGCTTCTCCGTCTCCTCCTGTTCGAGTTTGATCAACGGTATGCCCGTCATCTTCGAGACGGTGTACGCTATATCATCGGCGTTGATTACGGGGATCTCCTTTGTCAGGTTCTCACGCCACTGTCTGTGGACCTGTTCATGCAGCCTCCTCAGCTTCTCCTCCTCGCCTCTTACGGATGCCGCCTTCTCGATGTCCTGGAGCTTTATGTACAGGTTCTTCTCCTTGTACAGCCTCTCCAGTTCGGTCTCTATCTCCCTCAGCTCGTGGGGCGGGGTGTACCTCTTGAGTTTTATCCTCGAGCCGGTCTCGTCCATGACATCAATGGCCTTGTCGGGGAGGTTTCTGTCGGAGATGTAACGGTCGGACATCTTGGCTGCCGCGATGATGGCCTCTTCGCTGTATTTCACACGGTGGTGGGTCTCGTATTTGTTCTTCAGACCCATCAGGATATCGATGGTCTCGTCCACGGTCGGAGGCTCCACGTAGATCGGCTGGAACCGCCTCTCGAGGGCGCCGTCCTTCTCGATGTACTTCCTGTACTCGTCCACGGTGGTCGCCCCGATGCACTGTATCTCCCCCCTGGAGAGGGCGGGCTTGAGCATGCTGGAGGCATCGACCGATCCCTCGGCGGCGCCTGCACCGATGAGGGTGTGGAGCTCGTCGATGAAGAGGATGATGTTGTCGGACTGCATTATCTCCTTCATCACCACCTTCAGCCGCTCCTCGAACTGCCCCCTGTACTTGGTCCCCGCGATCAGGGAGCCGAGATCGAGGGATACGATCCTCTTGCCCAGGAGCTGGTCAGGGACGTCACCGTTGACGATCTTCTGTGCAAGGCCCTCCACTATGGCGGTCTTGCCCACGCCTGGTTCACCGATCACCGCCGGGTTGTTCTTGATCCTCCTGCCGAGCACCTGCAGAAGACGCTCGATCTCGCGTTCCCTGCCGATGACGGGGTCGAGCTTCCCCTTCTTGGCAAGGGCTGTGAGGTCTTTGCCGAACTCGTTCAATGCGGGCGTCGAGGTCTTCTTCTCC
>WGEZ01000059.1 GCA_015492515.1 Nitrospirota bacterium
CCCATAAGCCCTGTGAGGGTGAGGAAGCGGGGACCTGCAAGGTACTTCAGGTTCGCCTCTGCAGAAGGGGTGATAGGGTTCATAAGCGCCGTCACCCATCACTTCTGCTCCGACTGCAACCGTCTGAGGATCACGGCTGACGGAAGGATCAGGCCCTGCCTCTTCTCCGAGACGGAGATCGACCTCAAGAGCGCGATGAGGATGGAGGCCACCGACGGAGAGATCGAGAGGCTCCTGAGGCTGGCCGTAGCCGTCAAGCCCGAGGGCCACAGGATCGGCAGGGACCTTGATGCAGGGTTCAAGAGGCCGATGTCGGAGATCGGGGGTTAGGATGATTCACCGAGGCTGGATCACACATCTCCTGCTCCTGTCGATGATATCCATGGCAGGGCCGCACGGTGTGCCCGCTCAGGCGGAGGCGGATGAGGACGTCTGTGCCGGGAGGGGTATGGTGGTGAGAAACCTCACCACGGTGGACCTCTGGTACCTGAGGGAGGGAGGAGAGTGCTTCAAGTGGAAGCAGAACAAGCTCTTCGTCATCAAGCCCGATGAGCACCTGGAGATCTTCTCCGACATGGTCTGCGAGAAGCGGTACTGCAAAAGGTACCTCACATACGAAAGCTACAGAGCAGTGGACGGAGACAACGACTGCCGCGTGAGGGTGCTGCCCGGCTGCAGCCTCTCGGATATGTGAGCCGGTCCACACCCCGTTTCACGGAGTACAAGGATGCCGTGAGGCCGGCGTCTTCGCGGTGGGTACATCCTCGTCCGCCCGCTCACCAGGCGTCCTCTCCGCACCGGATGCGGCGGGGGGCCCCCTGCTGGCAAGGCGGCTGGATCGACGTCTTCAGATCCAGCGGCTGCTCATACCGAACCAGAGCCTTGGATGACGCGAGATGGAGATAGGTGCACGCTACGCTGGAGACGGTGAGACGGAGTTCATCGTCTGGGCGCCCCTGGCGGAGGGCCTGGAGTTGATGCTACCCTCCCGTGTCGTCCCGATGCAGAGGGAGCAGGACGGCTACTGGAGGGCGGTGGCGGGGGATGCCCCTCCGGGGACGGAGTACCTCTACAGGATCAACGGCGAGAGGGAGAGGCCAGACCCTGCCTCCTCCTTCCAGCCCCAGGGGGTGCACGGGCCCTCGCAGGTGCTGGACCACTCATCCTTCAGGTGGGAGGATGACCACTGGAGGGGGATCAGCCTCCGGGAGATGGTCATCTACGAGGTCCATATCGGTACGTTCACGCCTGAGGGTACCTTCGACGCCGCTGCCGCAAGGGTCGAGGAGCTGCTCGACCTCGGGGTGAACGCCCTGGAGATCATGCCCGTGGCCCAGTTCCCGGGTGAGAGGAACTGGGGCTACGACGGCGTCTACCCCTTCTCGGTACAGAACTCCTACGGCGGCCCCGAGGGGCTGAAGCGGCTGGTGAACGAGTGCCACAGGAAGGGTGTCGCTGTGGTGCTGGACGTGGTGTACAACCATCTGGGCCACGAGGGGAACTACCTCCAGGAGTACGGCCCCTATTTCACCGATAGATACCTCACCCCCTGGGGCAGGGCCGTTAACTTCGACGGCGCCTACAGCGACGGGGTGCGGAACTTCTTCATCCAGAACGCCCTTCACTGGTTCAGGAACTATCATATAGACGCCCTCCGGCTGGATGCGGTCCATGCCATATTCGACATGAGCGCCAGGCACTTCCTCGCCGAGCTCTCCGACAGGGTGAGGCTCTTCTCCAGGAGGGAGGGGAGGCCCCACCTCCTGATAGCGGAGAGCGACCTGAACGATTCCAGACTGATAAGGCCGACCAACCTCTGCGGTCACGGGATCGACGCCCTCTGGTGTGACGACTTCCATCACAGCCTCCACGTCCTCCTCACGGGGGAGAAGGACGGCTACTACGTCGATTTCGGCGGACTGGACCAGATGGTGAAGGCCCTGAGGGAGGGGTTCGTCTACACCGGTGAGTACTCGGTCTTCAGGAAGAGGCGCCACGGAAACTCATCGAAGGACCACCCCCCGGAGCGGTTCGTCGTCTTCGCCCAGAACCACGATCAGGTGGGGAACAGGATGCTCGGTGAGAGGCTCTCCAGCCTCGTCTGCTTCGAGTCGCTGAAGCTGGCCGCAGGCGTCGTCCTCTGCTCCCCCTACGTGCCGCTCCTCTTCATGGGGGAGGAATACGGTGAGGAGGCCCCCTTCCCGTACTTCGTCAGCCATTCGGACCAGGCCCTGATCGAGGCCGTGAGGCAGGGGAGGAAGGAGGAGTTCAGGTCCTTCCGCTGGAAGGGGGAGCCCCCTGATCCCCAGAGCGTGGAGACCTTCCTCAGGGCGAAGATCCACTGGGAGAAGAGGAGGACCGGACGTCACCGCGTACTGCTTCATCTCTACAGGGCCCTGATAAGGCTGAGGAGGGACAACCCCGTCCTCTCCGTCCTCGACAGGGAGCGGATGGAACTCCGCCCCTTTGAGGCCGAGGGCGTGATCGCTATGAGGAGGTGGAGGGACGGGAGCCAGGTCCTCTGCATATTCAACTTCAGCAGGAGCGACAGGAGGCTCACCGGTGTTCTGCCCGCCGGCCGGTGGCGGAGGGTGCTCGACTCCTCGGACGTGATCTGGGGTGGTCCCGGCTCCCTCCTGCCCGAGCGGGTCTCCGCTGGCGATGAGATCGGCGTGAGGGGGCGAAGCTTTACCGTACTTTCAAAGGAGGACGATCACTGAATGGAGAGATACATCTGCATCCACGGACACTTTTACCAGCCGCCGCGGGAGAACCCGTGGCTCGAGGAGGTGGAACTGCAGGACGCCGCCTACCCCTATCACGACTGGAACGAGAGGATAACCGCGGAGTGCTACGCACCGAACACGGCTTCGCGCATCCTCGACATCGACGGAAGGATCATCGATATCGTCAACAACTATTCGAAGATAAGCTTCGACTTCGGCCCGACCCTCCTGTCCTGGATGGAGAGGCACACCCCGGAGGTCTACAGGGCCGTCCTTGAGGCGGACAGGCTGAGCATGGAGAGGTTCTCCGGACACGGCTCGGCCATGGCACAGGTGTACAACCACATGATCATGCCCCTTGCCAACAGGCGTGACAAGCTCACGCAGGTCATCTGGGGGATAAGGGACTTCGAGCGGAGGTTCGGCAGATCACCGGAGGGGATGTGGCTTCCGGAGACCGCCCTGGACCTCGAGACCCTGGATATACTCGCCGACCACGGGATCATCTTCACCATCCTCTCCCCCCAACAGGCGCGCATGGTGAGGAGGATCGACGGTGACGGGAATTGGGAGGAGGTGTCGGAGGGGAGGATCGATCCCACGATGGCCTACCTCTGCCGCCTCCCCTCGGGCAGGACGATAAACCTCTTCTTCTACGACGGCCCGATCTCACAGGAGGTC
>WGEZ01000060.1 GCA_015492515.1 Nitrospirota bacterium
CAGTTGATAAGTCTCGACAGGCTCTCTTTGTTCAGCTTGAAGCCCCTGATAGAGCTGTCGGTGATGACGCCCTCCTTCTTCAGCCTGGACATTATCCTGGAGACGACCTCCCTTACAGTGCCGCTCATCGATGCGATATCCTGATGGGTTATCTTCAGGGAGACGATGGTGTCTTCCGGCGCCTTCTCCTCGGCCAGGCGGAGCAGGGCCGTCGTGGCCCTCTGTTCGACGTCCTTGAAGGTGAGGTCCTCCACCAGGTTGGAGAGGTATCTGATCCTGCTGCAGAGTCCGGAGAGTATGCGGAGACCGATCTCGTTCAGCCCGCTGCAGAGCATCTCCTTGAATTGATCGGCAGGGATGACGATGAGGGAGGTATCCTCGACCGCCTTGGCGCTCACGAAGTAGGACCCGCCGGCATAGATGGGTGCACAACAGAAATAATCACCCCTGCCGATTATCTTCACGATCAGCTCCCTGCCTTCTGAGGAGGTCTTGTACAGCTTGACGGCTCCGTTCCTGACGATGAAGAAGGACCTCATGGGCTCTGACTCCTCGAACAGGACCTCGTTCCTGGAGACCGTCTTCAGGACCGCCATCTCTCCTATGGATGCGAGATCCTCCTCCTTCAGCCCGGAGAGGCAGGGGAGCCTCCGGAGGTCGATCCCTATTTCTGAAACCTGAGTCATGATCTCCGATGACGGCTGTTTCGCTAAATATAAATTAATGGAAATGAGCTTGAGATTACAATAGAATTTTCGTTCACGTAAGGGGGCGAATGTGTGAAGCGGACTTCACAGTCTTACCGGAGGTAGTCCTCCAGTATCCTGAGGCAGTCGAGGGTCTTCTCTCCCTCCTTGGTGAGGGTGTAGGCCTTGTCCTCGTCCTGGGTGACGATGCCCGATTCCTTGAGCATCTTGAGGTGGAAGACCACCTTCGTGTGGTCCTCTATCTCCAGCTCCCTGGTGATCTCCATCAACCGCATCCTCGACCTGTCGTTCAGCATCCTTATCACCCGTCTCCTTATGGGGTTGGAGAGGGAGTTGAGGGTGTGGTCGAGGTCGAGGTTCTTTATATCCTCCTCGAACTTCGCCTCCTCGATGACCCGTCTCACCGTGGTGAGGAGTTCATCGATCTTGAAGGGTTTCGATATATAGTCACTGGCGCCCTTCTTTATGGCATCGACGGCGTTCTCCACGGTGGCGAAGGCGGTGACCATGATTATCTTCGTCCTGGAGCTCACCCTCCTCAGCTCGATCAGGGTCTCGATGCCGCTCATCTTGGGCATCATGAAGTCCAGGAGTACGACGTCGAACTCTCCGGAGCCGCACTTCTCGACGGCCTCCTTACCTGAAGAGGCCCCCTCGGTATGGTAGCCGGCCTCCTTCAGCACCTCCGAGAGGTTCTCCCTCAGTTCCGCATCATCGTCAACTATGAGTATCCTGTTCATCTCTCTCCATTCCGGGGAGCCTGACGGTCACCGTCGTCCCCACACCCTCGGTGCTCGTTATATCGATGCTGCCGTTGTGCTGTTTTATTATGCCATAACAGATCGAGAGTCCCAGCCCCGTGCCCGCTCCGATCTCCTTCGTGGTGAAGAAGGGGTCGAAGACCTTCGAGAGGTTCTCCTCGGAGATGCCGTGGCCTGTATCTGCTATCTCCACCTTCACCTGACCGTTTACGAAGGCGTTGCTGATGAAGATCTCCCCTCCTTCAGGCATCGCCTCGACAGAGTTGGAGAGGATGTTGATGAAGAGCTGTTCCAGTTTGACGGGATCGCCCATCACCTCTGGGACGTCGGAGAGCTCCTTATGGACCGAGACGCCGTTCAGTCTGTACCTGAGGAGGGTGAGGGCGCTGTTTATCACGTTGTTCAGGTCAAGGGGGATGATCTCGGAGTGACCGGGACGGGAGAACTGGAGCAGCTCCTTCGCTATCGTGGAGGCCCTGTCGATGTTCCTCTCCACGGCCTCGAGCTTCTCCAGGAGGGGCTCATCGGGGTTGTTGTTCCTGATCCTGCCCTTCAGTATCTGCATGGTGAGCGATGCGTTGGTGAGGGGGTTGTTTATCTCGTGGGCAACACCGGCGGCGAGCTGCCCCAGGGAGGCCATCTTGTCGGCCTGGGCCAGGTGTTTGAGCTGCTGTTCGAGCTTCTTTCTCGTCTCTATGTCGAAGATGTTGAGGGCCTTTATGATGAAGCACGCGATCAGGACCGCCGACACGCCCCGGAGGGCCTCTACCGGGATCGAGAGGTAGGGCAGGACCGACCGGGAGGGGACCATGCCCGCGAAGACGCTGTAGAAGATGAAGACCACTCCGGTGTAGAAGAGGTTCTTCGAGACCGAGAGGCTCAGGTTCTTCACCTCCTTCGAGTAGGTCATCAGTCCGTAGGCGGTGACGAGCCCGGCCACGAGGCCGAGGGTGTTGCGGGCCATCACGTTCGCCTTGTCGAAGAACCCCGCATCGGGAGTGAAGCCGAGCTTCCAGAGGTAGGCCGCCCAGAGGATGAATAGGGCCGCAGGGGCCCACTTGAGTCTGCTGAGGAATCTGTTGCCGCCCGTGTCTATCAGGGAGAGGCCGAAGAGGAGCAGAAAGAGGAAGGAGAGGACCACGACGGATACGGTGAGGAACTTCACCCAGAGCATCTCACGCTCCGATATGTACTGCCCCTGAAGCAGGAGGAAGAGCTCGAGCCAGGCATGCCCTCCGGTGGCGAACCCGAACGCCGCCAGGAGCTTGAGGCTTCCCGCAAGCCTCAGCTTGCTCTCCTTCATGTCCTTCACGGCGATGGAGACGCCGAGGAAGAGGAAGGCGAGGCCGTAAAAGAGGTAGAGCAGACAGGACTGCGGAATATTTGCAAAGAGATTGACCATTCAGGATATTTTATAAATTTTGCCGTACCCTGCACAAGGGCCGCGGAGGCGGGGCCCTTTTACAGAAAATTTACACCAATTGACGTACAATTTACACCGCTTTGTGAAAAAATAATACCATGGGCAGACCTCAAGCCGTTATAGAGGAGCAGAGAGCGGGGTCTTCTTGAAACAAAAGAGGCACGGCCTCAAAAACAGGAGGTGTGGATATGGCTTTAAGCAGAAGGGACTTTATCAAGGCTTCGGCAGCGGCTGCAGCGCTGTCGATGGCCGGGCTGCCTGTGGAGGTCCTGGCTGATCCGTCGATCCGTTACGGGAGGTCGCAGTGCAGGTTCTGCGGTACGGGATGTACGGTCCTGGCAGGTGTGAAGAACGGAAAGGTGGTCTCTGTGAAGGGTGATGCCGACAGTCCCATAAACTTCGGAAGGCTCTGCATGAAGGGCTATTCCCTCCCCCACATCATGTACGGGAAGGACAGGCTCACGAGGCCCCTGGTGAGACAGGCCGACGGTGGATACAAGGAGGTGAGCTGGGACGAGGCCTTCGATCTGATCGCCGAGAGGTTCGCCGGTTATATCAAGAAGTACGGCCCCGACAGCGTTGCATGGTACGGTTCGGGGCAGAACACCACGCAGGAGGCCTTCGCCGCAAACAAGCTCTTCAAGGGGATCATAGGTACGGCCAACGTTGAGGGCAACCCCAGGCTCTGTATGGCATCGGCCGTGGGCGGCTACCTCAACACCTTCGGTGCGGACGAGCCTGCAGGCACCTATGACGACCTGGACGCCACGGACTGTTTCTTCATAATAGGGTCGAACACCGCCGAGCAGCACCCCATGCTCTTCAGAAGGGTGATAGACCGGAAGAGCGCATACCCCGGGAGGGTGAAGGTGATCGTCGCTGACCCCAGGTACACACCCACGGCGCGTTATGCAGACCTGCACCTCAAGTTCAGGCCCGGATACGACACCTTCCTGCTGAACGCGATGGCGCAGGTGATCATCGAAGAAGGTCTGGTGGACCACGATCATCTGAAGTACTGCACCTTCAGGAAGGGCCTCAAGACCAAGGGCGACTTCGTGGATTTCGAGGCTTTCAAGGCCTTCCTCTCCGATTATGCACCCGAGAAGGTGGAGTCCAGGGTCGGTGTGCCCGCCGGGGACATAAGGGAGGCCGCAAGGTTGTTCGGAAGGAAGGGGTATGCAACGGTAAGCCTCTGGACGATGGGGTTGAATCAGAGGACGAAGGGCGTGCAGCTGAACTGTCAGGTCCACAACCTCCACCTCCTGACGGGGAAGATCGGCAAGCCCGGCTGCGACTCCCTCTCCCTCACGGGTCAGCCGAACGCCTGCGGCGGGACGAGGGAGCAGGGTGGACTCACCCATATACTGCCCGGACACAGGGCCGTGGCAAACCCGAAACACAGGGCTGAGATAGCGGAGATCTGGGGGGTGCCCGTAGAGTGGCTGCCGAAGAAACCCACCGGCCCGGCGGTGAACATGTTCATGAGACTCGGAGAGGGGAAGATCAAGGCCATCTGGATAAACACCACCAACCCCGGCCAGAGCCTCCCGAACGCCTCAAGGCACAGGGAGGCGATGAAGAAGGCCTTTACGGTGGTGAGTGACGTCTACCCCACGAGGACGACGGAACTGGCCACGGTGATCCTCCCCTCATCCATGTGGGTGGAGAAGGAAGGCGTGATGGGCCAGACGGACAGGCGCTCCCAGTTCATACCCAAACTGGTCGACCCGCCCGCCGGAGCGATCTCCGACTTCCAGCAGATAAAGGAGGTGGCCCGGAGGATCGCCAGGAAACTCGGAAGGAAGACCCGCTACAGGGTGATCGACCCCGGGACGGGAAAGGTGAAGGGGGTCAAGGAGGTCTACGGCCTCGGCTTCGAGACCGAGGAGGAGGCATGGAACGAATACAGGCTATGCACCAGGGGGCAGGATGTCGACCTCTGGGGGGCCACCTATGAGAAGCTCAAGGCCCATGCAGGCGGTGTACAGTGGCCCTGCACGAGCACGGAGTTCAACAACAGGGGATCGGCGAAGAGATACATATCGAAGGACCGCGCCAGGGAGGTCTTCGGCAGTACCGTCAGACAGTACAGGACCGGTTACGTCACCCTCTACGATCAGCACCTGGAGCAGAAGGGGCTGAAGGGCCCGATCAATTATTACGGCGGACATCCCTTCCACAAAGGCTCGAAGGGGAAGGCCATCGTGAGGGTGCTGAAGGCGGGGCTCGACTATGAGATGCCCGACGCCGAGTACCCCTATGTGCTGAACACCGGTAGGGTGATCGAGCACTGGCATTCAGGCACCATGACGATGCGGGTGAAACTGCTGAGAGAGCTGAACCCCCGTGCATACGTGGAGGTCTCGCCGGAAGACGCCAGGAGCTTGGGCGTCAGCAGCGGCGACAGGTTGAAGCTGACATCCAGGAGGGGTGAGATCGTCCTGCCCGTCTGGGTGACGGAGAGGGCGAGGCCAGGCATGGTCTTCGTCCCCTGGTTTGACGAGAAGAAGCTGATCAACCTGCTCACGATCGATGATCCGAAGAGCTGGTCCGGAGCAAAACAGCCCGACTACAAGGTCTGTGCAATAAAGATCCAGCGGGTCTGAGGATGGGGTTTCCCCTTCCCCTCATCATCTGCGCGCTCCTTCTGGCCGGGTGCGTGGAGAAGGAAAGCCCTGTCGGAGAGAAGGCAGGCCCCCGGGAAAGAGAGGCGAAGGTCGTCTCCATAGCGGCCGTCCTGGACAGAAGGGACCTGTACAGGGGCAGGGAGGTGACGGTATCGGGCAAGGTCACCCCGGGGCTTGCCTTTGAGTTCGTGAATGAGCAGCCCTACCTCCTTGATGACGGCACGGCAAGGATATGGGTGATTACGAAGACGGTGGTGCCGGAAGAGGGCTCCTGGGTCACGGTCCGCGGCAGGGTCGTGATGCCCTACCAGATAAAGGGGCGAAGGTATGATATCGCCATAGTGGAGACGGAGAGGAAGGGATGAGGAACCCCTGGTCAGCGGACCTGACGAGGAGGGCCTTTCTGAGGCAGACGGGCGTCTGCGGCCTCCTGGCTCTCCTGCCCCTCAACTGGCGGGAGACGGTGCTGAGGCCTCCGGGGAGTGTGAGGGACTTCCTGGCCAGGTGCATCCGCTGCGGGAAGTGCCTGGAGGCCTGTCCCTATGACAGCATAAGGTTTCTGGACATAACGGCCGGTGCACTGATCCACACCCCTCACATCGACCCCCTGAGGACCCCGTGCTATCTCTGCCAGCAGAGGGGGCCGGACGGAAAGGACAGGCCCATCAGCAGGTATCTCCGCTGCGGTGAGGCCTGCCCCACGGGAGCCATAAGGAGGATCGTCAACGACAAAGAGGTGCTGGCCGCGGTGCCTGAAGAGATGAAGATAGGGGTTTCGGTGCTCGACAGGAGGATCTGTCTCGCATGGCAGTACGACTCCTGCGGAGAGTGCTACTACAACTGCCCTCTCAAGGACAAGGCCCTGAGGGACAGGCCTCCCCGCGAGGTGATCACCGGTGCAACCGGCATAAGGCCCTACGTCGACCCCGGGCACTGTATAGGTTGCGGCATGTGCAACTATGTCTGCCCCGTGAGGAGGCATATCGCCGAGTCCGTTATGAAGAGGGAGGTGAGGCTCAGTCGCTTCGAGCAGCGGTATGCAGCGATGGTCAGAAACGTGATCGGCAGGGTAGGGGAGGACGTGAAGCTGCCCGCCGTGAGGGTGATCATGAGGCCTTAGGGATGTCGGAAGTGAGGCGACGTCCTCCGGCGGCGCGCGCAGCCGCGAAACCATGATGGCAGAAGGAAAGAGACATAGGTTCAGGATAAAGCCGCCGAGGAGGCTGGTGCAGCTCGGGGTCATCGTGGTGCTGATCGGGGTGCCCTTCTACACGCAGAACCCCCTGGAGTGGTCGCCTTCAAGGATCGTCCTCGGCCATTTGCCGAAGCCGAGGGTCTTCCCGCTATCGGGTGATACGTGGAGCTTCTCCATCGGGGGGTTCACCCTCACCCACCCGGTAGCGTTCATCGAGGAGGTGCTCTCCTCCAAGGTCGTCTACCAGCCGCTCCTCATCTCCGCCCTGATCCCCCTGGTGCTGACCCTCGTCCTGGGGAGGGTCTTCTGTTCCTGGCTCTGTCCCGTGGGGTTCCTACTGGAGCTTAACCAGAAGGTGAACAGCCTCTTCAGGAGGGCCGGTCTGCACCTGAGGGTGCGGATCAAGGACCTCCGCTACACCATCCTTGCACTGGCCCTTGTCCTCGTCTTCTTCTTCGCCTTTCCCATCCTCTCGATCTTCGACCCTCCCCACCTCTTCGGCAGGGAACTGATGTACATCTTCACCCACGGAGCGGTCAGCCTGAGCGGTGCGGGCCTCCTCCTGGGGATATTCCTGCTCGATCTCTTCTTCGCACCGAGGGTGTGGTGCAGGAGCCTCTGCCCCTCGGGAGGAGCGCTCTCACTGCTCGGTGCAAGGAGGCTCTGGCGGATAAGGATGGATGCCGGGAGGTGTACGCACTGCGGCTACTGCGATGAGGCGTGCCCCTACGGTCTGGAGCCGATGGGGCTTGCCGAGGCGAAGGGGTTCGATTGGCTCAAGTGTGACAACTGCGGCCTCTGCAGGGACGTCTGTCCCACCGGGGCCCTATCATACAGGTTTGATCTGAAAGGGGGTTGATGCCGATGGCCATAGCAGGAGCGGTGGTGGTTCCTGTGGGGAAGGAGTTCGAGGACGACCTCAAGGCGAGGCTGAACTCGCTCAGGGAGGTGGAGGTGCAGGATGTGGGCAGCAAGGGTATAGCCATCGTCCTTGAGGCGGAGGATGCAGGGAGGCTCAAAGAGGTGTCTGAGGAGATCAACGGATGGGAGGAGGTGATCGACTTTCAGCTCGTCTACTACAACTGGGAGGAGGTCTGAGGAAGGCCTGTGCCTCAGGCCCGGGTAAGGAATCTTTAAAAAGGAGGTGTCTATGAAGAGGCTGAGTATCCTTGCAGCTGTTTCCTTCGTGGCTCTGGTGGCGGTGCCCGTCCTCGCCTCTGCCGAGACCACACCGATAACACCGTGCATCAACTGCCATGACACGGTGACGCCCGGGGTGGTGAAGCAGTGGCAGGAGAGCAAGCACAGCAAGGTCGGTGTGAAGTGCTATGTCTGCCACCAGGCAAAGGAGGGAGACCCTTCAGGGTTCGACCATAACGGTTTCAGGGTCACCGCTGTAGTGACGCCGAGGTACTGCGAGAGCTGTCACCCGAAGCAGGTGAAGGAGTTCAGGGAGAGCCTCCATGACGAGGCCGGTCTCTTCTCCCTCTCTGCCTACGGTGTGGTGAGTGGAGAGAAGGTGGAAGGCAACGTCACCATGGGGCAGACGAGGAACTACAAGACGAACTTCTCGAGAGAGAGCGCCGAGGCCGGGTGCCTCGACTGCCACGGAACGGTCATCAAGGTCGGAGAGGACGGCAGGTTGATAAACTGGCCGAACATGGGTATCGGGAGGTTCAACCCCGACGGAAGCGTAGGCTCCTGTGCCGCCTGCCACACCAGGCACACCTTCAGCCTCGCCCAGGCGAGGAAACCCGAGACCTGCGGACAGTGCCACCTCGGTCCGGACCACCCTCAACGGGAGATCTATGAGGAGAGCAAGCACGGAAACCTCTTCTCAGCCAACGGTGAGGAATGGAACTGGGATGTACCGCCTGGGCAGTGGGGACCCGAGGATATCGAGGCACCGACCTGTGCAACCTGCCACATGAGCGGCTTCGGCGGTGCCGTGGAGAGTACGCACAATGTGAGCGCAAGGCTCAAGTGGGAGCTCGAGCCCGCCTTCTCCTGGCCGACGGAGGCGAAGTACCTCGCCGGGAAGGAGAAGTTCCCCATCGACCCGGAGATCGCCAGGCGTTACGAGAAGATCCACAACCTGCCTCCCGGCACGTTGAAGGCCGTGAAGACGGGGGTTCCCAACCCCTTCGGTATAGCCAGGAAGTTCGCTCCCGAGGTGTACAGGGCCTATGTCGGCCCGGGGAAGTGGTGGTCAAAGGGCGCGAGCCGTCTCGACGCCTTCGGAGGCGATGCCCTCCGTTCCCCCGAGGAAAAGCGCGAGGACATGCTGAAGGTCTGCACGCAGTGCCATACCAGGAGCTGGGCAGAGGGCGATCTGAACAAGGCGGACAAGACGATCGACGTATACAACGCCGTTGTGCTCGCCATCAAGAAGAAGTACTACGATCCCATAAAGAAGGAGAACCTCGACAAGGACATAAAGTTCAACGGAAAGAGCGAGGTCGACACCCTCTGGCACGAGATATGGCACCACGAGGGCCGTATCTGGAGGATGGGAGCGTTCATGCAGGGCCAGGACTGGCAACAGTGGGAAGGCTCCTATGAGGTGGTTGATGACGGCACCCACCTGGCCGACTGGATCGAGAAGCTCAGGGTGAGGAAGGCCGTCAAGGAAAAGCTGGGTATCAAGTAAACGGAGTGTGGAGGCCTGCGGGTGCACGGCGCCTGCAGGCCCTCTTCCATGACCCATTATTTCGATACGGTCATCATAGGTTCCGGCCTCGCGGGCCTGAGGGCCGCCATCGCGGCGTCGAGACACGGCTCTGTCGGGGTGCTCACCAAGCTCTATCCCACCCGCTCCCATTCAACCGCTGCACAGGGCGGCATAGCGGCTGCCCTCGGTAACGAGGAGCCCGACTCCCCTGAATGGCACTTCTATGACACGGTGAAGGGGAGCGATTACCTCGGCGACCAGGACGCCATAGAGGTGATGTGCGGCGACGCGGTCAGGACCGTGGTCGAGCTTGAACACATGGGGGTCCCCTTCTCCAGGACAGGGGAGGGGAGGATCGCCCAGAGGCGCTTCGGCGGGCATACGAAGGGCTTCGGTGCAGCACCGGTGAGGAGGGCGTGCTATTCGGCGGACAGGACGGGACACGCCATCCTCTTCGCCCTCTACGAGCAGTCCGAGCTGCAGGGGGTCCGGTTCTTTCCAGAGTTCCACGTCCTGGAGATAGTGATCCAAGAGGGGAGGTGCCTCGGCGTCGTCGCCCTGGAGATAGAGACCGGCGAGATCCACCGCTTCAACGCCAGGGCCACCCTGGTGGCCTCGGGAGGTTTCGGGAGGCTCTTCAAGACCACCTCGAACGCCCTCGCCAGCACCGGTGACTGTCTGAGCATCCTCTTCAACGCCGGCGTCCCCCTGGAGGATATGGAGTTCTTCCAGTTCCATCCCACAGGCCTGTACGGCCTCGGGATACTGGTTACAGAGGGTGCCAGAGGGGAGGGTGGTGTGCTGGTCAACGGCAGGGGCGAGCGGTTCATGGAGAGGTACGCGCCGGTGATCAAGGACCTGGCACCGAGGGACCTCGTCGCCAGGGCGATAATGATCGAGATCCGGGAGGGCAGGGGTGTGGAGGGGAAGGACTACGTCCACCTCGACCTCAGGGGGATCGACAGGAGGGTGCTCATGGAGAGGCTCCCCGAGATCGTGACCTTCATAAACACCTACCTCGGTATCGATCCCTCGGAATCGCCCGTGCCGGTGCTCCCCACCGCACACTACGCGATGGGCGGGATCCCGACGGATATGGACGGAAGGGTCCTGATCGATGAAGGGGGCGCGGTCGTGGAGGGGCTCTTCGCCGCCGGCGAGTGCGCCTGTGTCTCCGTCCACGGCGCCAACAGGCTCGGCTGTAACTCCCTCCTCGACACCGTGGTCTTCGGCAGAAGGGCGGGGAGGACGATAGGCGGGTTCCTGAAGACCGCTGAGAGGGCCGAGATGCCCGGAGGGGCTGTGGAGAGGGCGAGGGACGTCGTCGAGTCCCTCCTTGCAAGAGGTGGAGAAGAACGGGTCGGCGCCCTCCGGAAGGAGCTCCAGGAGGCGATGATGCAGAGGTGCTCCCTCTTCAGGGATGAGCAGGGGTTGAAGGGGCTCCTCCAGAGGATCCGGCAGCTGAAGGAGAGGGCCGGCAGGATGGCGGTCGATGACAGGGGCAGGAGGTTCAATACAGAGCTCCTCGAGGCCGTCGAGTTCGGCCACCTCCTGAACCTCGCCGAGGTCGTCGCCCTCTCCGCACTCCAGAGGAGGGAGAGCCGGGGGGTCCACTACAGGGAGGACTTTCCCGAAAGGGACGACACTGACTGGCTCAAGCACACCTTCGCGTTCAGGCGGGGAGAAGGGATAGAGTTCAGATACAGACCCGTCACGATCACCAGATTCCAGCCCCTGGAGAGGAGATATTAACCCTCCGGCGCGGAACCCTGAACGATGAAGAGATACAGGATCAGGATAAAGAGGTTCGACCCGGAGAGGGACCGCTCGCCGGGGTGGCAGGTCTTCAGCGTGCAGATGGGGCCCACGGAGAGGCTCCTTGACGGCCTCATCAGGATAAAGGAGGAGATCGACGGCAGCCTCACCTTCCGGAGGTCCTGCGGCCACGGCATATGCGGTTCCTGTGCCGTGAAGATAAACGGCAGAAACGGCCTCGCCTGCCAGAGCCTTGCCAGGGAGCTGCCCGAGACCCTCACGGTCGAACCCCTCCCCGCCTTCGCCGTCATAAAGGACCTGGTCGTGGATATGAGGCCCTTCTTCGAGAAGAACGACCAGGTGATGCCCTACCTCATAAACAGCGAACCCCCTCCCGAGAGGGAGAGGCTCCAGGTCCCGGAGGACCAGCACAGGATCCTCCAGTCCATCACGTGTATCATGTGCGCATCCTGTACATCGGCCTGTCCGAGCTATTGGGCGGACAGGGACTACCTGGGGCCCTCGGCGCTTCTGAAGGCCTACAGGTTCATCTTCGACACCCGTGACAGGGCCGAATCGGAGAGGCTCGGTAGGGTAGCCCATGGACACGGCATCTGGAGGTGCCACTCCATCTACAACTGCGTCGAGGTCTGCCCGAAAGGGATCGATGTGGCAGGCCATATATCGGCCCTCAAGCGCCTCGCCATCAGAAGGAGGTTCGGACGGTAGCCCTCCGTTTCCGTCCCCTCCCGGGCCGCTGTGTGCACCCGGCGGCTTATGAAGGCCTTACCCTCATCCATTGATCCGGCTGGTTCAGGCATCGGCTGATCATCGCCCTGGTCGGGGGGGTGATCAACAACATCCCCTCGATGTGGACATTAAAAAGAGTTAACAGGCATGTTATTTGTTAAACCCTTTTCACTCAAGGTGTGTCAGATATAATCAAGACGGAGAGAATCCCATTTCAGGAGGTGAGGTTATGAAGAGATGTCATCTGGCGGTCTTAATGCTTTCGCCGCTGCTCTGTCTCTCCCTGCTCCTTCTCCACCGGCCCTCGGAGGCGGCCGGCGACGTTCATCGGGTAGGCTCGTTCACCGTGGCGGTGGCGGAGTCGAGGGCGCACATCACGGGTGATCAGGCGGTGGCGGCGGAGAACATCAAGGTGATCGACCCCGGCGAGACGGTGTATCCCGTTGCATTGTATCAGACCATCTTCTTCCGATCCAACTACGACGTGGCGTGGTTCGACGGTGCCGAAGGGACCATCACCGGCAGTTTAAGGCTCTATGTGGACGGCGTGCTGGTGGACGAGACCCCTCTGGAGGATTACACGCTCACCGCCACGGGGCCTCACAGGGAGCCTCATCACCGGGGAGAGCCCGAGTATCAGGCATTCAAGGTCGGCCACCGCTTCACCGAGACCGGCATCCATGAGGTGGTGGTGGAGGTCACCTTCACCGCCGAATCAGCAGCAGGGTATGCCGAGGACACCGACAGGGTGAGCTTCCTGGTGAACGTGGTGCCGTGGCGGCTCTGATGGCGGGGGACACCCCTGAACCGAAAGGGCCCGGCCTTTGTCCGGGCCGTGACCGAAGGAGGTACAGGATGGGTTTACAGAGTCTGTCGAAGCGCATGACGTCAGGGTCGTTTCTTACGGCCCTTTGGGTTTTTTCGGTCATCCTGGCCGGAGGACCGGCATGGGCGGGCCAGCTCGGAGAGTGTCACTTCAACCCGGGATGGGTCTATGAGGTGGCGGCGCCGAGGGCGGCGATACTCAGCGATACGGTGGGTGACGGAGACAACTTCGACCAGGGGGATGACAACGGCGAATGCGGGCCTGAGGAGGTACCGGCTGGTACGACGGTCTACTTCAAGTCAGGCTTCGGGTATTACCTTACCTGGTACAGCGGATCAAGCGGGACCATCGACGTGGAGATCGCCGTGGAGGTCTCCACGGACATGGTGAACTGGGAGTTCGTGGGCGAGGACCTGGACAGCTTCGACCTCACCGGTCCGGAGATCAGAACCGGGAGCGTGAGGGTAGGGTATACATTCGACACACCCGGTGAGTACTTCGTGAGGTCCACCCTCACCACCAGGGTCTCCCCGGCCTCCTCACCCGCACCTGTGGAGAAGACCGACGTCGTCCTTACAACCATCACGGTGATCGCGAATGACGACGGCGGCGGCGGCGGGGGTCCCGGCTGGTGGTGGAGATAGGCCGCTATACATGACGGCTTGAGGTGTGCAGCGGACAGCGCCACGGGCCTTCTCAACACCGGTTCTTCGTGGGCGGGGAAATTGCCATAGCCTCCGGTGATCTGCGATAATAGAGTGTTGTGAAAAGGGTATACATAAAGACCTTCGGCTGTCAGATGAACGCCCATGACTCGGAGAAGATGATGGGTCTGCTCAGAGAGGAGGGGTACGACCCCGTCGGAGACCCCGGTGAGGCGGACCTCATAGTCTTCAACACCTGCAGCATCAGGGAGAAGGCTGAGCAGAAGTTTTACAGCCAGCTCGGCTGTACAAGGCGGTTGAAGGAGCGGAACCCCCTGCTGAAGATCGCTGTGGCCGGCTGTATAGCCCAGCAGGAGGGTGTGAGGATCAGGGAGAAGGCGCCCCATGTGGATTATATCATCGGCCCTCAGAACATCGGCAGGGTGGGGGAGGCGGTTGCCCGTTCAGAGGGCGGGGTGTTGACGGAAGACAACCCCGGGATCGTCTCGGCAGACCTACCAGCAGAGAGGCGGAACCACGTCAAGGCCTGGGTGAATATCATGTACGGGTGCAACAACTTCTGCTCCTACTGCGTCGTCCCCTATACCAGGGGGAGGGAGAGGTCGAGACCGGTGGAGAAGGTCCTGGCGGAGATCAGGGGGCTCGCAGGGAGCGGCTACAGGGAGGTCACCCTCCTCGGACAGAACGTAAACTCCTACAGAGGAGAGGTCTCTTTCCCGGGACTCCTCAGGCTTGTAAACGACGTAGAGGGGCTCGAGAGGATACGTTTCGTCACCTCCCATCCGAAGGACCTCGGCGAGGACCTCGTCGCAGCGATGAGGGACCTGGAGAAGGTCTGCGAACACATCCACCTTCCCCTCCAGTCAGGGTCGGACAGGATTCTGAGACTGATGAACAGAGGGTACACATATGCCGAGTATCGCACGAAGGTCGAGAGGCTCAGGAGGGCCGTTCCGGGGATAGCCATAACAACTGATATCATCGCGGGCTTCCCCGGTGAGACAGAGGCTGACCACAGGGCAACGGTCTCGGCCCTCGGAGAGATCGGGTTCGACGGCATCTTCGCCTTCAAGTTCTCTCCGAGGCCCATGACCAGGGCTTCGGAGATGGAGGGGCAGCTCCCTGAAGGGATAAAGTCCGAGAGACTGTCGGAGATCCTCCGCCTCCAGGACGATATAACGGAGAAGAAGAACAGGGCCCTCGAGGGGAGCGTGCAGGAGGTCCTTCTGGAGGGTCCCTCTGGATCAGATCCCGGGACGGCTACAGGGAGGACGAGGACCAACAAGATCGTCAACATCCCCCTATCAGGGGATATCGTGCCCGGCATGCTGTTGCAGGTGAAAATCACAAAGGGGCACCGACATTCCCTTGAGGGTACGGTCATCGTAACCGATCACCGTTAAAGGATCAATTATGAAGATCGCCGTACTCACCCTCGGTTGCAAGACGAACCAGGCTGAAAGCAGCTCGATTGAGAGCAGTGCACTGAGTTCAGGCCATTCCATAGTATCCCTCGGAGACTCTCCCGATATCTGCATAGTAAACACCTGTACCGTTACCGCCAAGAGCGATTCCCAGTCCAGGCAGTTGATCAGGCGGGCCCTCAGATCCGGGGCAGAGGTGGTGGTGACCGGCTGTTACGCAGAGCTGAGGGGTGAGGAGCTGAGGGGGATAGCTGAGGGGTTGAGGGTAGTCAGGAACAGTGAAAAAAGCCATATAATCAACATCTTGTCCGATGAGAACGAAACCATGCCCTTAAGTATATCGCGGCCCTCCAGGGCCCGTTCAAGGCCCTTTGTGAAGATACAGGACGGGTGCGACTACTCCTGCTCTTACTGCACGATCCCGATGGCGCGGGGTCCCTCAAGGAGCAGACCGGTAGAGGAGGTGCTGTGGGAGGTGAGGGAGCTCGAGGGCATGGGCTTTGCCGAGGTCGTTCTGACAGGAATCCACATAGGTCTCTACGGTTACGATCTCAAACCTGAGGTGTCACTTTCAGAACTGGTCACCATCCTCCTGGAAAAGACATCGAGTATCAGGGTGAGGGTCAGCTCCCTCGAGGTGGACGAGATAGACGACCGATTGATCGATCTCCTCTCTGACGGCAGGCTCTGTCCCCACCTTCACGTACCTCTTCAGAGCGGTGATGACGGTATTCTTGAGATGATGAAAAGACCTTATACAACAAGGGGTTACAGGGCCAAAGTAGATAAAGTGCTTGATAGAGTTCCCAATCTCGCCCTCGGCACCGACGTGATCGTGGGCTTCCCCGGCGAGGGAGAGAGGGAGTTTGAGGCCACCGTAAGGCTCCTCCAGGAGGTCCCTTTCTCCTATCTCCACATCTTTCCCTACTCAGACCGGCCTGGTACGCCATCATCGACCATGGGAGGGCGTGTGGCTCCTGAGGTGAAGAGGTCCCGCTCGGAGAGGCTGAAGTCCCTGGACGAGGAGAAGAGGTCTCTGTACAGGAGGCGCCAGATAGGCAGGGTTCTCAACGTGGTTTGTGAGGGCGAGTTCACAAAGGCGCTGCACACGGGCAAATCGGAGAATTATCTAAGTATTTATTTTGAAAATTCACCCTGTGAGCCCGGTGCCGTCGTATGCGTCAAGATCGGTGAGCTGTTTCGGGATGGGCTTTATGGACTTCCTGTAAAAAGCATCTAATGTGCTGATTTTTCGAGGTTTTCTGACTGCCCAAAAGTTGTACAAAACCGTAGATCCATTGAAGGATAAGGCCTCTGTCCATGATTTACACATACTTCATAACAGCTTATCAACATATAATGTTGATATATAACGTCTGATAATTTATATTATGTAAAATTCAAAGAAAGGAGGCTCGCACATGGAGGTCGTATCTGAGAAGAGGCTGGACGGCAAGGTCCTGAGGCTCGTAAAGGGGGACATCACGGAGAGGGATGTGGATGCCATAGTGAATGCAGCCAATTCCCATCTGAAGCACGGCGGTGGGGTGGCCGGCGCCATAGTGAGGAGAGGCGGAAGGGTGATTCAGGAAGAGAGCGACAGGATCGGGTTCGTCCCGGTGGGCTCTGCAGCCCTCACGACAGCGGGCAGCCTCCCCTGCAAGGCGGTGATCCATGCAGTGGGGCCGAGGATGGGCGAAGGGGATGAGGACGACAAGCTGAAGAACGCCGTGGTCAGCTCCCTCAGGCTCGCCTCCAGGAACGGCTTCAGGAGCATCTCCATGCCTGCCATCAGTTCGGGGATATTCGGCTTTCCGAAGGACAGGTGCGCTGAGATACTGGTCAACGAATCAAGGAGGTTCCTTCAGGACAACCCGGACACCTCCCTCGAGACGGTGGAGTTCTGCATATTCGATGACGAGACACTCGGGCATTTCCTGAGGGAGTTCGAGAAGCTCTGACCAGCAGGCGGCCGCCGCCCCGGAGACCGCCTCCCGCACAGGCTCCGCCGATCACGGGAAGAGGACCTCCTCCTGCTCAACCCCCCTTTGCCTCCTCCCAGAGACGGTCCATCTCCTCAATGGTGTATCCGGAGAGGTCCCTTCCCTCCGCCTTCGCCCTTGCCTCGATGTAGCTGAAGCGTGTGATGAACTTGTTTATGGTCTTCCTGAGCGCTCCGTCGGGGCTCACGCCGCTGAGCCGGGCCAGGTTCACAAGGGTGAAGAAGAGGTCTCCAAGCTCGTCCTCCATCGCTTCACGGTCTCCTGCTGCAAGGGCACTCCTGAATTCGGTGAACTCCTCTTCGACCGTCTGGAGCGCATCCTCCGGTCTTTCCCAGTCGAAACCCACCCTTGAGGCGCGCTCCTGGACCCTGAGGGCCTTGAGCAGCGGGGGGAGAGCCGTCGGGATCCCTTCAAAGATCGAGTCCATCATCTTCCCCTCCCGCCTCTTCCGCTCCTCCCATCCGGCCGGAACACCCTGTTCCGGGTCTCCGAACACATGGGGATGACGGGAGAGCATCTTTTCAGAGATCGTCCTGATCACGTCCTGGATCTCGAACTCACCCCTCTCCCTCGCTATCTGGGCGTGAAAGACTATCTGGAAGAGGAGATCGCCCAGCTCCTCCTTGATCTTCTCCGGGTCGTCCTCCTCTATGGCCTCGAGCAGCTCGTAGGCCTCCTCGATCAGGAAGGACCTGAGGGAGCTCCTGGTCTGCTCCCTGTCCCAGGGGCAGCCTCCCTCGGCCCTCAACGCCTCCATCAGCCTGACGAGTTCATCGAAGCTCATATCCTATAGTATAACCAAAACGGATCCTCAGGGTCTGTCTCGTTCCCCCCGATCCTTCGTCGACAACCCCTTGAGATACCGGACCGCCTCGCTCCTTTCGCGGACCCTTCCGGTGAATTGAGCCCTCTTTATCTCCCTCAGGAGCCTCCCTATCCACGGCCCCTCTCCGGTCCTGAGCACCTCCTTGATCTCCTCACCGTTCAACAGAGGCCTCCTGCAGACGGCGATGAACCGTTGAGCCTTCTCCAGGAGCCCGGCGTCACCCTCGATCAGGACGGCCTCGAGGATCGAGTCACCGAGTGCCGAGAAGGCATCGAAGAGCCTCCCGTCATCAAGCCCTCTCAGCGCCCTCACCCTCCTGAACCCGAGGATGCGGGTCTTCGTCTTCCTGGAGAGGCTGAGTCTGACAGCGCCGAGGTCCGCCTCCCTGAGCAGGACCTCGAGCACGATCAACCCCCTGAGGGTGAGGCCCTGGGAGACCTCATTCTGCAGCAGTTGAGCGATAACCTCAGGCGGTCTTTGAAGTTTTCGATTTACCTCGACCAGTTTCTGGAAAGCCCTCTCCAGGGCCTTGTTTTCTAAAGGAATTATCCCTTCAGCCACACCGTCCCTGAAGGCGCTCTCCAGCCCCTTCAGGTATGCCCTGGACTGGATGAGCTTGAAAAACTCTGAGGTGATCCTTTCAGGAGCAGCGGTCCTGAGGCGGTCCCTGTATCTCTTTATAACCCTCACCGTCTCTTCCTCTATAAAGCCGTCCAGCTCGCCCACGAACCTGTAGGCCCTGAGCAACCTCACGGGATCGGCGGCGAGGTTGTCTTCCCTCACCATCCTCACCCTACCCTTCTTGAGGTCCTCCATCCCCCCGAAGGGGTCGTGGTGCCCTCTGGACGGTGAGAAGGCCATGGCATTGAAGGTGAAGTCGCGTCTGCAGAGGTCCTCCGCCACGTCCTGCCCATAGCCGGTGAAATCGAGGGTTATCCCGCCGCTGAGTGTGATCCTGATGGTCTGCCCCTCCTTCAGCCTCACCAGGCTCCCCCCGGTCAGCTCCCTCACGAGGGAGGCGGATGCCTCCGGGTCTTTCACGGCGTAGTCCCGGTCCTGTGAGTCCTTGCCGATGAGGGCGTCCCTGATGAAGCCGCCCACAAGGAAGGCATCGGGCAGGTTATTGAAGACGAGCGCGTTGTAAGGGTCGTCGACGATCCTCCCGACGACCCTGCTGAAGCCCTCTTTGCAGGATTCCGCTCCTATAGGGCTATTCCCAGTATCTCCGATGTCCTTGAGACCACCTCATCGGGGTTGAAGGGTTTCGTCATGTAGATGTCGGCCCCTGCACTCTCTCCTCTCTCTCTGTCGATCTCCTGGCCTTTTGCGGTAAGGAGCACTATGTAGACGTCGCCTATCTTCATCTCGTTCTTGACCTTCTCGCAGACGTCAAAGCCGCTCATGCCGGGCATCATCACGTCGAGGAAGACAAGGTCGGGCCTCTCGGTCTCGATGATCCTGAGGGCGTCGAGGCCATTGTCGGCGGAGATGATCCTGACGCCTTCGTTCTCGAAATCCTCGAGGGTCTGCTCGAGGAGGAGCCGTATATGGGGCTCGTCATCAACTATCAGTATCTTCCTTTGCACTGTCTCTGACCCCCTTTATCATGTAAACGAGCTTTGAATTCCTCAACGCCTCCCTGACGGAGGCGTCCTGTGCAAGGAGAGCCGAGAACTCCTCTCCAAGGGTCTCGACGTCCACGAGCACCAGCTCGGGAGCCTGTCTCAACCCCTCCTTGATCTCGTCCTCCAGCCCGCTACAGCCTATCACGTCGAAGCCCCTGACCTTCATCATGGAGGCGATCCTCTCGAGGGCCCCCCTGTCCTTCTCTATTATCAGGACCCTGTATCTGCTCTGGACCGGCTCCTCCTCGAGCACCCTGGATATGCTCTGGAGGAGCCTCTCTTCGTCGACAGGCTTGGTGATGTAGTCCGATGCCCCGAGCATCAGCGCCTTCTCCCTGTCCTCAAGGACGGAGACGACGATCACCGGTATATCCCTGGTCAGTTCGTCGTTCTTCAGCACCCTCATGACGTCGTAACCGCTGAGGTCGGGCATCATGACGTCGAGGAGGATCAGGGAGGGCCTTGCCGTCCTTGCCCTGGCTATCGCACTCTTTGCGTCTTCGGCCTCCATGACGCCGTAACCCTTCTCCTCGAGACACTCCCTCAGCATCCTCCTGATGTGGGCGTCGTCGTCCACGGTCAGTATGGCTCCCCTGGTCTTCATATGGTTCTCCACGGATGTAAGCAGTATCTCCTTCTCGACCCTGAGGTCCCTCATCAACGTCTTTTCCTCGAGGGAGGGCCCGGCACCTTCCTTGAGGGGGATCTCAAAGATGAACCTGCTTCCTCCGCCCTCTCTGCTGTCGGCCCAAATCTCTCCCCCGTGGTGTCTTATGATCTCGCGGCATATGGGGAGGCCGAGCCCGGTGCCCCAGGGTTTGTTGGTCATGGTGTCTCCTGCCTGCTTGAACTTCTCGAAGATGGTCTCGAGCATCCCTTCCGGTATCCCGCAGCCCGTGTCCTCGACCTCGCATCTCACCCTGCCGTGGCGGTCCTTTATCCTGTAGGTGATCCCGCCCCTGTCGGTGAACTTGACGGCGTTGCTGAAGAGGTTCATCACCACCTGTATCAACCTGTCGCGGTCACCGCGTACGATGAAACCCCGGCCCTCGATCCTCTTCTTCAGGTACAGCCCCTTCGACTGAATCAGTGCCGAGGCCGCCGAGGCCGCCCTCTCGAAGACCTCGGTTACATCGACATCCTCGTCCCTCCACTCGATACGTCCCGATTCTATCTTTGCCAGGTCGAGGACGTCGTTGATCAGTGCCGTGAGCCTCTCACCCTCGGAGACGATTATATCCAGGTTCTTCCTCACCTGCCCCATGGTCTTCCGGACCTTCCCGTCCTTCACCTCCAGGGCCGAGAAGATCACGTCCTCGAGCCTCTTCTTTATGATCTTCGCAAAACCGAGTACCGATGTGAGGGGGGTCCGGAGCTCGTGTGAGACGGTGGAGATGAAGTCCGTCTTCATCTTGTCCACCTCGACCTCAAGGGTGACGTCCCTGAAGGTGCTGACCACGCCCGACACCAGGTTGTCGATCTGGATCGAGGAGGAGACGTTCTTGATGAACCGTCCGTCACAGAGCCGTATCTGTGCGGTCAGCGCCTTGTGGGGCTCCTCGAGCACCTGGAGGATTATCCTTACAAACTCGGGGTTGTCGATGACCTCTGATATGTGGCGGTTGTGGATCGTCTCGATACCCCTGTTGAAGAACTCACAGAAGGCCTGATTCGCCAGGACGATCCTGCCCTGACCGTCCACCACCACGAGCCCGTCCGCGATGTTCTCAAGGACGGCCTTCAGCTTCCTCCGTTCCTCCTCCAGCTCTTCGTTCTTCTTCTCTATCTCGGCCTGGCCGGAGGCTATCTCGGAATAGAGGTGCTCCATCTGCTGGATGACGGTCCGGAAGGCCGTCTCCTGTATCTCGTATTCCCTCACCTTCTCAAGGAGTTCTTCGTATGTGGCCTTTGTCTCTTCCGTCATCTCCGCTCCGCCTCCTGCACAGGGGTGCAGGCCTCAATGGACTGTACAGACGAGACACGGGTCGTATGACCTGATGACATGATCCACCTCGACCGGATTGTCCTCGTCCTCGACGGCCGTCTCCATGAGGGACTGCTCCAGCGCGCCCGGTCTGCCTTTATCGTCACGGGGCGAGCAGTTCCATGCAGTCGGCGTTATCACCTGGTAGTTCCTGATCCGCCCGTTCTCCACAGACAACCAGTGGCCCAGGAACCCGCGGGCAGCCTCTGTGATACCGAAACCGGCCCCGTTCTCCCTCACGACGTTCTTCTTGTAGTAGTTCTCTTCAGGGTCGAGGAGTTCTATCCATGAACCCATCTCATGGAGCAGTTTGACCGCCTCGTGCAGTCTTGCAAACACCCTGGTGAAGACGGTCGAGCCGTATTCCGAGTGGAGCTCCCTTATGAGCGGGTCTCCGCTGATCACCTGCCTGGCAAGGGCGCCCACCTCGACGACCAGCCCCTTATAGCGCGGTGATTTGGCCCAGCTGTAAGCTCCGGGCTTATCCCATCGGGGCTCCGAGGCGTCGTCGAAGGGGCTCGATGACCCCTCAGGGGCGGTGAAGAAGGAATACCGGATCGACTCCGTTATCCCCTCCACCTCGAGCTCCGCGAGACGTTCTCCGTCCCAATAACCGGACGGTATGTAGAGTGAGCCGTCAGACCGGGGGAATGCGCCTGCAGAGAGGAACCTGCCCGGTCCGCTGCCCATCCTCATCAGCCCCGCCTCTCCGGCGACACGGCAGAACAGCCCCAGGTCCGCTGCTCCATCACCGCTGAAGGCCGACTCAAGGTCGGCCCTCGTCTCCATCTCGAGGTACTCCCTGAGCGGCATACCGAGGAGGACCTTCTCGACGAGGGATGTGAAGGAGGCCAGGATCCCCTTTATCCGGAATATCTCGGAGGATCCGAGGGACCTTGTGACACCGCCTGGCTGGATCGCCAGGGTATGGGGCCACTTGCCCACTATGAGGCCGAGTATCTCCAGAAACCTCTTCCGTTCCTCCATGATCCTCACGACCGACTCCCCCTGAAGTGGTGCAAACCGTCTGACCAAGACCCTGTAATCGGCGAGGTCCTTGTATTTCCTGTTCAACAGGTCCGGGGCGAAGTAGAGATAGAACTGCGTGATGTGACTCATCGCGTTCTCCGTGGCGTGGCTTATGTTCTTTGCGTATTGACCGCTCGCCGAGGGGGTGAACTCCGCTGAAACGGCGCCGAGTGCAGAGGCCGCGGCGATCGAGTGAGAGATGCTGCATATCCCGCATATCCTCGGTGTATAGACGAGCCCGTCCTCTGGGAAGTGGTTCTTGAGTATCTTCTCGAAGCCTCTGAACATCACCCCCGAGGCCATCGCGTCCTTCACCACGCCGTCAGCTATCTCGATCTTGATCTTCAGATCCCCCTCCACCCTGCTCATGGGATTCACGGTGATCTTCCTGCTCATTTCCGGCCCCGCTCCTCCTTTCGCTGGGCGTATACCGGGTGGGGAGATACGGAGTTCACCTTCAACCGCTCAGGGGTGGCCATCTTCGACAGACCCGCAATGCCGATATACCACGCCTTGGGGACGTCGAAAGGGAGGTACTTCGGGATGTTGCCGATCGTCTCGGTGGTGAAGAACCTGCTGTTCTGGGGCGGGAAGTCCTGGGAGGTGCAGGCTATGCAGGGATAGCCGCCCCTGGTGCAGCTGCCCGTCCTTCCGAGCCAGAGGCGGCTGTTGCAGTCGGACTCGCACTGCGTGCCCCTGCAGCCGAGGAACTCGAAGAGACAGCCCATCTGACCGAAATCGGTCGCCGAGGACTTGAACTCGTAGAACTCGTTCCTGGTGCAGCCGTGATGGGCGAGGCCTGTGTAGAAGAGCCTCGGCCGGTTCGCGTAATCGAGCAGATCAGCGGTCAGTTTACCGGAGGTGACGAGGTGGAGGGTCTCGATGATCCAGTCCGGGTGGGCGGGGCAGCCGGGGATGTTGGTCACCGGCAGACCGGCCCTGGAGCGGTAGTCTTCTCCCAGGACACCGCCGTTCTTCCCGTGATGGAACTGCATGCCCGTGGCCTTGGTGGGGTTCGTCCCCGAGGCCGGGATCCCGCCCGTTGCCGCACATGTGCCTACGGCAAGGGTGTACTCGGCGACGGAGGCAAGGTCCCTCACCCACTCCGCGAAAGGTCTCTCCATGAAGCAGTGTATCCTTCCCGTGCCCATGGGTGCTGTGGATACCGCACCCTCTATCAGCAGCAGGTCAAGGGACTTCTTTCCCTCGAGAAAGTCTGAACAGATCCCGAGGACGTCGTCCCCCTCTTCAGATGACAGCGAGGGGTGCCAGGCGATGCTGATGCCGAGCATCTTCAGGGCGGTAAGCAGGTCCGGCTCTTCGGCGTTCAGCAGGGATATCGTATCACCGCCGCAGCTCAACCCCTGTAGGTACAACAGGTTCTTCATCGACCTCCGCATAACAAAGAGGATTAGGATATTTAATCATGTTCAGGCCAAAAAATCAAACCACCTCATCCCTTCTGAGGCACCCTCCCCTTCTCCCCGCAGTAGAGCCTGCCCTCTGAGTAGTCAAACAGAGCCACCCTCACCCCCTCGTCAGACGGGAAGGGCCCCTGTATGGACCGGCCGTCTTCCCTCACTACAAGCACCAGAAAGGTCTCGGAGGTGAGAAAGGACCTCTTCATCAGGTAGCGTTTGATATCCCTGAAGGCCTTCTCCGTCTCGGCTCCGGAGGCCCTCTCCACAACCCTGAAGAATACAAAGTACGATCTCAAGAGCCTTCTCCCCTCGTAGACGGCGTCGAATCCCGGCACCTCTTTTGGCCTCAGATCCACGGCAGGGAAGTAGTCCCGGTACTTGTCGAGGATCTCCCGGGCGGAGAAATGGAAATACCCCCGCGTCGCTCTCCGGCCCTCCCTCCTCCCCTCCATCCGAGACAGCTCTCTGTCGTAATGGAGGCGCTTTACCGGGTCTCGAAGCACCGAGTATGCCTCGTTGATCATGGCCATCTTCTCCCTGGAGGCAGGGTCCCTGGACCTGTCCGGATGGTATAAACCAGCCAGCCTCCTGTAGGCGCTCTTGATCTCCTTCAGGTCGGCATCCCTGCCCACCTTGAGCAACTCGTAGTAGTCCTCAGGCATGCGTCCTCTGCAGAAGCCTCTTCACCCTCGCCTGCAGTTCTGTGTACTCGAAGGGCTTGGTGATGTAGTCGTCCGTCCCGTAGGTGAACCCCCGGAGCTTGTCCTCGCTCGTATCCCTCGATGAAAGGATTATTATGGGGATGAACATGGTGTTCACCCTGCTCCGGAGATGCCTTATCAGCTCGAAGCCGTCCAGTACAGGCATGTTGATGTCAGTGATTATGAGGCTGGGGTTGACCCTCTGAGTAAGGTCGAGGGCCTCCCTGCCGTTGCGGGCGGTGTGGATCTCGAGAGCGAGCGGCCTCAGTGCAACCTCGATCATCTTCAGGACCCCGGGCTCGTCATCCACTGCAAGCACCCTCGGTGTTGACGGAAGCTCCGGTCTCTTCCCCGGCCCCTTCTGTCTGCCGCAGTTCGGACAGAACCTCCAGTCGAAGGAGACGGGTCTGCCGCATCCTGTGCAGATCCCCTCGGACGGCTCTCCACAGTAGGGGCATTCACTCTCTGTATACGTCCTGCAGCAGACAGGACAGTACCTCTCCCTCACCGTCTCGGGAGCTATCACCCTCAGGATCTCCTCGGGGGTCGTCAACCTCCTGTACACCTTCTCCATCGCGGCTTCGTACAGGGTCTTCATCCCCTCCTTCCTGGCCTGTGACCTTATATCCTTCTCGGAAGCACCGCTGGATATGAGGCTCTTTATCGACGGGGTGACCTCAAGGATCTCAAAGACGGCGACCCTTCCCCTGTAGCCGGTGTTGTTGCACCTGTCACAGCCCTTTCCCCTGACATACCGCGCACCGCTGTCGATCTTCGGAAGGAGTGAGATCACGTCGTCTGGAGGCACGTAGCTTACCGTGCACTCTCCGCAGTTGATCCTCACCAGCCTCTGGGCCGCTATCGAGAGGAGGGAGGATGCCAGGATGTAGGGCTCGACACCGATGTCGAGGAGACGTGTGATGGTTGAGGTCGTGTCGTTCGTGTGGAGCGTGCTCAGGACTAAATGGCCCGTCATCGAGGCCCTGAAGGCTATCTCGGCTGTATCCCTGTCCCTTATCTCTCCCACCATCACGATGTCGGGGTCCTGCCGGAGTATCGACCTCAGGGTGTTGGCGAATGTAAGCCCCGCCTTCTCATTCACCTGGACCTGGGTTATCCCCTTCAGCTCGTACTCCACAGGGTCTTCCACGGTGATGATGTTTGTCTGACCGGTGTTGAGCTCCTTCAGTATGCCATGCAACGTCGTGGTCTTGCCGCTGCCGGTGGGGCCTGTAACGAGTATCATCCCCTGCGGCTGCGAGAAGGAGCGCTTCAGGATGCTGTAGTCGTCCTGTCCGATCCCGGTGTCCTTCAGCTCCAGCTCCCCCTCCTCCGGGTTCAGCAGCCTGATCACGGCCTTCTCACCCAGGTTCGTCGGGAGGGTCGATACCCTCAGATCGACGGGGTTGCCGGCTATGCGGATCTTTATCGCTCCGTCCTGAGGGGTCCTCCGGTTGCTTATGTCGAGTTTCGACATTATCTTTATCCTCGAGACGAGGGCGGAGTGCAGCCACCTGGGCACCTCCATATGGGGCTTCAGTACCCCGTCGATCCTGAACCTCACCTCGACGGCCTTCTGTCCCGGCTCTATATGTATATCGCTCGCCCTGCTCTGCATGGCATCCTTCAGCAGGATGTTCACGAGTTTGATGGCCGGAGCTGACAGGGTCTCTTCATCAGGGATCTCCAGCCTCTGACCGCTCTGAAACACCGCGGTGGCTGCCTGCGAGTCCTCCTCTATGAACTCTATGTTCTCCACATCGGTGGAGCTGATGTTGTCAAGGATGTTCACGATCTCGGAGCTGACTTCATAGCAGTTGTTGATCGCCGTCAGGACCTCGGTCCTGGTGGCGACAAAGGGTACGACGGTGAGACCCGTGATGAATGATATATCCTGGACGGCATCCAGGTCGAGGGGATCAACCATCGCCACCTTCAGCCTCAGGCCTTCCCTCGCAAAGGGGATGCTCAGGTACTTGAAGGCGAGCTTTTCCGAGTATCGCCTCAGTGCCTCGGGCTGGACGTCTCTCGGTGACACCCTCGTGATCCTGAACCTCTCGGTGTATATCGAGGCCAGCCTCTCCTCGTCAACCGGGACCGTATCAAGCATCTCAAGGATGAAACTCCTGCCCTTCGGCGTCCTTTCCTTGATCTCCTTCAGCTTCTCTTCAGATACCATGCCTTCACTGACAAGGGCTTCGCTTAAAGGATCCATACAACCTCCCGTCTCACTGGATTTCCCTGGATAAAGGGAGCCTTATCACGAAATTCGCACCGTTAAACCCCTCGACACCCGAGTAGTTGCCGTTCACGGCGATGATGCTGCCTCCGTGCTCTTCCACGATCCTCTTCGTAACGGCGAGGCCGAGACCGGTACCCGACCTCTTGCCCCTTGTGACAAAGGGCTCGAAGAGGGTCTCCATGATCTCCTCCGGTATCCCCTCGCCCGTATCGGAGAAGACCATCTCCACTGCATCGTCGAGTCTTCTTGCCAGTATCAGCAACAGTCCGCCCTCATGTATGGCCTCTTTCGCATTACCCGATATGTTGTATATCGCCCTCTTGAACTTCTCTGGATCGATGTACAGGGGTCCTCTGTATTCCGCTCTGAGGATCACCCTGATATCCCTTGTCTCCATGTCCTTCCTTATGAACTCGGTGATCTCCGTCAGGTAGTTGCCTGCATCCGTCTCCTTGATGGAGAGCTTCGTCTTGAACCCCCTTGAGAAGGCGAGCAGGTCCTCCACCATCGCCACCAGTCTGTCGATCTCGGAGATGATCATGGAGCTGTACTCCTTCCGTTCATCGGGTGTGAAGTCGAGGTCACCGAGCAGTCCGGCGAATCCCTTTATCGTGGCCATCGGGTTCTTGATGTCATGGACGATGCCGGCCGCCATCTGCCCGATGGTGGCGAACCTCTCGTTCCTGAGCTTCTCCTCCAGGAGCCTCGACGCCTCGATTGCACCGGCGATCATTGCGGAGACGGAGACCAGAAGGGCCTCGTCTTCACTGCTGAACTCCCCCCTGGACTTGTTGCTGACGTTCAACACACCCACGGTCCTGTCCTTCACCCTGAGGGGAACGCAGAGCATCGACCTCAACTCCCTCTCGCCTGCTGCGAAATCGGGGTGTCTCCGGGGAGAGTTCGCTATGACGGGGCTGCCCGTCTCGATGACCCTTCCGGCAATGCCGCCGGAGAGCTCAAGCCATGAGGGCTCATTCACCGTTCTTCCCGAGACGGACTTGATGTACAGCCTCTCATCACCCTCGTTTATCAGCATGACGGAGCAGTTCTCTGCACCGAGGATCTCGGAGCAGCGTTTCGTGGCCGCACTGAGGATCTCGTCTATCTCGATGGACTCTCCCAGTATCTCGCTGATCTCCGAGAGAACGTTGATCTCCCTGTACTTGTGCAGCGTATGGGTCGTGAGGGCCCTCTTTTCGTCGATCTCCTTCAAGAAGATACCGAGGAGGGCGGCTCCGGCATCCACTCTTCCGTCGGGTCCTGTTACATAACCGACCGTAGCGCCTCCCACCTTCACCTCGCTCCGGTGGAGTGAAGGGGCACTCCCCTGGTGGCCCGGCGACACGAAGACGGGGTTGCCCTCGGGGGTCCAGAACCCGAAGGGGCCGATCAGTCTCTGGAGGGATTCACAGAAGGCCCTCAGCTCCTTTCTTCTCACACCGACCTCTCAGGTCCACTTCCGGGTTGCATGGAACAGCTCAATCTCCCTCAACAACGACCCTGTCCTTCCCTTCCTCTTTGGCTCGATAAAGCGCCCTGTCCGCGGCCCTGCTCAGTGTGGCAGCGTCTCCGAAACAGGGGAAAGCGGCTATCCCACAGCTGAAGGTGACGTTGAACTCCCGGCCCTCACAGCGATGTCTCAACTGGGAGAAGCTTGCACGGATCTCGTCCATTATCCTTCTGCCTGTTCCGGCATCGGTCTTCTCAAGCACCACTGCGAACTCCTCCCCTCCGTACCTGCCGATCACGTCCGTCTTCCGGAGCCTCTGCTTCAGGAGCCGCGAGAGAACGACCAGTACCGTATCACCGGCGGGATGGCCGTATATGTCGTTGATGTGCTTGAAGTCGTCGATATCGAGCATTGCGAAGGTGACGCTGCCCCCTTCCCTCTTCGTCCTTGAGAGGGCGATGTCCAGTTCTTCCTTCGTCTTGGTGTGGTTCAGCAGGCCCGTGAGACTGTCACGGTCCATGAAGGATCTGATCAACCGCATCCTCTCAGCCCTGTAGGTGACGGACGAGATCAGGTGTTCAGGCTCGATCGGTTTTGTCAGGAAGTCGTCTCCACCGATGCTCATCGCCGAGAGCTGTTTGTTCAGGTCCTTCTCTGCAGAGAGGAAGACGATGGGTATGCAGAAGTAGGCCCTCATCTGGCGTATCACCTTTGCAAGTTCACGGCCTGTGCATGCAGGCATGTACATATCCATCAGGATGAGGTCGGGCTTGAACTCGAAGAGCGGCTTGAACACCTTGAGTGGATCATTCACCGTCATCGTCTCCATGCCGGCCTTCTGCAGGAGGACGGAATAATAGAGGGAGAGCTTCTCCTCGTCCTCCACAATGAGGATGCGGAAGGGTTCCTTCTGTTTCTCGCCGGTCAATGCATCCAGTCTGTCTATCAGTTCCGTTATATTGACGGGCTTCACGAAGTAGGCGTCACAGCCTGTACGTATTGCCTGGAGACGGGAGTTTATGTCGGCCTGGCTGGAGATGAAGAATACAGGCGCTGACGAGGGCGCTTTCCTCCTCATCTCCGCGATGTACTCCATACCTCCCGGTCTCCCCCCCTGGAACACCACCTCTGTGATTATAGCCGAGGGAAGGACATGGTCCAGTGCGGCAAGGAGGTCTTCAGGACGTAAGAATGCCCGCACCTGATATCCGAAATGGCTCACCTGGAGCGCCAGATCCTCCAGACAGGCTCTATCCCGGTCCAGCAGGAAGATGACATCCTCACCCCTTCTGCCGGAGAGGCTGGCAGAAGGCAGGGAATAGACCGCCCCTCTGTTCTCCATCTCTATTCAGCAAAATTATATCATAAACCCGCCTTGAGGTAAAGATTCCTCTCCCACCTCACCGGGATTTGACCTCTCAAAAGAATGCATGGTAAAATTGGTCAAGAACCTACAGGAGGAGATCCCGATTGCCGACGATCGAATACAGGGTCGATAGCCTTGAAAGCATACTGGGGCAGTTCATCGTTCATACCGACACCGCCCTCAGACGGCTCGAGAGGGAGATGAAGGAGTTCAAGGAGGAGATGAGCAAGTTCAGGGACGAGATGAGCAAGTTCAAGGACGAGATGAGCAAGTTCAAGGACGAGATGGGCGGGTTCAGGGACAGGACGGAGGAGATCCTTGCCGAGCAGAACAGGCGCTGGGGAGAGCTTGCAAACAAGATGGGTACAATCGTCGAGGATATCGTGGCGCCCAATATACCCAGGATCGCAAGGGAGTACTTCGGGTTCAAGGATATGGACTTCTTCGCCATGAGGGTGGAGAAGAGGGACAAGAAGAGGAACAGGACGAGGGAGTTTGATGTGATAGCAGTGTATGACGAAAAGGTGATCCTCAACGAGACGAAGTCAACACCGAGACAGAGTTATCTGGATGAGTTCGTGGAGTTCATCAAGGCAGGGGAGTTCTTCAACTACTTCCCCGAGTACAAGGAAGCGGAGCTGATCCCCATATTCTCGTCCCTCTATCTCCCTGACACCGTGGTAAACTATCTTACTAAGAACAGGATCTATGCCATGGCCATGAAGGGTAACACCATGGACATACTGAATCCTGACCTGAAATAGCCTACACCCAGCAAGCGGGCGTAACTCAGCGGTAGAGTGTCAGCTTCCCAAGCTGAAGGTCGCGGGTTCAAATCCCGTCGCCCGCTCCATCCCCATCCATAGAGCCTGCCCGAGGGTTTGTCCTACAGGGATGTCAGACTCAGACCGATAGAATTTTTAAAAAGAATGGTTTATAATTTCCCACCGGATTCTCACACCGGCCCATAAAGACCTAATGGGGGAGAGGGATGAAACATGGAGGAAGGGTCCAGAACTGCTGGGAGTACATGAAATGCGGGCGTGAGCCCGGCGGCAGCAGGGCCGATGAGCTGGGTGTCTGCCCCGTAACCACGGCTGAGAAGTACGACGGGGTCAACAGGGGAAAGAACGCAGGCCGTTTCTGCTGGTTCGTGGCAGGGACCTTCTGTGACGGTGAGGTCCAGGGGACGTGGGCCAGGAAGTTCGGTAGCTGCCTCGAGTGCCCCTTCTTCAGGCTCGTCGAGAGAGAGGAAGACAGGTTCTTCGTGTTGACGGACGAGGACCTCCCGCCGTCAGGCTGAATCACGGAACCCCTTCGGATACCTCCACCGCTGCTCAGGGGTATGGACATGCACCGGAGAACCTGTAAGGCCCGCCTCACGACGAGATTCCATTTTTCTCCGGAAAAACAATAAAATACATTATATGGCTTGGATCGACGAGCTGAAGGCCCAGCTTTCCACCGTGATCAAGGGGAAGGAGGGGGCGATCAAGATGGCCATCGTCACCCTGATCTCAAGGGGGCATCTCTTGATAGAGGACGTCCCCGGTGTGGGCAAGACGACCCTCGCCCTCAGCCTGGCCCGGGCAACGGACTGCACCTTCCAGAGGATACAGTTCACCAGCGACCTCATGCCCTCGGACATCCTCGGTGTCAACGTCTACAACCCTGAAGAGAGGGAGTTCGAGTTCAGGCCTGGACCGATATTCGCCAACATCGTCCTTGCAGACGAGATAAACAGGACCACCCCGAAGACCCAGTCCGCCCTCCTTGAGGCCATGAACGAGAGGAAGGTCTCCATCGAGAGGACCACCTATCACCTGCCCTCACCCTTCATGGTGATCGCCACCCAGAACCCCCTCGAATATCACGGGACCTTTCCCCTGCCCGAGAGCCAGCTTGACAGGTTCATGATGCACCTGAGACTCGGTTATCCATCCTTTGAGGACGAAAAGCAGGCCCTCATGGAGATGAAGGACATCGAGGACATAGAGGGCATCAGTCCCGTCGTCTCAAGGGAGGAGATCCTCTCCGCCCAGGAGGCGGTGGAGGGTGTCTTCGTCGACGAGAGCCTTGTGGACTACGTGATGCAGATAGTCGGCCTCACAAGGAGGGACGACAGGATCAGGCTCGGTGTCAGTACAAGGGGTGCACAGTTCCTGCTGAAGGCCGCGAAAGGGGCGGCCTTCTTCGAGGGAAGGGATCACCTCCTGCCAGATGACGTGAAGGAGGTGGCCCCCCTGGTGCTCGGTCACAGGCTCATGCTGAAGACGAGGACTTACATCAGGGATGCAGTGGAACTGGTGATGGAGATACTCGACAGCACACCGGTTCCCGTCTGACATCCCTGGACCCCGGACGAGGCGAGTACGAGGCAGAGGAGATGATAAAGGTCACCCGTGAGGGAAAGCGGTTCCTTCTGGCCGTCTTTATCGTCGGGTTTGCCGCATCCAATACGGGCAACAACCTCATATACCTCATCTTCTCTATGATGTTCTCCGTCTTCCTCCTCTCCCTCTTCCTGCCGAACATCAACCTCACGGGCCTCCGTCCGGCGCTCGACATCCAGGAGCCGGTCTTCGCAACGACCCCCGTGACCCTCAAGACGAAGATCATCAACCGTAAGAGGTTCATCTCCTCCCTCTCCTTCAGGCTCAACCTTCCCGTCAACGGAACGGAGGGGATCTATATCGAGAGGATCGGTCCTGGAGAGACCAGGGAGTACACGCTGAGGCTGAACTTTCCCAGAAGGGGGATGTACGATCTTGCGGATACGACGATCAGGAGCGAGTTCCCTTTCATCTTCTTCTCCTTCGTCAGGAGAGCCGTTGTGGAGAGGAGGATACTCGTCTATCCACGCATCTACGACGTCAGTGGGGAGGCGGCCGGGTTCGTGGCTGACGTTTCAGGGCCTTTCAGGCCCAGGCCAGGCCCTGGAGAGGACCTCTTCAAGCTGAGGCCTTTCAGGTACGGTGACGAGCTGAGGAGCATCCACTGGAAGGCCACCGCCAGGGCCGGCGAGGTGGTGGTGAAGGAGTTCTCGATGAGTGAGCCGGAGAAGGTGACCGTCTTCCTCGATGACCTCCGGCACTGCGGGGAGGAGCAGTTCGAGAAGGCCGTCTCTTTCACCGCCTCCATCGCCGCCGAGCTCCTCAACTCCGGCTTCGCCGTCCGGCTCGTCACCTCCCGCAAGACCATCCCCTTCGGTACCGGCAGAGGGCATCTGTACAGGATCCTCGACTTTCTGGCCCTCCTGGAGCAGCACGACGAGCCTGCCCCGACCTTCGACGGAACCGCGGAGGGATCGGGCATACTCGTCCTCTCCTCTCGATCCTCTCCGATGGCAATGCTCGCTCCCCTGGCGGACAGGACCTATCATGCCGAGGACCTATAAGTTACTGACAGCCCTCTCCGCGCTCGCCGGCAACCTCGCGCTGGTCATAACAGGCGAGCTGAACCCCCTCTTCGTGATATCCGGCTCCGCCATCTTCATCGGATACTACAGGGCGATCAGAGGGTATCCCCAGGCCCCGAGGCTCCTGGTGGGAGGGCTCTCAACCCTCGTTGTCTTCATATTCGTCATGGACGCCTTCCTCATTACAGGAGATATGATAACCGCGGTGGCCCATCTCACCCTGCTGTTTCACGCCATAAAGAGCTTTGACATGAAGGAACACTGGGATTCCCTCCAGGTCTTCTTCATGTCCCTGATCCAGTTGCTCCTCGCCTCAGAGCTTACATTCTCGATCGTCTTCGGTGTGCTGTTTGTCATCTTTATGATCATAATGGTGGTTTCGATATCCTATTCACACCTGATCAAGGAAGGAAAGCCGAGGATGAGGCCCTTCGTCAGGCCCGTCACCGTTACAGCCCTGCTGGTCCTTCTGATGACGGTGCTCCTCTTCATAGCCCTGCCCCGCGTCAAGGGAAGGCTCTGGGGGAAAGGGATCGGCAGGGGTATAAGGACCGGCTTTTCCGAGACCCTCCAGCTCGGAAGCTTCGGGGAGGTGAAGCGTGATCCAACGGTGGTCATGAGGGTGAAGCTTGAACCGCGGCTGACACACAGCCCCTACCTCAGGGGTATGACCTTCGAGATATACAGGGACGACACCTGGCTCGACATAAAGGACGAGAGGTGGAGATACGTGAGTCACGACGGGCGGTTCAGCATAGAGGACTCATCGGGGACAGGGCTGATAAGGCAGGAGGTCCTGCTCGAGCCACTCGATACGGACCTGATATTCACCCTCAGGGGGACGACCGAGGTGGTTGCGGAGAGCAGGTTCCTCCTGAGGGACCTCTCCGGTTCCCTCTACATCCCGCAGAAGAGATCGAAGAGGACGGGCTACACCGCCTTCAGCACCGATGAGGCGTTGCCTGTTTCAGAGCCGCTCCCCTTATATCTGCAGCTCCCGGAAGGTTCGGAACGGATAAAGAGGCTTGCCGAGGATGTGGCGCGGGAAGGCGGCTCTGACCTCGAACGTGCAGGGCTGATACAGCGGTATCTGAAGGAGAACTATACCTACTCCCTGAAGGTCGATCCACCTGCAGAGGGCATGGACCCTGTCGAGGACTTCCTCTTCAGGACAAGGAAGGGTTACTGTGAGCACTATGCCACCTCTATGGTGCTCATGCTGAGGTCGATAGGGATACCGGCAAGGGTGGTGTCAGGGTTCCTCGGTGGCGAGTACAACAGATACGGCGGCTATCTGATCGTCCGCCAGAGCGACGCCCATACCTGGGTCGAGGCGGCGATAGACGGCCACTGGGTGAGGTTCGATCCAACCCCGGGTGGTGTGAGTGGACCGAAGCCGGAGACGGTGCTCCTCTACCTCGACCTGCTGAAGCTCCACTGGGAGAGGTATGTTGTGGGTTACAGCAGGTTCGACCAGATGAGGCTCTTCAGCTCCCTCTCCGCTTCGTTAAGGCCGCCGAGGGTCTTCAGAGACGGTGGATGGAGGGCCCCTGCACCGACTCTCCTGCTGATCGGCGTGGTGCCGGTCGTCCTGCTCCTCATCGTCAGGCTCTACAGAAGACCGAAGAGGTACAGCCAGGCAAGCCGGTATTACCTCGACATAAGAAGAAGGTTGGGCAGGACGACCAGGGTGAAGGACTCGCACACAGGCGGTGAGATCCTCGCCGGCCTGGAGGGGCTGGACAGCGAGAAGGCCCTGCTCATCAAGGAGTTCTTCGACCTTTACGGCAGGATACGCTTCGGCGGACATAAGGCCGAGGGATTAATGGTAGAATACAAGGCTGCATACAGAAGGGTGAAGAGATTGAAGATCGACGTGCAGCAGGACCGAGGTCTCGATAGTCGGTAACCTGGGGAGGGAGGATGGATGGAGCAGTTTGTTCTGATCCTGTCAGCCACCATGGCCGTAAGCCTCATCTCACTGGCGGGGATATTCTTCGTCGGGATGAAGGACGAGAGGATGGAGGACTTCCTCGAACACCTCGTGGCCTTTGCAGCGGGAGGGCTCCTTGGCGGCGCCTTCTTTCACCTCCTTCCCGAGTCTTTGACGGACGCGAACCCCTCAGGCATCCAGCATGTACTCTTCGGGATCATCGTCTTCTTCGTGATAGAGAAGCTCTTTCACTGGAGGCACTGCCACCAGGACCACTGCGAGGTCCACACGTTCACCTACCTCAACCTCATCGGCGACGGCATCCACAACTTCATCGACGGAATGATCATAGCCGCAGCCTTCGTCTCCGATCCCAGGCTCGGTCTGGTCACCACCCTGGCCGTAGCCGCCCACGAGATACCGCAGGAGATCGGGGACTTCGCCGTCCTCGTATACGGCGGGTTCAGCAGGACGAGGGCCCTCGTTTATAACCTCCTGACCGCACTTACCGCCGTCATCGGAGCCGTCATCGCCTACGTCACCTTCGGACAGGTCCTCTGGCTGAGGGCTTTCCTGATTCCCTTCACTGCCGGGGGGTTCATCTATATCGCCCTCGTCGACCTCATCCCCGAGCTCCACAGGAGGACAAAGGGTGGAAAGCTGATGGTCCAGATGACCTTCCTGGCCCTTGGACTTGTCATAATGTGGGGGTTGAGGCTGCTCTTCGGAGAATGACCAAGCCCTATCCTTCCATCACTCGACACAGCAGGCCATGTCGTCAAGATTCTGCTCGAAACTCTGGGCAACCTTCTTGATGACCTCGCTTAATGTGGGGAAAACATGCACCGTCTCCCTGATATCATAAATGGTCATTTTGTTCTTTATTGCATAGGTGGCCGTAGTGATTATATCAGCCGCCATGGGCCCCACCATATGAACGCCCATCACCTGCTTCGTCTCCGGTTCGACAACCATATTGATTAATCCCCTTGTATCCTTTATTGCGGCGGCCTTCTCCACGTGCTCAAGCGATATCGTCCTGCAGAGACAGACGTTGTGTTTCTCCATGTACTCCGCCTCTGTCATCCCCACCGAGGCGACCTCGGGCGAAGTGAAAACGGCCCTCGGTACCTCGAGGTAATCGATCGTTCTGCCGGCGTCTTCGAACATGTTCAGCACCGCGATGTTACCCTGCTTTGCAGCCACCGTCTCAAGGGGCATCAGACCGGTCACGTCCCCTGCCGCGTAGATATGCCTCTGCGAGGTCTGCAGGTATTCGTTCACCCTGACGAAGCCCTTCTCGTCGACTTCGACACCTGACTTCTCGATATCGAGCCCCTCCGTGTTCGCCTTAAGACCGGTGGCTATGAGGAGGCCCTCGGCGCTTATCCTCTGCCTCCCCTTGTCTTTTACGTCGACCACGAGCTCCACCCCTCCCCTCGATCTCTTCGCCTCCCTGACGGATGTCCCCGTAAGGATGGTGATCCCTTCCTCTTCAAGATATTTTTGCAGTTCCCTTGCGATCATCTCGTCAAATTTCGTAAGGATCCTGTCGGACCGCTGCAGCACGGTGACCTTTATGCCGAAGTGATGGAAGATCTGCGAGAACTCCATTGCTTCGGGCCCGCCGCCGAAGATGATCATCGATTCAGGCCTCTTCTCCAAACCGAATACCGTCCTGTTTGTCAGATACTCGACGTCTTCGATCCCTTTCACAGGTGGAATGAATGTAGACGCCCCTGTTGCAATGAGGATGTTCTCGGACTCAAACTCTTCGTCTCCGACCGTCACGGTGTGGGGATCTCTGAAGGCTGCGTGTCCTTCCCTGAAATCCACGTATTGCTGTTTTTCGATAACATTGAGATAGTTCTTCCTCTGAAAACCCCTTACCATCTCCCTCGTCTCTCTCAACGCCTCCACGAAGTCCGCCTCTCCCTGCACGGAGATCGCCCTGAACCTGCTCCTTGTGGGATAGTAATACTCTGCTCCCTGACGGAGCATGATCTTCGATGGAACGCATCCGACATTTACACACGTGCCTCCGAGGGGGAGGATGTTTCTGTCATTAATTAGCAAGGTCCTTTTCTTGAGTTGATTCGCCCTGTTGGCTGCCGCAAAGGCGGCGGCACCGCCTCCGATAATGATCAGGTCATATCTCATGATACCTCCTTTCTCCTGGGTCTTCAATGCTGGTAGTTGAAGCTGAATGACATTTTCCTACTCACAGCATGGGCCAGAGTTTATGCTATATCCGTGCCTGACAAAGGCCCTCTTGAGGCTCTTCTTCTCCTCGGGAGTCAGGGATGTATACAGAGAGACGACCTTCTCCTTTGAGCGTTTCTCTGTGCATCAATGCTGCGATTCATTGCAACACGACCGGTCCGTTTCTCTAAGGCTCCATAATGCTTGCCATGTATCCAAGGTCCTCTATAGTCTTTATCATCTGTTCCACGGTTACCTTACCATCCTGATACATGACGGTCGCCTTTTCTTCCTTGTAACTCACCTCTGCCTTGACTACACCTGGAAGCCTCTTTAATGCTGCCTTGATCGTGGCCGGGCAGGAGACACAGGTCATCCCATCAACCTTCAGTGTGACCTGCTTTAAGTTATCTTCGGCACTCAATACACTGCCTGCTGAAACCAACAGTAACCCCATCAGGACAACCATTGAGATAACCATCCTTTGAAAGTGGATATACTTTTTCATTGATACCAGACCTCCTTTTGTAAAATTTAGCCCTTTTGGTCTTAATGTTGAGCCTCTCAGGATAAGGCTATGTGGACGCCAATAACTGGATAACATGTACCTCCTCCACTACTGCCTCCTATGCCAGTTGTGCGATGAGATAGGGGAGTACCAGAAGAACAGCCACAACAACCGTGGCGATCCAGAGGACAGCCTTCTGGAGCCTCTTTGTTTTGGGTGCAGCACAGATACCACCCGGTTCACATTCCTTTGGTTTTTTGTAGACACTGTAAAAACCTGCAACAAGAAAACCGATAGTAAAGAGGATGAAGATCGGCTTGTAGGGCTCAAGCGCCCGCAGGCTTCCGATCCATGCACCGCTTACCCCGAGCATCACAAGGACAAAGGGACCCACGCAGCAGGCAGATGCCAGCAGTGCGGTAACAATTGCCAGAGGGCCAAACGAGAAAAATCTCTTTTGTTTCATACTCTCACCGGTGGCATTTACTTCTGCTGGAGCACAGCAGGGCTGATCTGCTGTGGCAGGAATCTTATCTTTCATCTTTACACCTCCCTCTCATTTTACCTTACAGCAGTCTTTATTTCCCTTGTCCACAATTTGATCCTCCTTTATACCCAGCTCAAGGAGCACTTCATTCACAAAATGATTCACAGTGCTGAGGCAGCATGAACCCTGAGGGTTTCTGGTCTCACATGAGCATCCCTCTTCTTTCATACGAGATTTGATGTCCTCAATAACTGTGGTTTTACCGGTCCTTTTAATCTCGTCGTATATCTCCTCCAGTGAATGATTAAAACAATAGCAGAGTGGCCGGGGAGGAGAGTCCTCCTTGATCCCCACCCTGACTGTAAGATCCTCTTTGTAAAAAGGCTGGATGCCATCTTCGGAGAAGTAAACCACGTTGCAGTCTCCGGTGTTACAGAAAAAGTACTGGTTGACCGTAATACGTCCCTGTCTTTCCTTTTTGATGAGAGAGCGTAAGGTGGTCATCTTCACGGCACTGCCCTTACTGCCGCAGGATGGGCATCGGGCAGTCTGCTTACCTGCTGTTTCTGTCTTGATCGTATCCATAAACCTTTCTCCTTTCATCATTTCTTCAAAGAGACCCTCCTCTGAGCTGTTGCCATCACCACCGGCGGGTTGGTGGACTCAAGGGTATTCATCGCTGCCATCCGGGCCGGTATCTCCTCGTTCAGTATCTTCTCCTTGATCTCGGCTGGAGAGGACTCTATGCGCCTGATGATGGCCTTCTGCATACGGTTCTTGGCTTCAGACGGCGGGGTTACGAACCAGACGTAAATCAACGATGCCTTCACCGTGAGGGTCTCTATCGCGCCTTCCATATCCGGTTTTCCTTCGAATCGTTCAACGAACTTCTTCTGAGGAGGGATCATGAAGTCCACCCTGCCTGCCATATCACTCACCATGGAAGGTCTGAAGCCGTCATTGCCCACGATGTCCCATCCGTACTCCTTCTGTACAGAGAAGACCTCCCATCCGTCCTTGTCTTCCGCCCAGACCTTGAGCAGTACTCGTGAGCGGGGCGGTCAACCATCTGGTATGCTGTGTCCTGTCCGGTTTTCCAGTTCCAGTTCCACCTGTAATATCCCCTTTTGCACCTCTGCCCTCAGAAACCGCATCTTCACCGCCCTCCTGAGCATATCCGGGTCTCTGCTTCCGGGCATGAGGTGGCTGACACGACCGCGGTCGTCCAGGTACCGCTGAAGACCCGTCAGGGAGAAGAGCCAGTTGAGAAATCTTGATTTCTCTTTCATCACCCCCATGGTGTCGCGCATATGACAGGACTGGCAGGTTACCCCTTCCCTTGCATACTCTGTCTTTGCAAGGCCTCGGTAAACAGTGCAGCACGGGGTTGTGGGCTCTTCAGGATGTGGTATGTTGATACCGTTGTAGTCATGGCAGGAAGAGCAGAGCTCGGATGAACGTGTCAGATCAGTACGAAATAGGCTGTGATAGGGCGGTACAGAGTTGACCTCATAGGTTGCAGGTGCTGTCCAGTCGTAGTCCTTTGCATCCACATACCTGACCATGTGACAGGAGGTGCATGTCACCCCCTCGCTGGGCAGGTACTCGCCATTGAGCACCCTCCTGGAGAGCTCCTCTGCACGTGCCTTGCCGAGGAACTTTGTTGCTGGGTCGTGACAGTTAAAGCAGTACTCCGGCATTTTGCCCTCTGTAGAATAGTTAAAGATTGTATACATGGCCCTGAATGTGGGTGTATGGATAGATCGGGAATGGTATGACTTCTTCCATTGTCTGTACTCACGGGGGTGGCATCCCTTGCAGTTTTCAGCTGAAGGGAAGGGGTCTGCAGAGACACCGGGCACAGGCTCTCTCACTGTGCTCCCCCTCGTAGGGGAGTCAGGCGGGGTCTGAAGACGGACCTTCTGTGCAGGCCCTGGTGTGCCGCTGTCAGGTGAGCAGCCGACAAGGATTGGTAGTCCCAGAAGCACTGCAATGGTCATGGTCTTGACAGCGGTGCCGAGGCTGCCCTTACGGCCCTGCAGCACCTGTGCTCCTTTGCTGAGCACCACACCATAACCGATCAGAATGCCATACACCGTCATCGCCAAAATCCGTCCCATCCATTCATGTATAATATCTGTATACCGGACTGCCCATAAACCTACTGACTCCATGAGATAGAAGGACTTCCATTGGGCAATACCTGTCCCGATCATGACAAGGATACCACAAAGCAGGTACCAGTAGGTAAGTTTCACCTTCACAGAAGAGACGGGTCTTCCCGGGGTCAGTCCCCGTTTTATCTCATCAAGTAGGCTGCGGAGCCAGTCCTCGGGCAGGCGCATCTTCTGCCTGAGAGAAGGACTGAAGGCGAGACAGATTAGATGCACTGCTGCGGTTACTACAAGTCCCAGTGCTGACAGCCGGTGAACGAGGCTTCTGATGTCGTCTGAGCCAAGCAAGGATATCACGAACCTGCTCACCCTGTGCATCAGAATCTCCATCACCCCGCCTGATGGAGGAGAGTAAAGCAGGCTGACCCCGGTAAGATCAAGGGGGATAAAGAAGATGATGAAAAAGAGCAACTGTACCCACAGCCAGCGGGGCCACTTCGGTTTCTCCGGCAGGGGTTCTCCCCTCAGGTTACGGATCCACTGCAGTATAAAGAGCAGTCCAAGTGCAAAGAGACCGAGCGTCAGCACTCCCATTATCCCTTTGACCACTAACGTGGATAGGGTATCCTTACGGTAGAGTGTGCGGCCGGTAGCAGGGGTGCTCAGTATCGCTGCCATCCTGGCCTTATCACCGGTGGTCCCCGCATGGCAGCCGGCACATATGAGGCCTGTATTGGCGGGATTGATCGGTGACAGTGCCTCTGTGCGGGGCAGCTCGTGGCCGGCATGGCAGAAGATACAGGTGGGGACATTCTTCTTTCCCAGTGATAGGTGTTTGCCATGATAGGTGGAGTTGAATATCCTCACCTGTGCATCATGACACCTGCCACAGGTCCTTACATCTTTACCGCGGGTAAGGGGAGAATTTGATGCTTCGGGGTTGGTCTTTCCATGGGGGGCATGGCAGGACAGACATGTGAGCCTCTCAGCACCCGTCTGTTCAGGGGCATGCACACTCGCATTTACCTCAGACTCCGAAGAGGCATGACACCTTGCGCAATCCTGCCCACTGTAAAATCCCACCTTGCCGGCATCCACTGCTACAGAAGATAACATGACCAGCAATGGAACCAGTACAAAAGGTGGCCATGCTCTATTTACAACCATAAACGCTTCACTCAGTAGCAGCCCTTACAAAGGCCTCAACCATTGGGTCCATCCTCTTCCTCGCCATCTTTGTGAGCTTTTCGTTGCCATAGTGTGCAAACAGATAAGACGGACGGTAGTAGATGACAACGATACCGCCGTCATTGAGTTCACGTACTGTAATTCGCATGGGCATTTCAAGGGCGGCAAGGGGTTCCACGGTGAGGAACTTCGCGGCCACCTGTGGCTTTGCAAACCCGATGGTTATGCTCTTTCTGCTTTCGATCCCCACTATCTTCATCATATTCTGATGATTCGCCTCGAAGACAATATTGAGCCCTTTGCCTTTAATCGCATCCTTGAGCTTCTTGACGGTGACTTCAAAGGAATTTGAAGACTTAACGACAACAGGCTGGCCCTTCGATAGAGCCATTGCAGGCGAACTCACGAGCACAAACAAGAATGCGATCAAACAGGTCAGAACATGGATACGTGTCCTCAGCTGACTGGTAAGGTGCTTTCTTATCCTTTCAGGTTTGTTCATAACAACCTCCTCCAAGTTTATGAATGTAAAATTTTTAAGCAGCAGACATGCTTCCTCCGCCTTATGAATACCAATTATGGGATACTATATTACGCTCACCCCCTTTCCGCTCCCGAGGCCTGTCCCACTTCAGTATCCGTCCTTTCGTGGTCCCTGACCACCTCACACGAAAGCACACCCTCCAGTATCCCCCTCACATGTTCATCGGCAAGGTCTGTTATTTTCAGTACCTTTTCGCTTTTTATAGAATAGTGGACATTCTTGCCGTTCTTCTCAGAACTCACCAGGCCACAGTTCTTAAGACAGCTCAGGTGGTGAGAGATGAGGTTCTGTTCCCTGCCTAACCGCTCACATATCTCAGAAACAGTTAAAGGAGATTCTTCTCTCAGATGCTCCAGTATCTCCAGCCTCACCCTCTCACCCAGTGCCCTGAATAGATGTGCCCTTGCTGTTAACATATCGCCGTATATCATAAAGCCTGCCTCCTTTATACAAACAGTTCAACGTATGTTGAACTATTATATCATCACACGTTTTGGATGTCAAGCTCTTTGTTGACAGGGCAGGTCTATTGCTATATTTAAACGATATAATGAATAATATGATGCGGGATTTAATTATTCAGGCAAAGGCAATATCTGATGAGACGCGGGCGGGGATACTGAAACTGTGAGGGGCTGTGTCCGTCAGTTAATGGACATATTGGGTATGGGGCAGGACCGGATACGAAAATACGAATCAGCATCATCTGTCCAGTACCAGGTGAACATGCATTCCACCGCTACTACAGGGTTAAAACATCTTACCGCATTGCGGTATAATTAAGGAGGCCTTAATTAGTAACATGGCGCTCAACCAGGACGCACGGTAAGCGCGCGCTGGTTAGCTCTGCGTTATGTCTAAATAAGGAGAATTAAATGTACGCTGTCATTTTCAGAGCAAAAGTTGCTGAGATGGATGAAGAATATAGTCGAACCGCAGAACGAATGAGGCAGCTTGCCATTGAAAAATATGGGTGTACAGGGTTCACCTCAGTTACTGAGGATGATGAAGAGATTTCAATTTCCTATTGGAAAACCCAAGAGCAAATAAAAGCGTGGAAAAATGATGCTGAGCATATCGCTGCTCAGGAGTTGGGTAAATCCAAGTGGTATAGACGGTATAAGGTCCAAGTTGTAGAGATTGTGAGGGAGTATGAGGGTAACACATAACCAAATCATTCAAGTTCGCTCCCTTCGGTCGCCGAACGCGCTAACGCGCGCCGCTCAATTCTGTCGTTACCTGTAAAATAATAAAACATCCCAAAAGCAGCAAACCATGGTAAAATATAAGTACAAGAAGAGGATGAATGTGAGGAGGCACTTGCTATGAAACAATATAAAATCATTGTAGAAAAACACCCTGATGGATTTGTTGCTTATCCACTCGGGATGAAGGGTGTTGTAGTCGGACAAGGAGACACTTATGAAGAAGCCCTGTCAGATGTGAAATCGGCAATCAAATTTCATATCGAAACCTTTGGCGATGAAGTACTTGATATAGATCCACCCGTACTTGAAGCCTTTGTTGCCGAGGCAGGGATAGAAATTTAATGCCAAAATTCCCAATTGATGCTCCAAAACGGAGGGTAGTTAAGGCACTTGAGATTTTAGGTTTTCGTGTGGTTCGAGAAAAAGAGCATATTTCCATGATGCGTGATAATCCAGATGGTACCAAAACTCCCTTGACAATGCCTAACCATCCTGAAATAAAGGCATCCACATTAAGAACAATTTGTACACAAGCAGGTATTTCAAGAAACGAATTCCTTAAAGCTTATAATAAAACTTAATATACAATACACTTATAAGGCCTCCTCGTGTCAAGGGCAAAAAGGGCTGTAAACGGAAATCCGATAAATAATCTTTTCCGCATCTACGTGGCGATACGGGGCTGTCCAACTGTGTAAGTAGTTAAACTAAGGAAAACACAGGAGGTGGACAATGGGGAATCAGGAGAAGGCCTCTCGGCCAGAGGAAGTAAGAAGCCGGATTAAGGAATTAGTACAACAAACCCTTCAAGAAGCCCTTGAGGCAGA
>WGEZ01000061.1 GCA_015492515.1 Nitrospirota bacterium
CTCACAAGCCGCCCGTCCTTCACCCTGCCCACGGCGAAGAAGAGACCGGAAGGGCTCTTCAGCCTGAGGATGCATCCATCGGGCATCAGCGAATCGGCGAAAAAGGCCGTTCCGTGCCTGGCGAGCCTGAACTGTCTTCCGCTCAGGGTGAGCTCTTCAACGTGGCTCAGGGCCTCGTCCATGCTGTAGAGACGGAAGTCCCCTCTCCTGAGGTCCTCGAAAGAGGCGGCCCCCTCCTCGTTGAAGCCTCCTATCGCCGTCCTCTTCAGCGCCTTCAGGACGGCGCCCACCCCGAGGACCCTCCCGATCTCGTGGGCGAGGCTCCTGATATAGGTCCCCTTGGAGCAGCGGAGCCTTATAAGGACCTCGGGCTTGCTGTACCTGAGGAGCTCCAGCCTGTGGATCACCACCTTCCTCTCCTCCCTGGGGACGATTATCCCCTTCCTGGCGAGCTTGTACAGCGGCACCCCCCTCAGCTTAATGGAGGAGTACATCGGCGGAACCTGGGTTATCTCACCGCGGAACCTCTCGAGCGCCCTCAGCACGTCTTCCTCTGATATGCGGGATGGATCGGCCTCCTCCGTGGTCTCACCGGTGAAGTCGTAGGTGTCCGTCGTCCTGCCGAGCTCGATGGAGGCGATGTATTCCTTGTCGAGCCACGAGAGGTATTCGGCGATCCTCGTGGCTTCATTGAGACAGACCAGGAGGAGACCCTCTGCAAAGGGATCGAGGGTGCCGGTATGACCGGCCCTGGAGGCACCGAGTATCCTCTGCACCACCCTGACGGCCTGGTGCGAGGTTATACCGGGAGGCTTGTACAGGTTCACAACACCGCTGTCTTTGAACCCTCTGCCGTCGCTCATCCTCTCTGCGTCACACGGCTGACACCAGCAGGCGCCTGCATAAGCATCCGGTCCGGTTGTCATCAACCCTCTTCGTTCCCGTCATATATGACCACCTCCTGACCACCCCCTGACCGCCTCCAGGAGCCGCTCCTTCACCTCCTCAATCTCTCCGTGCACCTTGTATCCGGCGGCGTTCCTGTGTCCGCCGCCCTGGAAGAGGGAAGCGACGGCCGCCACGTCGAACGCCCCCTTGCTCCTCAGGCTCGCCTTCCAGTGCCTGGGCCCGATCTGCCTGAACATCACGGAGATATCCACGGAACGGATCATCCTCGGGAAGTTCGAGAAGTTCTCCGTCTGTGATGCATCGGTCCCGGTCTTCCTGAACATCTCCTCGGTGACGGTGGTGATGGCCACCGTAGGGCCACCGTCCCGGCCGGGCCGGATCTCGAGGGTGTTCAGCATCTCGATGAGGAGCCTGAACCGGTTGACGGTCCATGACTCGTAGAGCCTCCTGGAGAGCTCACCGGGGACGGCGCCCGCATCGACAAGATCGGCGGCCGCCCTGAGGACCTCCGCCGTGGTGTTGTCATACCGGAAGGTCCCGGTGTCCACCGCGATAGCCGTGTAGAGGTTTGTGGCCATCTCGGCGTCTATCTCCACCCCGAGCCTCCCCAGGAGGCGGTAGACCATGAGGCCTGTGGCAGGGGAGGAAGGCTCTATCCATGAGAGGACCGGCGGCCGGGAGGCCGGCGCCTCACCGGGCTCCTTCAGGTGATGATCGATGACGAGGATGCTTCTGCAGTCGACGGCTTCGATCCCCACCCTGTTGAGCTCGTTACAGTCGAGGACAACCAAGACCGACCCTTTCAGCCACCCGGCGTCCAGCTCGGTCTCGACAAGATCGGCACGGGGCAGGAACCCGTATATCCCTGGCACGCCGTCCTTGTTGAAGACCCTGGCCCCCTTGCCCATCTTCTCGAGGCCGAGGGCGAGGGCTATGGATGAACCGAGGGCGTCACCCTCCGGGTTCTCATGAGAGGTGATCGTGAAGCTTCTCTCCCTCTTCAGGAGATCGGCTATCCTTTCCGGAATCTCCAAGACCTGGCCGACCCTCCTTCTTGATATACACTACTTCTCCTCTTTTATCTCCCTGAGGAGCCTCTCTATCCTTTCGCCGTAATCGATCGATTCGTCAACGTGGAATTCAAGCACCGGCAGTGTCTTCATCCTCACCCGCTTGCCGAGCTCCGCCCTGATGAACCCCTTTGCGGAGTTCAGTATCCTGAGTGTATCGGCCGTTTCGGCCTTCCGGAGCACGCTGACATAGACCCTGGCGAGCCGGAGGTCGTCCGTCACCTCAACGGAGGTGACGGTGAGGAACCCTACCCTGGGGTCCTTCACCCTCCTCATGACTATCTCGGCGATCTCCTCCCTCAGGAGGTCGCCGACGCGTTTTGAACGTTTGTACGGCAACACCATCGTATCCTCCATTCAGCTGTCAAGACAGGGATTGTGAATCGAACCCGCCCCCTCCGTCTCCGGATCCAGCCGAGGAGTTCACAGGAGCTCGATCTCGCGGTTGAGGACCTCGACGGAGGTCTCCCTGAGAAGCATGTTGTTTATCTTCTCAAAGGTGCTGTACAGATGGGACGCATCGTTGGTGACGCAGGCGATCGATATGGTACTCCTCTGCCACAGGTTGTTCGCCTCCTCAGCCACCGAGACGTTGAACTTCTTCAGCCTGTCCTTGATCGAACGTATGACGAATCGCTTCGACTTCAGTGAACCGGCCTCCGGGATGTACAGCTCAAGGGTCAGGATGCCGACTACCATGATGACGTTGATCGACAGCCCGATGATGCCCGGGCGCTATCGTGGTGCTTCTCCGCCGTTGCGTCCACCCGGCCCTTCCGGACCCGGGCCCCCGCGGTTTTGGAGCGAGGTCCCTCCGCATGGTTCGTCATGATCTCAGAGTTTGGCGGCCACCTTCTCGATCACGAAGTTCTCAAGCCTGTCGCCGACCTTTACGTCGTTGAAGTTCTCGATCAGTATGCCGCACTCGTATCCAGCCTGGACCTCCCTGACGTCCTCCTTGAACCGCTTGAGGGAGGCTATCTTTCCCTGATATACGACGATGTTGTCCCTCACCACCCTGATACCGTCGCTTGCACGGAGTATCGTGCCCTCGAGCACGTAGCAGCCTGCCACGGTTCCGATCCTCGAGATGGGGAAGACCTCCCTCACCTCCGCCACCCCGATGACCCGCTCGTGAAGCGTGGGCTCGAGGAGTCCCTCGAGGGCCTTCCTCACGTCCTCGATGGCCTCGTATATCACCGTGTAGAGCCTGATATCGACGCCCTCCCTCTCCGCTGCCTCAGCCGCCTTCGGTTCCGGCCTGACGTTGAAGCCGAGGATGATGGCGTTGGATGCGGCGGCGAGCATCACGTCCGACTCGTTGATCCCGCCGACGGCGGTATGTATCACCCTCACCTTCACCTCAGGGTGGGTTATCTTCTCCAGGGCCCCCCTTATGGCCTCGACGGAGCCCTGGACGTCGGCCTTGATGATGATGTTCAGCCCCTTGATCTCTCCTTCACGGATCTGTGAATAGAGATCGTCGAGCTTGACCTTCTTCGTCCTTGCCATCTCGGCGAGCTTCTCCTTCTGGAGCCTCGCCATGGCTATCTGTTTGGCCTTCCTCTCGTCGGGCACGACCACGAAGGTGTCACCGGCCTGGGGGACCTCGGAGAAGCCGATCACCTCCAGGGGCATCGACGGTGTGGCCTCTTCGACCTTCCTTCCCCTGTCGTCGATGAGGGCCCTCACCTTCCCGAAGGTCCTGCCGGAGACGAAGGCGTCGCCGATCCTGAGCGTGCCGGACTGTATGAGTACCGTTGCAACCGGTCCCCTCCCCTTGTCGAGCCTCGACTCGATGATCACGCCCTTCGCCGGTCTCTTCGGGTTCGCCTTCAGCTCCATGATCTCGGCCTGAAGCAGTATCATCTCCAGAAGGGCATCGATCCCTATCTGCTTCTTCGCCGATACGTCCACGAATATGTTCTTACCCCCCCATTCCTCGGGGACGACCCCCAGCTCGGCGAGTTCGTTCCTCACCTTCTGGGGGTTGGCCTCGGGCTTGTCGATCTTGTTGACCGCAACGATGATCGGTACGCCGGCGGCCTTTGCATGGTTGATGGCCTCCACCGTCTGGGGCATCACGCCGTCGTCAGCGGCGACCACGAGGACCACTATATCCGTCGCCTGGGCACCCCTGGCCCTCATGGCCGTGAACGCCTCATGGCCTGGTGTGTCGAGGAAGACTATATCCTTCCCCTTGAGCCGGACCTTGTAGGCACCGATATGCTGGGTGATGCCGCCGGCCTCGGTCTCCGTCACCCGCGTCTTCCTGATCGCATCGAGCAGTGAGGTCTTCCCGTGGTCGACATGACCCATTATGGTCACAACGGGTGCCCTCGGCATCAGGTCTTCAGGCCTCTCCTCGACCTCGGCGACCTCCTCCGCAGCGACCTCTATGGGAGCGGGCTCCACCTTGATCCCGAAGCTCTCGGCGACGATCATCGCTGCATCTATATCGACGGGCTGGTTTATGGTGACCATCGTTCCGAGCTCCATGAACCTCTTGATCACCTCAGAGACCCTCTGGCCGATCAACTCGGCGAACTCCTTGACCGTGACCCCTTCGGGAAGCCTTATCGCCTTCTTCCTCGGCGCCGTCGTCGAGACATGGGGTTGAGCAGCTGTCTGATGTCCCCTCGGATGAGGGGCCCTCATCCTTCCGGACCTCTTCATCCCCTTCGGCTCGATCCACTTCTTCGGCTCTATCTTTCTTATCGCCTGAAAGGCCCTCTGCATGCTCTTCTTCTTCAGTTTCTCCACCTTCTGGTCGACGATCTGTTTCTTGAACCTGTCGGGGATCGTGATCTCCTCCTCGATCTCCAGTGCCGGCGCCGGCTCGACCTCTTTCAACGTCTCGGGCGCCTTCTCCTCCCGTTTCCGGGCCGCAGCGGTCTTCTTCGCCTCCCGGGGTCTCTTCTTCGGCCGCTCCTTCTTTTTTACGGAAGGGACCTCCTTCCTGAAGCGTGCCTTGAGTTTGGACGCCAGTTCCTCATCGATGCTCGAGGAGTGGGTCTTGCCGGTGATCCCCATCTTCCCGAGCTCCTCAAGGATCTCTTTATTTTCCACTCCCAGTCTTCTGGAAAGCTCGTAGATCCTGATCTTCTTCATCCCTTCTCCTTTGTCCTGCAAGATGTACTCACCTGTAGTGGGAGGATATAGAGTACTTGCCAAGGTTATTCTAAAATGTTATCATAAACAGCGTCCCTGCGGCAAGCGCGGGGACCCGCGGGTTTTGCAGGTTCCCTTTTCTCCGGTTGTCTTCTTTCCTGCAGACCCGGGACTCTCTGTGGCACGATCATCAACCCGAACGAGGAGGACGACGATGGCGGCATGTCATGTCTGCGGCAAGAGCCGTGCTGTTGGATACAACATCAGCCATTCCAACAGGAAGACCAAGAGGACCTTCAAACCGAACCTCCAGAGGATCAGGATCCTGACGGACCGGGGACCGAGGAGGACCTACGTCTGCACCAGGTGCATCAGGTCCGGCAGGGTCAGGAAGGCGATCTGAGACCGCCGGAACCCGAGACGCGTGGACCACTCCTGCTGAGATGAGAGGCCTCTCCTCCGATCTTGAGGGCATAGTCAGGGACCTCGGGCTGTACGAAGAGTTCAGCCTTGAGATCATCAGAAGGGAGATCGACACGCTCCTGCCACCTCCGCTGGGTGAACATCTCTACCCCTGGAGCCTGAGGAGCGGTCAGCTCGTGATCCTCGTAGACTCCCAGGAATGGCTGAACGAACTGAGGATGCAGAGGGGGGAGGTCGAAAGACGGCTCTCGGCCCTGGGGGTCAGGTCGGTCAGGTTCAAGCTGGGAAGGCCGCCCACACGGCGGAGGAGGAGCACCCGGGCTGTGAAGGCCCCCTCCGTAGAGGCACCGCCTGAGCTGGTGGAGCTGGTGGAGGGGAAGATCAAGGACCCCGATCTGAGGGAAACGGTGCTGGGCGCGATCAGGTCGTCCCTCCGTCGGAGGGAGACCTAAGCCGACTCGGCCGCCTTCTCGTAGAGCAGGATGGGCCTCTCCTTCCTGGTGATGCACTCCTCGTTGATGACGCATTCCCTCACCTCCTTATGGGAGGGTATCTCGTACATCACGTCAAGCATCACCTCCTCGAGCACCGCCCTCAGCCCCCTGGCGCCCGTCTTTCTCTCTATGGCCTTCCTGGCGATGGCATGGAGGGCGGCGTCGGTGAACCTGAGTTTGACGTCGTCTATGGAGAGGAGCTTCTCGTACTGTTTGACGAGGGAGTTCTTCGGCTCCACCAGGATCCTGACGAGGGCGGCCTCGTCCAACTCATCCAGTGTGGCCACCACCGGAAGCCTCCCTACGAACTCGGGGATCATCCCGTACTTGACCAGATCCTCGGGCTCGACGATGCTCAGCATGTTGTCCACCTTCCTCTTTTCTCCGACGTCGGCGCCGAAGCCGACGGTCCTCTTGCCGAGCCTCCGTTCGATGATCTCCTCCAGCCCCACGAAGGCACCACCGCAGATGAAGAGGATGTTCGTCGTATCCACCTGGATGTATTCCTGCTGGGGGTGCTTCCTGCCGCCCTGGGGCGGTATGTTGGCCACCGTGCCTTCGATGATCTTCAGGAGCGCCTGCTGAACGCCCTCTCCCGAGACGTCCCTCGTGACGGAGGGGCTGTCAGCCTTCCTGCTTATCTTGTCTATCTCATCGATGTAGATTATCCCCCGCTGGGCCCTCTCCACGTCGTAGTTGGCGGCCTGCAGCAGCTTCAGCACGATGTTCTCGACGTCCTCGCCGACGTAACCGGCCTCCGTGAGGGTGGTTGCATCCGCTATGGTGAAGGGGGCGTCGAGGATCTTCGCCAGGGTCTGGGCGAGGAGGGTCTTCCCCGTGCCGGTGGGACCTATCAGGAGGATGTTGCTCTTCTGTATCTCCACGTCGCTCTTGACCGGGTAGCCTATCCTCTTGTAGTGATTGTGGACGGCGACGGAGAGGACCTTCTTCGCCTTCTCCTGTCCGATCACATAGTCATCGAGTATCTTGTGGATATCCTTCGGGGTGGGCAGCTTCTGGGAAGGGACCCCCTTTGTGTAGACCTCCATCTCCTCTGCGAGTATCTCGTTGCAGAGCTCGACGCACTCGTCACAGATGTACACGGTGGGGCCGGCGATCAGCTTCCGCACCTCTTTCTGGCTCTTTCCGCAGAACGAGCACTGCATCCTCTCATCCTCTCTCCTGGACATCTCCTGCCTCCGGTGGTCGGTCTTTGCCGCGCTCCTCTTTCTTCAGGGAGTAGATCACCTCATCGACGATGCCGTATCCCTTCGCCTCTTCGGCGGCCATGAAGTAGTCCCTCTCCGTGTCGGCCTGGATCTTCTCGTAGGGCTGTCCCGTGTGTCTGGCGAAGATCCTGTTGAGGGTCTCCTTCATCTTGAGTATCTCCCTGGCGTGTATCTCCACATCAGTGGCCTGGCCGTGAAAGCCGCCCATGGGCTGATGTATCATGATCCTCGAGTGGGGAAGGGCGAACCTCTTCCCCCTGGTGCCTGCCGACAGCAGCAGTGCACCCATGCTCGCCGCCTGTCCGAGACAGTAGGTGGCGATGTCGGGCTTGACGTACTGCATGGTATCGTATATGGCGAGCCCGGAGGAGACGATCCCGCCCGGCGAATTGATGTACAGGTGGATGTCCTTCTCGGGGTCCTCTGTCTGGAGGAAGAGGAGCTGGGCGATGACCGTGTTGGCCACGTTGTCGTCTATCGGGGTGCCCACGAAGATGATCCTGTCCTTCAGAAGCCTGGAGTAGATGTCATAGGCCCTCTCCGTCCTCCCGGTCTGTTCTATCACGATGGGAATCAGATTCATCTGTTTCATTCTCCTTTCCGCTGCCCTTCGGTGCCGCTGGAGTTCCCCCTCCTGACGGCCTTCCGGAACATGACCTCCACGGCCTTCTCCCTCATCATGCTCTGTCTCAGGGCGTCTATAGAACCCTCCCTCTGCATGTAGAGGTTCATGAAACTCTCCGGATCGAGATACATACCCCTGGCAAGCTCCGATATCTTCCTCATCAGCTCCTCCTCTGAGACCTCCACCTTCTCCTTCACGGCGATCATGTCAAGGAGCATGTTCGCCTTCACGTTGTCGACGGCGCGGCCTCTCAACTCCTCCATCGCCTTCTCTACGTCGACATCGGGGTTCTTCCTCTTTTCATCCTCCAGAAGGGCCCGGAGTTCCGGCTTGAGGAGACCCTCCGGCACCTCGAGGTCGTGCCTCCTGACGAGCTCCCTGACGAGCTCTCCCTTCTGCCTCTCCTCGAGGAGCTCCCGCTTCGCCCTGGCTATGGTCTCCCTCACGGCCTCCCTCAGCCCCTCCGTGTCCTCATAGCCGAGGTCCCTGGCGAGGTCATCGTTCAGCTCGGCCTTCTTCAGCCTCTTGACCTCTTTGATCGTTCCCTTGAAGGTGAGCGTCCTGCCGCCCATCTTCCTGTTCGGATACTCCTGGGGAAAGGTCGCCGTCGCCTCGAAGGCCTCTCCGACCCTCTTTCCCCTGAGCGCATCGGATATCTCCGCCGGGATTATCTCGCTCCCGACCTTTATGTACTGGTTCTCCACCTTCTCGCCCTCTTCGATTATCTCGTAATCGACGGTCACGAGGTCATCGTCGGCCACCCCGTCCTCGACGGTCTCGAAGCTCGACTTCTCGAGCTGAATACGGCTCAGGGCCCTCTCCACGTCCTCCTCGGTGACCTCGATCTCCTCGTCCTCTATCGTATAGCCCTCGTACCGGAGGTCCTTCACCTCGGGATAGACCTCGAGGGTGAAGGTCATCCTGAAGGGGGCCTTCCGCTTGAAGTCATAGTGCTCGAAGACGGGCGCGGCAGCGGGTATCACATCCTCCTCCCTGACGGCCCTCAGGTAGTACTCCGATATAACACGCTCTACGACCTCTGCCTCGACGTCCTTTCCGAACCTCCTCTCAAGGAGCGAGAGGGGCGCCTTACCGGGACGGAACCCGGGGATCTTCGCGGTCCTGCCGATGCTCCTGAGCCTCTGGATTATCCTCTCCTCGAGGACGTCCGCAGGGACCTCGACGGTGAACCGTCTCTTGGTCGGGTTGATCTCCTCAACGGTCTTCTGCATCTCTTCATCCATAATACAAAGCACCCCGACAGGACGGCACCAGGCAGGCGGAAGGCCTCCCTGGATTGCGGTGTCGGGGCTTGTCAGATTTCATTGTAAAAATACAGCCCCTCCTTTGTCAAATCCTTCACTCGGCCTCCTTCTCGGCCTTCCTCTCCTCGATCAGCTTCTGGGCGATGTGGCCCGGCACCTCTTCGTAGTGGGAGAACTCCATGGTATAGAGCCCCCGGCCCGAGGTGAGGCTGTGGAGCTGGTTCGCATAGGTGAGCATCTCGGCCATCGGAACGAGGGCGGTGATCTTCTGACTCCCTGCCTGTGGTTCGACGCCCTGGACCTTGCCCCGCTTCGCGTTCAGGTCACCGATGACGGCACCGAGGGCGTCGTCGGGGGTGATGACCTCGACCCTCATGATCGGCTCGAGCAACACGGGTCTGGCCTCCGCCGCGGCCTTCTTTATGGCGAGGGACCCCGCGATCTTGAAGGCCATCTCCGAGGAATCGACAGAGTGGTAAGAGCCGTCATAAAGCGTGACCTTCACGTCCACCATCGGGTAGCCGGCAAGGACCCCTTCCTTCATCGCCTCCACTATGCCCTTCTCCACCGCGGGTATGTACTGCCTGGGTATCACACCGCCGACGATCCTGTCCACGAACTCGAAGCCGCCACCCCTGGGCAGCGGTTCTATCTCTATCCAGCAGTCTCCGTACTGTCCCCTTCCGCCTGACTGCTTCTTGTACTTACCCTGCGCCTTCGCCCCCTTCTTGATCGTCTCGCGGTAGGGGATCTTGGGTGTCTTCATCTCCACGTCGACCCCGAACTTCCGCTTCAGCTTCTGGAGCGCGACCTCGATATGGACCTGCCCCATGCCCGATATTATCATCTCCTTCGTCTCGTTGTCCCTGTGGAACCTCAGCGTCGGGTCCTCCTCCAGTATGCGCTGGAGCCCGGTGCTGACCTTCTCCTCGTCGCCCTTGCTCTTCGGTGCAATGGCATAGGATATGATCGGCTCGGCGAAGCGCACCTTCTCGAAGACCACCGGTGCCGCCTCGTCACAGAGGGTGTCGCCCGTGCAGGTGGCCTTCAGCTTCGCCACCACGCCGATCTCTCCGGGGCCGAGCTTCTGGGCCGGCACCTGCTTCTTCCCGAAGAGGTAGAAGACCTGACCGATCCTCTCCTTCGTCTCCCTCGAGGAGTTGTAGACGTTCGAGTCGGCCTTCAGCAGACCGGAGTAAACCCTCATCAGGGTGAGCTTCCCGGCGAAGGGGTCGGCTACGGTCTTGAAGACGTAGGCAGAGAATGGTTCATCCTCGGAGGGATTTCTGACGACCTCGGAGCCGTCTCTCGGGTCCCTGCCCTTCACAGGGCTTATCCGCGCCATCTCCGCCGGCGAGGGGAGGCACTGGACGATCGTCTCCAGCAGAAGATCAACGCCTGCACCCTGAACAGCCGAGCCGCAGACCACCGGGATGAACCTCCTCGTAAGGGAGCCCTCCCTCACCCCCTTCAATATCTCCTCTTCGGTGAGCTCACCCCCTTCGAGGTAGCGCTCGAGAAGCTCGTCGTCGGCCTCTGCGATCTTCTCAACGAGCTTCTTCCTGTACCGCTCGATCTCTCCGGAGAGTTCCGGGGGCATCTCCCTCTCCCTGGACCTCCCGTCCTCGAACCCGTAGGCCTTCATCCTCACGACGTCCACCACACCCTCGAAGGACGGACCCTCGCCGATCGGTATGTTCAGCGGTATCGCCTCGGACTCGAAGGAGCTCTCTATCTCGCTCACGGCACGGGAGAAGCTGGCGTTCTCCCTGTCCATCTTGTTGACGAACATGATCCTCGGCAGTTCGAACTCACAGGCATAGCTCCATATCCTCTCCGTCTCGGCCTTCACCCCCGAGATGGCGCTCACTATTATCACTGCACCGTCGGAGACCCTCAACGCCCCCCTCATCTCCTCTATGAAGTTCATGTACCCGGGGGTGTCGATGATGTTCAGCCTGTGGTCGTTCCAGTCGCAGAAGGCGACCGCTGAACCAATGGTGATCTTCCTCTCGATCTCCTCGGGATCGAAGTCCGTCACTGTATTGCCTGCATCAATGCTTCCCATCCTGTCGACGGCACCGGCACTGTACAGCATGGCCTCCACCAGCGTGGTCTTGCCCGCTCCTCCATGGGCCACGACAGAAAAGTCCCTGATCCTGGAAACATCCACCTTAGCCATACAACCCCCTGTTTGATTGATTATGCGCCCGGATCCAGCGACGGCTGACGCCATGGGCCGGCACGCCGGCCCAGGCATTCTCGCCCTGCCATTCCGTCGGGGCTCGTGAATCCTGCTGTTTCAAAGAGGCAAGGTCCATAAACCCTTCAGACCCGGCCGTGCTGCCCGATGCCCCTTGCCGGCCCCTGAAGGCCCGTGGTTCGCGAAAATATACGGCTGTTGTGATTCGGTGATCTCTCTGCCAGATCGTCAGCGGAACGTCCGAACCCGGGCTCAGTCCTGACCGAGTATCTCCTCGACAACGGGTTTGTACTCCGTCTTCTTCTCCATCCATCTGCTCAGGAACCTGACACCCGCAAAGGCGACGGCGAAGAGTCCGAAACCCCCGATGGCGCTGAGCAGCTCGGGATCAATACCGGTTATGAACGCCCCGAGGACCTCCTTGCCCAGGATTGCACCGATTACGAGAGCCACCGTGGGGATGCCGTAGACGATGAGAGAGCCCTTGAGGTACGTGTAAGGTCTGAACTGGACCCTCACGCGCTGTCCCTCTTTCGCCCTGGCGGTATTGACGGCCTCTATGATCGCACCGTCGTCGGTGACGTGGCATTTCCCCGCGGTGCACTTGTCACAGATACTCTTCCGTTCCACGAGCACCCTGGCGATGACGCCGTCGATGCTCTTCACGACCCCGATCTCTTCCATCTATAGAGATTTTAACATAAAGGGCATACCACTGCCAATGAAGCAGGGAGGGCTCATTCCTCGATCACGCATTCCTCCGCCCCCTTGTCCGGGCGGACACGGACGAAGACGGGCGCCCTCAGCTTTCCTCCATCCGTCCAGCGCATGGCCGAGACCCTCACCACCAGCTCCGGACGGACCCAATGCACATCCCCCCTTATCCTCGGAACCGCTCCGAAGGGTGAGACAGGGGTCTCGAGCCTTCCGAGGACCCTCCCGATCTCCTCAAAGTCGTCCCTGCTGAAGCCGGAGCCGACCTGCCCTATATGGCGGAGTCCGCCTTCCTGATAGAGCCCGAGGACCAGTGAGGCGAAGGGCCTCCTCCCCGAGGCGATCCAGCCGCAGACGGCGGCATCCACGTCAAGCCCCCGCTTTATCTTGAGCCAGTGACCGGACCGCTGTCCGGGAAGGTAGGGACTCGACACCTCCTTCGCCATCACCCCCTCGAAGCCCCTCCTGACGGCCTCCTTGAAGAGCCTCCTTCCGGCGCCGTATCCCTCGGAGTAGAGGATGGCCCCTTCCTCCGCAACGATCTCCCGCAGGACCTCCCTCCTGCGCTTCAACGGTTCCGCAAGGACCTCTCTGCCGTTGAGATAGAGGATGTCGAAGACAACGTAGGTTGCGGGGTTGGCGATGGAGAGGATCCTTATCCTGTCGGGGTCATCCGTCTGCTCACGCATCTGGAGCCTTCGGAAGTCGGTCCTGGCCTCCCTGAAGACGACGATCTCTCCATCGAGGATCGCCTCCCTGACGGAGGCCGAGAGGGGCAGCCTCCCGAGCTCGGGATACCGGTGGGTGATATCGGTGAGCCTCCTGTTCTGGAGCCTCACCTCCCCGGCCTGGACGAAGGCGATGCATCTCGTGCCGTCCCACTTCAGCTCGAATACATGCCTCTCCGAGTCAAAGGGCCCCTCGGCCCTCCTGGCGAGCATCGGCCTCAGGGGCCAGTATCTCTCAATCAACGGCAATGAAGGTCTCTGTCCGGGTGATGCCCTTTATCTTCCTTATCTTCTTCAGGATCCTGGAGAAGATATCGTTCAGATCCTCGGCCTCCAGGACCGCGACTATATCGAACTGCCCCGTGACGACGTCTGCATTCACCACTCCGTTGATACCCCTCAGGGTATCGCGGATGTCCCTGTCCTTCCCGGGCAGGACGTTTGCGAGCATATAGACCCTTGCCATGGGGACCTCCTTCCATCGAAGATCGGGCGCTCACCTGGCGGCCCTCTTTTTCGTCTTCCCTTCCTCAAGGCTCTTCTTCAGTGCATCCATGAGGCTTATGACCTTGCGCACCTCCTTCTCAGGGGTGACCTTCACCTCTCCGCCCTTGACCTTCGTCGTGATCAGGTCCATGAGGGCCTGCCTCGACTCATCGCGGTACGCGCTGATGTCAAAGGCACCGGTGAATCGTCTCATCAGGCTCTTCGCAAGCTCGTACTCCTTCCTGTCCAGCCTCACCTCCTCGGGCACCCTGATGAAGTCGGGCTCTATGATCTCGTCCATGAAATGGAGCGTCTGAAGGACGAGGACGTCTCTGAAGACCCTCAGCACGCCGATATGTTCCCTCTCCCTCAGGGCCGTCCTTACGAGCGCCACCTTTCCGGTCCCCCTCAGCAGCTCCCGGAGCAGGAGGTAGGCCCTCTCCCCGCCCTCGGCAGGCTCGATGTAGAAGGCACTGTCGTACAGTATGGGTTCGATTCCGGAGGCGTCGATGAACCTCAGGATCTCCATCGTCTTCCTCCCGCCACGATGGACGGACTGGAGCTCCTCGTCCGTCAGCAGCACGTACCTTCCCTTGTCGTATTCGTAGCCGTGAATGACATCCTCCCAGTCCACCTCGGCGTCGCACTCCGGACAGTACCGTTCGTACTTCAGCGGGGTGGAGCACCTCCTGTGGAGGAGATGAAGCGGCACGCCGGCCTTCCTGACCGCTGAGTAGAGTTTCACCGGTATGGACACAAGGGCGAAGGTGATGCTCCCCTTCCAGATCGCCTTCATGATGCGATCCTCTCCTTCCACTCCCCGGCCTTCCGGATGATCTCGTCCTCCTCGAGGGTGGTGAGCCGACCGTCGTTTATCACCACCCTGCCGTTGACCATCACGGTCTCCACATCCGACGCCTTTGCCGAGTACACCATGTGGGAGTAGATGTCGTAGATCGGGGTGAGGTGAGGGCTGTGGAGGTCGACCACCACGACGTCAGCGAGCCTCCCCGGCTGGAGGCTGCCCACCCGCTCTCCGAGGCCGAGGGCCTCTGCACCCCATCTTGTGGCCATCAGCATCGCTGTCCGGGCGGTCAGGGCGGTGGGGTCTTCCGAGACCGCCTTGTGGAGCTTTGCAGCGGTGGCCATCTCGCTCATCACGTCAAGGTCGTTGTTGCTCGCTGCACCGTCCGTTCCGAAGGTGACCCTCACGCCGGCCCTCAGCATCTCCGTCACAGGTGCAATGCCTGACGCGAGCTTGAGGTTGCTCTCAGGACAGTGGGAGACGCTCACACCCCTCTCGGCAAGGATCTCCATCTCCCGGCCGGTCAGCCATACGCAGTGGGCGGCGAGGACACGGCTGTCAAGCAGCCCCTCGGAGTGGAGGAGCTCCACAGGGCTCTTCCCGTACCGTCTCTTTATCTCCTCCACCTCCCAGCGGGTCTCGTGCAGATGGGTATGAACAGCGACGCCGTGGCGGTCGGCTATCTCGAGCGCCCTCCCGTATGTCTCAGGGCTGCAGGTGTAGGTGGCATGGGGGGCTATCGAGGGGGTCACCAGCTCGTCGCCGGCCCACCTTCCGATGAACTCATCGGCATTGGCGAGATAACCCTCGGTGGTCTCCGCCGCGGCGGTGGGGAAATCGAGGATCCCCACGCCGAGGACCGCCCTCATCCCGATCCGCTTTACAGCCTCTGCAGAGGCGTCCTCGAAGAAGTACATGTCGTTGTACAGGGTGACGCCCGCCTTCAACATCTCCAGACAGGCGAGCTCCGTCGCATCGGCAACGAATCCGGGACTCAGCCATCTCGTCTCCGCGGGCCAGATATGCTCCTCGAGCCAGACCTTCAGCGGCAGGTCGTCGGCCATGCCCCTGAAGAAGACCATCGCTGCATGGGTGTGGGTGTTGACGAAGCCGGGCATCACCGCCTTCGCCTTCCCCCCGAGAGTCCTCTCAGCGGAGTACCTCTTCTCTATATCGGCGGAGGGTCCGACATGGACGATACGCTCACCCCTCACGGCCACTGCACCGTCCCGGATGGGGTCCAGCGAGTCCGCCATCGTCAGCACGTAATCGCCCTTCAGTATGTAGTCGACCTTCTCTGCTGTCATTCCACCTCCCCCTGACATACGATCGTCATCCGGCCCCCTTCCCGTGGTACTCCTGGATCGAGAGGATGGTAAGCTCCTTCTCCTTCAACCCCTTGAGGGCCCTGGCAACGGCCCTGGCACCGGAGATCGTCGTCGTGTAAGGGACCCTGTACTTCAGAGCGCTCTCCCTGATGTAGAAAGAGTCCTTCTGGGCGCGTGCGCTCTCCACAGTGTTTATTATAAAACTAATCTCCTTGTTTTTGATCAGGTCCACGATGTTCGGTCTGCCCTCGTTCAGTTTGTACACGAAATCCGCGGGGATGCCCTCTTCCCTGAGGAACGCCGAGGTCCCCCTCGTTGCCACGATCTTGAGGCCCTGCTCCAGAAAGGTCCTGGCGATATCGAGGATGCCGGGCTTGTCCTCGTCCCTGACGCTTATGAACACCTTGCCCCTCAGCGGTATCTGGTTCTTCGCCGAGGCCTCCGCCTTTGCGTAGGAGAGCCCGAAGTCCCAGTCGATCCCCATCACCTCGCCCGTGGACTTCATCTCGGGGCCGAGGATCGTATCCACACCGAAGAACCTGTCGAAGGGGAAGACGGCCTCCTTCACGGCCACATGCCGGGGGGCCGGATCGGCTACGATGCCGAGCTCGGAGAGCCTCCTGCCGGCCATCACCTTTGCGGCCACCTTGGCAAGGGGGATGCCGGTCGCCTTGCTCACGTAGGGAACGGTCCTCGAGGCCCTCGGGTTCACCTCGAGTATCAGGATATCCTCACCCTTCACCGCGAACTGTACGTTCATCAGCCCCACCACGCCGAGCTCCCTGGCGAGGGCCCTCGTCTGCCGCTTTATCTCCTCCACGACCCTCTCAGGGAGTGAGAAGGGCGGCAGGGAACAGGCCGAATCCCCGGAGTGTATACCGGCCTCCTCGATATGCTCCATCACGCCGCCTATGACCACGGCCTCTCCGTCGGAGACCGCATCCACGTCCACCTCGGTGGCATCCATTATGTACTTGTCGATGAGCACGGGGTGCTCCGGGGACGCCTTCACGGCCCTCTCCATGTATCCCCTCAGGCTGCCCTCGTCATAGACGATCTCCATCGCCCTGCCCCCGAGCACATAGGATGGCCTCACCATCACCGGATACCCGATATCTCCGGCCACCCTCACCGCCTCTTCCGGGCTCATGGCGGTTCCGCTCTCGGGCTGCCTCAGACCGAGCTTCTGGAGGAGGGCCCTGAACCTCTTTCTGTCCTCCGCCCTGTCGATCGCATCGGGCGGGGTGCCGAGTATCCTCACCCCTTCCCTCTCGAGGGGGACGGCCAGCTTCAGGGGGGTCTGCCCGCCGAACTGTACCACCACCCCATCGGGCCTCTCCACCTCGATTATGTTCAGGACATCCTCAAGGGTGAGGGGCTCGAAGTAAAGCCTGTCCGATGTGTCATAGTCGGTGCTGACCGTCTCGGGGTTGCAGTTCACCATGATCGTCTCGTAACCGAGCTCCTTGAAGGCGAAGACTGCGTGCACACAGCAGTAGTCGAACTCTATCCCCTGCCCGATGCGGTTGGGACCGCTGCCGAGGATCACCACCTTCCGCCTGTCCGAGGGGTTCGCCTCGCATTCAGGCGACTCCGGGCCTTCGATCCTGTACCGGGGCCTCTCGTACGTGGAGTACAGGTAGGGCGTGTAGGCCTCGAACTCGGCGGCACAGGTGTCGACCATCTTGTAGGCGGCGCGCATGCCGAGGTCTCTTCTCAGCCTCCTGACGTCGGCCTCCTCCCCACCTGCGAGCAGGGCTATCCTCCTGTCCGAGAACCCCCATGACTTGGCCCTGAAGAGGAGCTCCGGCGAGAGGGAGGAGTTCCGGATCTCCGCCTCCATCTCCACGATCTCCCTGATGTTGTGGAGGAACCAGGGATCGATGCCCGTAAGGTCGTGGATCTCGCTGATCCCGAGGCCCTCCCTGAAGCCCTGGGCGATGTACCAGAGCCTCTCCGCGTTCGGCCTCTTCAGCCCTTCCGTTATCCCTTCGGGTCCGGCGGCCCTCTCCTCGAGGCCGTAGCTGTCCACCTCGAGGCTCCTTATGGCCTTCTGGAGGGACTCCTTGAAGGTCCTGCCTATGGACATCACCTCACCGACGGACTTCATCTGTGTCGTGAGGGTGGGGTCTGCCTCGGGGAACTTCTCGAAGGCGAACCGCGGCACCTTGGTCACCACATAGTCGATCGTAGGCTCGAAGCTCGCCGGTGTCTCGCGGGTTATGTCGTTGGGTATCTCATCGAGGGTGAGACCCACGGCGAGCTTCGCCGCTATCTTGGCTATGGGGAATCCCGTGGCCTTCGATGCGAGGGCGGAGGACCTCGAGACCCTGGGGTTCATCTCTATCACGACCATCCTGCCGTCCTCCGGATTGACGGCGAACTGGATGTTGCTGCCTCCCGTATCGACCCCGATCTCCCTAATGACCGCGACCGCCGCATCCCTCATCCTCTGGTACTCCCTGTCGGTGAGGGTCTGCGCCGGTGCAACGGTGATGGAATCACCGGTATGGATACCCATGGGGTCGAGGTTCTCGATCGAGCATATGATCACCACGTTGTCCTTTCCGTCCCTCATCACCTCGAGCTCGTACTCCTTCCACCCGAGCACCGACTCTTCCACAAGGACCTGTCCCACGGGGCTCAGCTCGAGGGCCTTCTCCAGGAGCACCCTGAACTCCTCCATGTTGTATGCCACGGCCCCGCCCGTCCCGCCGAGGGTGAAGGCGGGCCTCAGGATGGCCGGGAAGCCCACATGCCCCATGGCCTCGACACCCTCCTGCAGACTGTGGACAGCGGCGGAACGGGGCACCTCCAGGCCGATCCCGAGCATCGCCTCCTTGAAGAGGTCACGATCCTCGGCCTTCCGGATGGCCTCTATCTTCGCCCCGATCAGCTCGACACCGTACCGGTCGAGGACGTCCGACTCCGAGAGGGCCACGGCCAGGTTAAGGGCCGTCTGCCCTCCCATGGTCGGCAGCAGGGCGTCGGGCCTCTCCCTGGCGATGATCAGCTCGAGGATGTCCGGTGTGAGGGGCTCTATGTAGGTGACGTCCGCCATCTCGGGATCCGTCATTATGGTGGCGGGGTTGGAATTCACGAGCACGACCCTGTAGCCCTCCTCCCTGAGGGCCTTACAGGCCTGCGTGCCGGAGTAGTCGAACTCACAGGCCTGCCCTATCACTATCGGGCCTGAACCGATCAGCAGTATCTTCCGAATATCATCCCTCTTCGGCACTGACTACCTCGATGATCTCCCATCCCTGCCGCCGTCCTCCCGCTTCGGGCCTTCTACACCGATATATCGCTTGAGCTTCTCGACCACATCCGCTGCCTCGGACTCTGTACGGGTCGTCAGGATTGTGTAACTCCCTGAATCATGCACCAGGAGGACGTTGTAGAAATCCTGCACCTCTCCGAACCCGGGTATGACGGTGCCGTGCTGCAGTGCGATCCTCTCGACAAAGGCGACGGCGTCAGGGTTGTCTGGCTCGATCCTCACGTGCTCCACCTTGATGTCCCTCACCGAGCCGATCGGCATGCTGAGCCCCCTGCTCAGTATGGGCCTTCTGAGGGTCATCGAGACCGTGCCGGATGTCTTATCGAAGACGGTCTCCAGATAAGGCTCCCTGAACAGATAGATCCTGCAGAGGGGAAAGACCACGACGAGGACGAGGGCTGCAGCGATGTAATGCAGAAGGCCGAGCTCGTACCGGACGGCGAAGAATATGAGGAGGAGCACCGCGGCGACGACGGCGACGAAGCTCGATGCAAGCTCCCTGCTGAATATCCCGCTGTGAAGGACGCTGCCCTTTTCCGCCTTGAAGGACGACGTCCTGAGGATGACCCTGCCTTCCTCCAGTTCGATCCTGTATGTCTCGTTCCCTTTCATCCCTTTTTCACCTCCCCTCATGCCCCCCTATCATCTGCCTGAACCTCTGGAAGAGATGCCTTGAGTCATTGGGACCGGGCCCCGCCTCGGGATGGTGCTGTACGGAGAGCAACGGCAGCTCCACATGTTCCATCCCCTCCTCGGTACCGTCGTAGAGGTTCCTGTGGGTGAGCCGGACCTGTCCGCCGAGGCTCTCGATATCGACGCAGTAGTTGTGGTTCTGGGAGGTTATCTCGACCCTGCCCGTTGAGAGGTCCTTCACCGGATGGTTTCCTCCGTGATGACCGAACTTGAGTTTATATGTCCTGCCGCCCATGGCGAGCCCCAGTATCTGATGGCCGAGGCATATCCCGAAGACCGGGATCCTCCCGATGAGCCTCCTTGCATTGTCGATGCCGTAGACCACGGCCTCCGGGTCTCCCGGGCCGTTGCTCAGGAGCACGGCGTCGGCCCCCGTCTCCAGGACGGCCTCGGCAGGGGTCCTGGCCGGCACGACCGTTATATCGAAGCCCGCCTCAGCGAGGCAGCGGAGTATGTTCAGCTTCACACCGAAGTCATAGACAACGATAGAGGCCGAAGGGGCGGGTCTCTCGGCCCTCCTCTCACCCGTCCATCTCCAGAGCCCCTCGCTCCATCTGTAGGGCTCCTTCGCTGTAACGTGGCGGACGAGGTCGATCCCGCCGATCCCTGGATCGTCCTTTATCCGCTCGTGCAGGCGGCGGGCGTCGTGCTCTTCCGTGGATATGATGCCCATCTGGGCGCCGCGGTTCCTTAAATGCCTCGTGAGCGCCCTCGTATCGATGCCCTGGACCCCGACCACCCCGTGTCTACGGAGATAGGCGTCGAGACCCTCCCTGCAGCGCCAGCTGCTCGCATATCCGGAGCATTCCTTCAGCACGAAGCCCTCGACCTTCGGCCCTCCGGCTGACTCCACATCCTCGTCGTTCACGCCGTAGTTGCCGATCTGGGTGTAGGTCATCACCACTATCTGCCCCTTGTACGACGGATCGGTGAGTATCTCCTGGTAGCCGGTCATGGATGTGTTGAAGACCACCTCACCCTTCGTCTCCCCCCTGGCACCGAGAGGCTCTCCCTCGAAGACCGTACCGTCGGCAAGTACAAGCAACGCCTTCCCCGTGCGAGCGCCTCCGTTCACCTGCAACACCCCTCGGCATCTCCGGACATCAGTCGTCCCATCGATACAGCCTCCCCTTCACAACGGTCATCAGCACCGCGCCCTTCAGCAACCAGCCGTCGAAGGGTGTATTCTTGCCGAGCGACAGGAGCCTCTCCGACTCCACCCTGAACTCCCGACGGGGGTCAAGGATCACGATATCGGCATCGGCACCGGCTTTGAGGGTGCCCCTCCCTATGCCCAGGATCGCTGCAGGGGTAAGGGCCATCTTCAGGACAAGCTGGCCCATGGTGAGCACCCCTTCCTCGACCAGCCTCAGAGAGAGGGGAAGGGCCGTCTCCAGGCCGGAGATCCCCGAGGCCGCCCTGTCGAACTCGCAGAGCTTCTCGTCCCTGTGGTGCGGGGCATGGTCGGTGGCTATGACGTCTATGGTGCCGTCGGCGAGCCCCTCCTTCACGGCCTCGACATCCCTCTCCGTCCTGAGGGGCGGGTTCACCTTCGCATCGGTATTGTAGTCCCTGACCGCCTCCTCCGTGAGGGTGAAGTAGTGGGGGCAGGTCTCCGCGGTAACCGCTATCCCCCTCTTCTTCGCCTCCCTGAGGGCGTCGATCCCTCCGGCGGTCGAGACATGCGCTACATGCAGCCTCCCGCCGGTGAGTCCGGCGAGCTCGATGTCGCGCTTTATCATTATCACCTCGGCCTCGGCAGGCACCCCCCTCAGCCCGAGCTCCACCGACAGCGGACCCTCGTTCATCACACCGCTGGAGGAGAGACTGAGGTCCTCGGCATGGGAGATTATCGGCACACCGAAGGCCTTGGAGTACTCGAGGGCGCGCCTCATCAGGAGGCTGTTCATCACCGGACGACCGTCGTCGGAGAAGGCGACGCATCCGGCCTCCCTCATCATCCCCATCTCGGCCAGCTCTTCGCCGTCCTGTCCCTTTGTGACAGCCCCCACGGGGTATATGTAGCATGCGCTCTCGGCATAGGCCTTCCTCAGGATGAACTCCGTGACCGTCTCGTTGTCATTGACCGGCTTGGTGTTGGGCATGCAGCAGACAGAGGTGAACCCGCCCCTCACTGCAGCCATGGTCCCGGTCCTTATGGTCTCCTTGTGCTCGAACCCCGGCTCCCTCAGGTGCACGTGCATGTCGATGAGCCCCGGCAGGACGTACATGCCAGAGGCATCGATCACCTGGTACGGACCGCCTTCAGCCGCGCCGAAGCCGGAGCCCTCCGTCTCGATCCCGCGGACCCTTCCTTCCTCCACCAGGATATCGCCGATGCCGTCGATGCCCTGCGAGGGATCGACGATATGCCCCCCACGGATTATCAGGTTCAACCCCGCGCCGCCGTCCTTCCCGGTGCTGCCCTTCATCACTACTATACCCTCGCCTCCTGGGGCCTCCCGGAGAGCAGATACAGGACGGCCATCCTGACGGCTATCCCGTTTGTCACCTGTTCGAGGATCACCGACTGGGGACTGTCGGCTACCCCTGAATCGATCTCGATCCCCCTGTTCATGGGCCCTGGATGCATCACCACGGCATCGGGCCTGGCAAGGCGGAGCCTCTCTCTGGTGAGGCCCCAGAGCCTGAAGTACTCGTCGGTGGTGGGGAAGAAGCCCCTGTCCTGCCTCTCCATCTGTATGCGGAGCATCATCACCACATCGGCGCCTTCGAGGCCCTCATCCATGCTGTAGAAGACCTGCACCCCGGGCTGGACGAACTCCCCGGGGATGAGCGTCGGGGGCCCGATCAGCCTTATCTCGGCGCCGAGGGACCTGAGGCAGTGGATGTTCGACCTCGCAACCCGGCTGTGGAGGATATCGCCGACGATGGCGATCCTGAGGCCTTCGACCCTCCCCTTCCTCTCCCTTATGGTGAACGCATCAAGGAGCGCCTGGGTGGGGTGCTCGTTGGTACCGTCACCTGCATTGATTACAGAGGCCCTGAGCCTCCTTGAGAGGAGGTGCGGCACACCAGAGGCGGGGTGCCTGATCACCACAAAGTCCGCTCCGAGGGCCTGGATCGTCGCCGCCGTGTCGATGAGGCTCTCACCCTTTGCCACGGAGCTCATGGAGACGGAGAAGTTTATCACGTCCGTGCTGAGCCTCTTCGCTGCGAGCTCGAAGGACGTCCGCGTCCGCGTAGAGGGCTCGAAGAAGAGGTTCACCAGGGTCTTCCCCCTCAGGGTGGGGACCTTCTTTATGTCCCGCTTCAGGACGTCCCTGAACCCTCCGGCCGTATCCAGTATCAGTTCCGTTTCAGCCGGGCTGAGGGCCCTCATCCCCAGGAGGTCCTTTCCCTTCAGATGAACCGTCTCAGCCATCCCTCTCACCTCCGGAGAAGAGCACAACCCTGTCCTCGCCGCCCTCCTCCCGGAGCTCCACCTCTATCCTCTCCATGAGTGAGGTGGGGACGTTCTTGCCCACAAAGTCAGCCCTGATGGGCAGCTCCCTGTGTCCCCTGTCTATCAGCACCGCCAGTTCGATCTTCGCCGGCCTCCCCATGTCCATGAGGGCGTCCATCGCGGCCCTGATGGAGCGACCGGTGAACAACACGTCGTCGACGAGGACCACCACATGGTCCGTTATCTCAAAGTCGATCTCCGTCTTCCTCACCGTCGGATACTCCCTCCGTATGTTGAGGTCGTCCCTGTAGAGGGCGATGTCCAGTGCACCGACGGGGGTCTCCCTCCCCTCGATCATCGCTATCTTCTCAGCCAGCCTCCTGGCAAGATGCACCCCTCCCCGCTGGATGCCCACGAGGCAGAGCTTCTCCACGCCCCTGTTCCTCTCCAGTATCTCGTGGGCCATCCTGGTGAGTGTACGGTCGATGTCCTTGCTGTCGAAGAGTTCCTTGGCCATCTCGGACAACCTGAAAAAGGGGGATGAAGGCACAAAAAAACCTTTCCCCCGCCTTCGGGAGAAAGGTCACAGAATCGGTCTAAATTCCTTCAATCCTTATGTCCTCCTGCCTTACCGGCCTCACCGTGCCGGTTTAAAGGCAACTATATTGAAGCATAAAGCGCCCTCTTTTTGCAACCGTCTTCAGCTCACCGACGCCTCCGGGACAGAGGGCCCCTCCACCGTCGGGCAATCACTTTATCCCCCTCTTCTCGGCGACCTGAAGTCTCATCATCGCCCTCTCAAGGGCCGCCTGGGCCCTTGCAAAGTCGATCTCAGCCTCCTTCCTCAGCCTCTCCTCGGCCCTCTTCATGGCCGCCCTCGCCCTCTCCACATCTATGTCCTCGGCCCTCTCGGCGCTGTCGGCGAGTATCAGCACGGTGTTATCGTACACCTCTGCATACCCCGAGTTGGCGAAGAGATAGGCGACGGAGCCGCCCTTCTTGTACACCACCATCCCTATCTTGAGGGTGGTCACGAAGGGCACGTGCCCGGGCAGCACCCCGAACTCTCCCTCCGAGCCGGGGGCCACCACCTCGTCCACCTCTTCCTTCAGGACCGGGCCGTAGGGTGTTACCACTTCAAGGGTCAGTTTATCGGCCATCCCCGTCTCCGTATCCTCCCTTGGCTATTCCCTGCTCCAGCCGAGCTTCCTGGCCTTCTCTTCGGCCTCCTCGATGGTACCCACCATATAGAACGCCTGCTCGGGCATGTCGTCGTACTCGCCGTCCACTATGGCCTTGAACCCCTTGATCGTATCCTCGAGCTTCACGTACTTGCCGGGCGTGCCCGTGAACGCCTCTGCCACGTGGAAGGGCTGGCTCAGGAACCTCTGTATCTTCCTCGCCCTTGCGACCACCAGTTTGTCATCCTCGGAGAGCTCCTCCATCCCGAGGATGGCGATGATGTCCTGAAGCTCCTTGTACCTCTGGAGGATCTTCTGGATGCTCCGTGCTATCTGGTAGTGCTCCTCACCCACGATCCTCGGGTCGAGAGCCCGCGACGTGGAATCGAGGGGATCGACCGCGGGGTAGATCCCGAGCTCCGCTATCTGTCTTGAGAGGACGACGGTGCCGTCGAGGTGGGTGAAGGCGGTGGCGACGGCCGGGTCCGTGAGGTCGTCCGCCGGGACATATATGGCCTGCATGGACGTGATGGACCCCTTCTTGGTGGTGGTGATCCTCTCCTGGAGCATCCCCATATCGGTGCCGAGGTTCGGCTGGTAACCGACCGCAGAGGGCATCCTCCCCAGCAGCGCCGAGACCTCCGAGCCCGCAAGGGTGTACCTGAAGATGTTGTCTATGAATATGAGGACGTCCTGGCCCTGCTCCCTGAAATACTCCGCAGAGGTGAGCGCCGTGAGTGCAACCCTGAGCCTCGCTCCCGGAGGCTCGTTCATCTGGCCGTAGATGAGGGCCGCCTTGCTGATGACGCCCGACTCCTTCATCTCCAGGAAGAGGTCGTTGCCCTCCCTCGTCCTCTCGCCCACGCCTGCAAAGACGGAGACGCCGCCGTGGACCATCGCTATGTTATGGATCATCTCCATGATGATGACCGTCTTGCCGACCCCGGCGCCGCCGAACATCCCCATCTTGCCGCCCCTGACGAAGGGTACGAGGAGGTCGAACACCTTCACCCCGGTCTCGAAGACCTGGGCCACCGGCTCCTGCTCTGCAAACTCAGGCGCCGGCCTGTGGATCGGCCACCTCTCCTCGGTCTCGATGGGCCCGGCCTTGTCATAGGGCTCACCGATGACGTTCATTATCCTGCCGAGCGTGGCGTTGCCCACAGGCACCGCGATGGGCTGACCCGTGTCCACCACCTTCATCCCCCTTACGAGTCCGTCAGTAGGCCCCATGGCGATCGTCCTCACCCTGTTGTCTCCAAGGTGGGATGCAACCTCGAAGGTGAGCTTGATCTCCGGGATGCCCCTCTCGGGATCTGCCGGCTGCTCTATCTTCAGGGCGTTCAATATGGCCGGGAGCTTCTCCTCAAACTCCATATCCACCACAGCGCCTATGACCTGGACCACCTTTCCTTCGTTCATCTTGGTACCTCCGTCATTTCGTTATGCGAAGATACGTCAGGGGAGAACAGGCCATGCATTGCCTTCTCCGTATCCTCATATTCCGTATCCCCGTACAATCGTATTTTCCGTCAACTATTCTTTCAGTGCCTCCGCACCGCCTACGATGTCCATGAGCTCCTTCGTAATGGACGCCTGGCGTGCCTTGTTGTACTCGAGGGTCAGCCTGTCGATCATATCCTCGGCGTTCTTGGTGGCGTTCTCCATGGCCGTCATCCTCGCCGCCTCCTCCGAGGCCTGGGACTCGAGCATGGCCCTGTAGACGAGTATCTCCAGGCTCTTCGGCAACAGCCTCCTGAATATCTCCTCCTCGGAGGGCTCGAACAGGAAGTCCTTCATCTGGCCCTCCTCGTGCTCCACCCCACCGATCGGCAGGAGACGGACCTCGGTGATCCTCTGGGAGATGACGCTCTTGAACTCGTTGTACACGAGATAGACCTCGTCGAAGGTCTCGTCGATATAACCCTCCATGAGGGCTGCAGCCACCTCCTGTGCAGAGGTGAAGGTCACCCTCCCGGAGAGCCCTGTCCAGGCCTTTCTCACGGGGATGTTCCTCCGCTTGAAGTAATCCCTCGCCTTCCTCCCTATGGTGCTCACACTCGTCTCGAAACCCTCCCTCTTCTTCCGATCGATGAGGTTCACACCCGCCTTGATTACATTGGCGTTGAAGGCGCCGCAGAGCCCCTTGTCGCTCGTGAGGATCAGGACCTCGACGGTCTTTCTCGGCCTCACCCTGAGCAGGGGATGCATATCCTCGCCGCCGGGCTGTGCCAGGGAGGAGAGGACAGCGCTGATCTTGTCCGAATAGGGCCTCAGTGCGAACATCCTGTCCTGGGCCCTCCTGAGCTTGGCGGCGGAGACCATCTTCATGGCCTTCGTTATCTTCGCCGTGCTCTTGATCGAGTTTATCCTTCTCTTGATGTCCCTTAAGGTAGCCATCGAATGCCTCTAAAGATCATCTGTCATTTGCCGATGGAAAAGGAGCGACGGAAAACACTAAGCCTGAAACGTCGACTTAAAGTCCGATATGGCTGCGTTGAGCTTGTTCTTCAGTTCCTCATCCAGGGCCTTCTTCTCCATTATCTCCTGTTTGAGCTCGGGCCTCTCGCTCTTGATATAGCTCAACAGCCCCTTCTCGAAGTCCTTTATCGCCTCCACCGCCAGGTCGTCCAGGAACCCCTGTGTACCGGCGTAGAGGACGATTATCTGTTCATCGAGCGACATCGGCTGGTACTGGTCCTGCTTCAGGAGCTCCACCATCCTCTTGCCCCGCTCGATCTGCATCAATGTGGCCTTGTCGAGGTCAGAGCCGAACTGGGCGAAGGCCGCGAGTTCGCGGTATTGTGCAAGGTCGAGCCTGAGTGTGCCTGCAACCTGCTTCATGGCCTTCGTCTGTGCGGCACCGCCGACGCGGCTCACCGAGAGGCCGACGTTGACGGCGGGCCTGACACCGGCGAAGAAGAGGTCGGGCTCGAGGTATATCTGACCGTCGGTGATGGATATGACGTTGGTGGGGATGTATCCCGAGACGTCACCGGCCTGCGTCTCTATTATGGGCAGGGCCGTCAGAGAGCCGCCGCCGAGCTCGTCGGAGAGCTTCGCCGCCCTCTCGAGCAGTCTCGAGTGGAGGTAGAAGACGTCACCGGGATATGCCTCACGACCCGGAGGCCGCCTGAGCAGGAGGGAGAGCTGCCTGTAGGAGGCGGCCTGCTTGCTCAGGTCATCGTATATTATCAACGCATGCTTTCCGTTGTCCCTGAAGTACTCGCCCATCGCACAACCTGAATAGGGCGCGATGTACTGCAGGGGTGCGGGCTCAGACGCCGTTGCAGCCACCACGATGGTGTAGTCCATGGCACCGTGTTCCTCCAGGGTCTGGACGACCCTGGCAACGGACGCCCTCTTCTGACCGACCGCCACATAGATGCAGAAGACGTCACCACCCTTCTGGTTGATGATGGCATCTATACCGATGGCGGTCTTGCCCGTCTGGCGGTCGCCGATGATCAGCTCCCTCTGGCCCCTGCCTATCGGGATCATCGCATCTATGGCCTTCAGCCCCGTCTGGAGGGGCTCCTTGACGGGCTGCCTGTCCACTATGCCCGGCGCCACGACGTCTATCTGCCTCGTCTCCTTTGCGTTGATCGGGCCCTTGCCGTCGATGGGCTGGCCGATGGCGTTTACGACCCTGCCGAGCATCGCCTCACCCACGGGCACCTCCATGATCCTGCCCGTCCTCTTCACGATGTCTCCCTCGTTGATCAGGGCGTCTTCACCGAAGATGACGGCGCCGACGACGTCCTCCTCGAGATTCAGGGCCATGCCGAAGATACCGTTGGGGAACTCGAGCAGCTCGCTCGCCATCGCGTTCTCCAGACCGTAGACCCTCGCGATACCGTCGCCGATGCTCAGGACGGTGCCAATCTCGCTGACATCCACCTTCTTCTCGAAGTCAGCGATCTGTTTCCTGATCAGCTCACTGATCTCCTCGACCTTGATCTCCATCATAGAATCACCCCTTTTCCCTTCTATTTACTGATTCATTACCTGCGAAAAGGCACCGGCGGAGACAGGGCTATGAACGCCGCCGGAGGGAGGCACCCCTCCGGCGTTCACCCTCTCAACATCTCCTCCTTCAGCAGATTCAGTTGACCGATCAGGCTGCTGTCGTACATGGTGCTGCCGACCTTCACCACAACCCCTCCGAGGAGGTCCGGATCATAGAGGTACTCGACGTCGACGTCCCTGCCGGTCAGCCTCTTGAGGGACTCCACGAGCCTCGCCTCGTAGCCGCCGTTGAACCTGAGGGGCGTGATCACCGTCGCCTTCACCTTCCTCTTCTTCTCGAGGTATATGGCGGTGAAGTGCCTGATCACCTCCGACAGCACGTGCACCGCCCTCCGCTTCGCCATGAAGAGCAGGAACCTCCTGACCTCCCTGGCAAGGCCGATCCTCCTGCAGACCTCCTCGATCGCGCCGTTCCTCTCGGCCTCTCCGATGAGGGGGCTGACGAAGAAGTTCTTTATCTCCCTGCTTGACTCGATCAGCTCGTTGACAACAGTCAGGTTCTGCAGGGCCTCCTCTGCCCCTTCCAGCCCTGTGGCGTTGAAGAGCATCCTGGCGTATCTCCTGGCAAGCCTCTTCTCCCTCTCCGCCATCCTAACCCTCCAGCCTCTTTATCGACTCCTCCAGGAGCTTCAGCTGATCCTCTTCCGTCAGCTTCTCCCTCAGCCTCTTCTCGGCAAGCTTCACCGCGAGTTCAGCGGCCTCGGCCCTCAGGGCGGTCTTGGCGTTCCTCAGTTCCAGCTCGATATTGGCCCTCGCCTGTTCCTTTATCTTCTCACTCATCTGCATCCCCTGTTCGACGAGGCTGTCGCGCTCCGCCTCGCCGGAACGCCTCGCAGAGGCGACGATACGCTCTATCTCGTGATCCTTGAGCTTCAGCTTCTCCTCCACCTCCCTGAGCGCCTTCTGGGCCAGCTCCTTCGCCTCTCTCGCCTCGGCAAGGGACTTCTCTATCAGCTCCGTCCTCTGCCTGAAGTAGTTCTTCATCGGCTTGGCGAGAAACTTCACCAGGATGAAGAGGAGGACGGCGAAGTTTATGATCTTCCAGAGCCAGTCCTTCCAGTCAGGGGCGTGACCGCCACCGCCTCCAGCGGAAGCGAATACCGCCGCGGCATACAGGGTGGCAACAACAAGGACCGCTGCGAAAAGAACCGGACGGAACAGCCCGGCACACTGATCACCCCTGTCAGACATTCACACCTCTATCAGTTTCCTGACGATCTCCTCCGAGAACCTCTCCGCATACTCGGCGAGCCGCTCCCGGGCCTTCCCGGTCTCGCTCCTGATCTCCTCTCTGGCCTTCTCTATCTCCCGGAGGGCTTCCTCGTGGGTCCTCCCGATCAGCTCCTTCTGCTTCCGGAGACCCTCCTGCCTCAGCGAGTTATAGATCTCCTTCGCCTTCTCCCTTGCACCGGCGAGCTCGTCGTTGTACCTCTTCAGCTCCTCGTCCTTCTGCCTGTTCAGCCTCTTCGCCTCCTCGATCGACCCCTCTATGCTCTCCCTCCGCTCCTTGAAGAGGTTGAGCAGGGGCCTGAAGAGCAGGAGGTTGAGCAGAAAGACCAGTATAAGGAAGTTGGCCAGCTGGACGAAAAACCATTTGTTCAGTTCAAGCATTCCTCAAATCCTGAGTCTCTGTGAAGAGTGGAAAGTGTCGTGAAATTTATCACATATATTCTTGCTTTGTCAAGGATTCAAGGAAAAAATTTTTTTATAGAATCAAAAGTTTTTTAAATTGGCGCCCTGACTTTATGTTATAATCTTAGGCAGAATGGTCAAATAAAAATCTCAAGGAGGACTTATGGGTTTCTGGGATGAACTGAGGAAGGACATCAAGAAGGGCATCGACGAGGGGCTTCACGTCTTCAAGGAAGGGACGGCGGCGATCATGAAGAAGACGGGCATCCTCACCGACGACGTCAAGAAGAAGATCGCCGTCTTTGAGCTGAAGCAGAAGATACAGGTCAACCTCACCGAGCTCGGCGGCAGGGTCTACGAGATCGCATCGGACAGGAGGAAGAACCCGCTTACGGATGCCAGGGTGAAGGGGATCGTGGAGAGGATCAAGAAGATCGAAGGTCAGATCGCGAAGATAGAGGGGAAGAAGCCGGCTCCGAAGGCTCGGAAGACCGGTGCAAAGGGGAAGGCGAAACCGGCCGCGGGAAAAACCGCAGCGAGGAGACCGCAGAGAAAGGCTGCGGCATCCGGGAAGACGACGGAGAAATGAAGAGGGTCGTCGTATATACATCGCCTACGTGAAGCGACTGTCAGGCACTGAAAGGGTTCCTTTCGGAAGAGGGTGTGGAGTTCGTCGACAGAGACGTTTCAGCCGACGAGGCGGCGAGGACTGAACTCCTCGAAAGACATGGAAGGCTCGCAACCCCGACCATAGTGATAGACGGAAAGGTCTTCGTAGGGTTCAAGGACAACAGGCAGGAGATAGAGAGGGCGCTTGCCGGCTCGCTGACCTGAGCCGGGGATGCCTAACAGGAGAAGGGGACGTCCCCTTCTCCTGCGGTTCTCAGTCCTCCCACTTGATGGCCTCGGTGGGGCAGGTATCCATGGCCTCCTGGCAGTCGCAGGTATCACAGGCGTCTGGATTCTTGACGTAGGCCTTACCGTCATCCTGCATCTCGAAGACCTCCGGGCAGATCGCCACGCAGGACTCGCAGCCCTCACAAAGGTCCCAGTCAATCACGGGCTTCGGCATGATACTCGACCTCCTCCTTGAGATGTTCTCCTGCCATGCAGGAAAAATTCACAATTTATTCATTAACAGGTAGTATATAATAATAAAGAACCCGGCGGCAAGCTCTCGTCCGGGGCGGTTCAGGCCCTGGTCGTCGCAAACAACGGAGATATCATGAGGACCTTGACGATACCGGTGAAGGGGATGACCTGTGCATCCTGCGTGAAGGCCGTTGAGAACGCCCTCCGCAGGATCGACGGTGTGACGGACGTCTCCGTGAACTTCGCCTCCGAGAAGGCGACGATCAGCGTGAGTGAAGACGTCCCTCTGGAGAGCATCGTACAGGCCGTCAAGGCCGAGGGATACGACGTGGCCACGTTGAAGACGGAGTTCGCCGTGAAGGGGATGACCTGCGCTGCCTGTGTGGCCGCCGTGGAGCGGGCCCTGAAGGGGCTTTACGGGGTGGTGGGCGTGAACGTGAACCTGGCCTCCGAGAAGGCGTCCGTGGAGTATATACCCACACTCACCGGTTTCGAGGAGTTCAGGAAAGCGATAAAGGCCCAGGGCTATGAGGCCGAGACGATAACGGAGGAGTTCACCGACAGGGAGAAGGAGGCCCGTGAGAGGGAGTTCCGTGATATCCTCAGGAGGTTCCGGCTGAGTGCCGTCCTCTCCGTCCTGATCCTCCTCGGAAGCCTCACGGGCATCCCCGTGCTGTCGGAGAGGTTCGTGCTCTTCGCCCTTGCCACACCGGTTCAGTTCTGGGCGGGTCTCAGGTTCTACAGGGCCGCCTGGGCCGCCGCCAGACACTTCTCGACGAATATGAACACCCTCGTCGTGGTGGGCACCTCCGCGGCATACCTCTACAGCGTGGTGGCCACCTTCCTGCCCGGTATATTCGAACGCGGCGGGCTGGAGGCCCATCTCTACTTCGATACCTCAGCGGTGATAATCACCCTCATCCTGCTGGGCCGCCTCCTCGAGGCGAGGGCGAAGGGCAGGACGTCCGAAGCGATAAGGAAGCTGATCGGCCTCCAGGCGAAGACGGCGAGGGTCGAGCGTGACGGCAGGGAGGTGGAGGTACCGATAGGAGAGGTCGTGGTCGGTGACATCGCCGTCGTCCGGCCCGGTGAGCGTATACCGGTGGACGGTGTCGTGGTGGACGGATACTCCTCGGTCGATGAATCAATGCTGACCGGTGAGAGTATGCCTGTAGAGAAGTCCGTCGGCGACCAGGTCTTCGGCGGGACGATCAACAAGGTCGGCAGTTTCAAGCTGAGGGCCACCAGGATCGGCAAGGACACGGCCCTGGCGCAGATAATCCGGCTTGTGGAGGAGGCCCAGGGGAGCAAGGCCCCGATACAGAGGCTCGCCGACAAGGTGGCCTCCATATTCGTGCCGACCGTGATCGGGATAGCTGCGGTCACCTTCCTTGTATGGAACTTCCTCGGCCCTGAGCCTGCCTTCACCATGGCCCTCATGAACTTCATCGCCGTCCTTATCATCGCCTGCCCCTGCGCCCTCGGTCTCGCCACACCGACGGCCATAATGGTGGGGACCGGGAAGGGCGCCGAGCGGGGCATCCTGATAAGGGATGCCGAGGCCCTCGAGACGGCCCACAAGATCGACACGGTGGTTCTGGACAAGACGGGCACCATCACGAAGGGCGAGCCTGAACTGACCGATATCCTGAGCACCGATACCACCGAGGAAGAGAGCGTGCTGCAGATTGCGGCCTCGGCCGAGAAGGTCTCGGAACACCCCATCGCCGAGGCCATCGTGAGGAAGGCCAGGGACCTCGGGCTCGACCTGGTCGAGCCCGATGACTTCAAGGCCATCCCCGGTGGTGGGATCAGGGCGAGGGTCGGCGTCGACGAGGTCTTCATCGGCAATCCCTCCCTGCTCGCCAGGGAGGGTATAGACCCGGCACCGGTCTCGGGCATCGTCGACAGACTCACCTCGGAGGGCAAGACAGCCGTCCTCGTCTCCGTGAACAGGGAGCTGAAGGGGGTCTTCGGGATATCGGACTCGTTGAAGGAGGGCTCCGTGGAGGCCATCGCCGAACTCCGGGCGATGGGGATCGAGGTGGTGATGCTGACGGGAGACAACGAACGGATGGCGTCCCGCATCGCCGGGGCCGTGGGTATCGAGAGGTTCTTTGCAGAGGTCCTTCCCGAGGGGAAGGTGGATATCATAGAGCGGCTGAAGGCCGAGGGGAAGGTGGTGGCCATGGTCGGCGACGGTATAAACGATGCACCGGCCCTTGCAGAGGCGGACGTCGGTATAGCGATCGGCACAGGAACCGACATCGCCATGGAGGCCTCGGACATCACCCTCATAAAGGGCGACCTGAGGAGCGTGGTGGAGGCCGTCAAGCTGAGCAAGCTGACCCTCAGGACGATCAAACAGAACCTCTTCTGGGCGTTCTTCTACAACGTCATCGGCATCCCCATAGCCGCCGGTGTGCTCTACCCCTTCGGCGGTCCGCTGCTGAACCCGATGTTCGCCTCCGCCGCCATGGCCTTCAGTTCCGTCTCCGTGGTGAGCAACTCCCTGAGGCTGAGGAAGAAGTCCCTCTGAGGCCTCCTGTTGCTTTTGACCGAACGATTATGTCAGAATCTCATGAACGGCCGGTGAGTCTCTCTTCTGCAGGGGCTCCGGCACGGATGACGGAAAAGCCGACGATCATACGGAAAGGGGACCCATATCGATGTCAAGGCTTCTGTCTCTGCCAGCGGCACTGACGACCCTCCTCTTCCTTGCAACCGCCGCTGCTGCAGGCATCCTTCTGGACAGGATCGTTGCCGTCGTGGACGAGGACGTGATCACCTGGAGCGAGCTCTACAAGACCATGGAGTTCGAGCTCTCGGACAGGCTCGCCGGGCTGAGTCCGGAAGACAAGAGGAGGCGGCTCAAGGGACTCGAACGGGAGTACCTCGAGAGGCTGATCGACCTGAAGGTGCAGCTCCACGAGGCGAGACGTCTCCAGATCGGTGCAACGGAAGAAGAGGTGGATTACGCCCTCGCCCAGATACGCCGGAAGCACGGGTTGACGGAAGAGACCTTCCTCGAGGCCCTCCGGAAGGAAGGGCTCGCCCTGGAGGAGTACAGGGAGATGATCGCCGAACAGATCATCATCAGCAAGCTCGTGGACCTCGAGGTGCGCAGCAAGCTCATCCTGCCCGAGGAGGAGATAGAGAGATACGCCCGGCAGAAGGGGGAAGAGCTCGACCTCTCCGAGGGCTACAGGATACGACAGATATTCTTCCCCGCCGCAACGCCCCGGGAGAGGAAGGAGGCCGAGGAGAAGGCACGGGAGGTGATCGAACTGCTGAAAAGCGGCGAACCCTTCGAATCCCTGGCAAGGAGGTACTCGAAGGGCCCCAACGCCTCAAACGGAGGCGACCTCGGGTTCATCAGAAAGAAGGACCTTGCAGGGGAGTTCCTCGCCCTCGTCGAGGAGATGGAGGTCGGAGAGTATCGAGGCCCCTTCCAGACCGACAAGGGGATACATATAATCAAGCTCGAGGGCAGGAGCGGCACGGGCCCGGAGGTCTCCGCAAAGGAGCGTGCGGGCAGGCTGCTGCTGAAGGAGAAGTTCAGGGAGGCCCTCAACGACTGGCTCAGGTCACTGAGGAGCAGGGCCCATATAGAGATAAAACTCTGAGCATCCATCCCTTCCAGGGAGGTGCCCCTTCATCCAGGCATGAAGACAGCCCTCACCATAGCCGGCTCTGACCCGACGGGGGGTGCCGGTGTGCAGCTCGACATCAGGGTCTTTCACCGCTTCGGCGTGCACGGCCTCTCGGTGATCACATCGATAACCGCACAGAACACCACGGGGGTGAGGTCCATACGACCCCTGGAGGCCGCTGCGGTGAGAGAGCAACTCGCCGTACTGCTCGAGGACGTCCGGGTGGATGCACTCAAGACAGGCATGCTCTACAGCCCCTCCGTCGTGGAGGTGATCGCCGATGCGATCAGCGGCAGCGGCATCGGGAGGGTCGTCGTGGACCCGGTAACGGTCTCCTCATCGGGGACCCCCCTCATCGAGGATGCAACCCTGGAGAGGATGACGGAACTGCTCTTCCCCCTGACCACCGTCGTGACCCCGAACATCTACGAGGCCTCCCTGCTCACGGGCGTCAATATCGAGAGGCCCGAGGACCTCGAGGAGGCCGCGGTGAAGATCAAATCCCTGGGAGCGGAGGCCGTGATAATAACGGGCGGGCACTTCCCTGATCTCACCGGAGGCCACTCCGGGACGGAATCCGCCGTCGACCTCTACTACGACGGCGGTAAGTTCCACAGGTTCGAGTCGAGGTTGTTCAAAGGACAATACCACGGAACGGGCTGTGCATTCTCCTCGGCACTGACCGCGAATCTCGCCTTAGGGTATTCGGCGCTGGAGTCCGCGAGAAGGGCGAAGGAGCACACGACGGAGGCGGTCCGGAGG
>WGEZ01000062.1 GCA_015492515.1 Nitrospirota bacterium
AAGGCCGCATCACCCTCCACAGAGGTGATCATCCTCACCGGCCATGCCACGCTCGGCTCGGCGATCGAGGCCGCGAACACGGGGGCCTTCTCCTACCTGCAGAAGCCCTACGAGGTGGAGGAGCTGCTCCTCCACGTCCGGAACGCCCTGGAGAAGAAGAGGGCCGCCGAGGAGCTCGTGGCTGAGAAGGAGATGTTCGAGAACATCGTCAGGGGGATCGGTGCCGGGCTCTCCCTCCTGGACAGCGAGGCGAGGCTCATCTGGGCGAACGATATACTGCAGGAGTGGCTCGGACCGATCGAGAGGCTGAAGGGTCAGCCCTGTCACAGGATCTACAACATGAAGGATCCGGAGAGGGAGTGTGCGGTCCACCGTGTCCTCAGGAGCGGCCGTATCGAGCAGGGCGAGGTCTTCGTATACGACGGTGAGGGAGGGAGGCGTTATTTCCAGCTCACGGCGGCACCTGTGAAGGACCGGACGGGAAGGATCGTCCAGATCGTGGAGCTGACGCAGGATGTCACGGAGCGGAAGATGATGGAGGAGAACCTCAAGAGGAAGCTCGACGAGCTGGAGCGTCTCAACAGGCTGATGGTGGGCAGAGAGCTGAGGATGGAGGAGCTGAGAAGGGAGGTCCAGGAGTTGAAACAGAGGATCGAGGAGCTGGAAGCCCGGCAAACGGAACAGACCAAACAGACGGGATAGACCGGACAGACGGGACTGACGAGATGAACGAGGACCGCATAAAAGAGCTCGAAGCAGAGGTGGAACGCCTCAGTCGCGAACTCGACAGGGCGAGAGAGCGGGAGAGGGACCTCGAGGACAGCCGCAGGGCCATGCTCTACATGCTGGAGGACCTCGAAGAGAGCCAGAGGCTCATAAAGCAGGGCAAGAGGGAGTGGGAGGCGACGTTCGATTCCATCTCCGATCCCCTCTTCATTCATGACAGGGAGCTGAGGATAGTGAGGGCGAACAGGGCATACCAGGCGATCTCCGGCCTCCCCTTCGATGAGATCATCGGCAGGCCCTACATCGAGGTCTTCCCCAGGATGGACAGACCCTTCAGGATTTGCCGGAAGGCCCTGGAGCTCGGGAGAGAAGAGGAGATGGAGGAGAATGAGGAGGAGATCCTCATCCCCCAGATCAACAGGGTCTTCAAGGTAAGGTTCTATCCCCTCAGGGATACAGCGGGCGGGTACATGTACTCTGTGCACATCCTTGAGGACATCACCGAGCAGAGGCAGGCCGAGGAGAGGATGAGGCAGGAGATGGAGATAACGTCGAACCTGCTGATGATCGCCAGGGCTACGGCCCGTACCACCGATATCGAGAGGCTCATGGAGGAGGTGATCCGCTGCACTCACAGGATCATGGGCTGCAGCGTATGCATGTCCTATCTCTGGGACGGTGATGCGAGGCTGTTCAGGCCGAGCCAGAGCTGCGGGTTGAGTCATGAACTGGTTCCCATGTTCAGGACGGAGACGCTCGACGAAGGGGTCCCCTTTGTGAGAAAGGTCCTCCAGATGAAGAGACCGATGGTGATATTCAAGGAGGGGGCCCCTGTCCTGGAGGGTCAGCCCTATCGATGGATCGAGGGCCTCCAGAGCGCCATCTTCATCCCCCTCATCCTCAAGGAAGACAACCTCGGCCTCCTCGTCGGGGTATATACGTCCAGAAAGGAGCTCACGGAGAGGGACATGGAGATCCTGGAGGGGATATCCTATCAGGTCTCCGTCGCCCTCGAAGAGGCGAGGCTCTACAGGGAGGCGATCAACAGGGCCATGGAGCTCTCCCACAGGATAGAGACCATACAGGTGATGCACGAGATAGACAGGAGCATCCTCTCCACCCTTGAGCCGGAGGAGATCCTGGAGACGGCGATCAGGATGGTGACGAAGATCGTCTCCTGCGACAGGGCCACCATCGCCCTCGTGGACAGAGAGAGGGGAGGGCTGACGTATGCGGCGGGCTTCGGGATCACCTCCCTCTCAAAGGGTGCCTTCGTCCCCTTCAGCGATACCTCGGCGGCCACGGTCGTGATGACGAAGAGGCCGGAGTTTGTCGCCAACCTCAAGGAGTGTGAGGGAATACTTCCGCTGGAGAAGAACCTCCTTGAGGAGGGGTTCCTCTCCCATATAAGGGTCCCGGTGGTCGTGAAGGGCGAGGTCGTGGGCGTGATGTCGATCGGTGCGAAGCGGCCTTCGGCATTCACGCCCGACAACCTGTCGACTATCGAGAAGGTGGCCGCCCAGATAGCGGTGGCGCTTGCGAACGCAAGGCTCCTCCAGGACCTCGAGGAGCTCTTCCTCGGCACCGTGAAGGCCCTCTCAGACGCTATCGATGCAAAGAGTCCGTGGACCAGGGGCCATTCGGAGAGGGTCACCGAGTACGCCCTGGCGATCGCGGAGGAGATGGGCATGGATGGCAGGGAGCTCGAGGACCTCAGGATAGCCGGGCTCCTGCACGACATAGGAAAGATCGGCACCTACGACGTCATCCTCGACAAACCCGGCAAGCTCGATGAGAAGGAGTACGAGATGGTGAAGAAGCATCCCCTCAGGGGTGCAGAGATGCTCCAGCCCATAAGGCAGTTGAGGCACATAATCCCCTGGATCAGGCACCACCACGAATGGTATGACGGTACGGGTTATCCCGACGGGCTGAAGGGTGAGGAGACACCTTTGATGGCGAGGATACTCGCCGTCGCCGACACCTTCGACTCCATGACCGCAGAGAGGCCCTACAGGAAGACCCCGGGCATGGAGAAGGCCCTCGAGGAGTTCAGGAAGTACTCAGGCACACAGTTCGACCCGGAGGTGGTCTCGGTCTTCCTCAGATGCGTGGAGAAGGGCAGGATCAGGCCGAATCGTCACGCCCCGGGTCCTTCCTCGTCGTCCTCGTCCCGGTAGGCCCTTTTCCTGAGCAGGAGTCTGAGAAAGGCGATCACCGTCAGCAGGGCTGCGAGGGTGAAGAGTATCCCGTAGATGTTGTTGCTGAGATAGGAGAACCAGGTGATCCTCTTGAGGAGATGATCATGCCACCTCCTCTCCAGTTCAGCGATACTGACGGAGAGGCTCTTCACGACCGCTTCCTCGGGTCCGTCTCCGTCCTTCAGACGACCGAGGAGGTCCAGCAGCCCCCGGGTGCCGAACTCCCTCTCTATGAACTCCACGATGCTTCTGCTCTCCTCATAGGCCAGGCGGAGGTCTCTCTCCTCTGCTGGAAAGCCCACGGTCAATGCCCTGAGGGGGATGAACCTCCTCCGGAGGACCGCCTCCTTCAGGACCCTTCGGTCCGTCCCGCTCACCATCTCCCCGATCCCGCCGCTCACCCACTGGGAGACGCCCTCGTCGAGCCATCTCGGGAGGTGCCTCCCCTTGATGTGGCGGTGGAGCAGCAGGTGGGCCAGCTCGTGGCGGAGGGTCGTCTCGAGGGTTATGGGGTGTGCCGCGGTCCTGGAGTAATCGATGACTATGAGGTTTCGTCCCGGTGAGGCGAAGGCGACGATGAGGTCGTTTCCCGCCATCCTCTGGAAGGTCTCCCCGTCCCTGAGCAGCAGCACCTTCGGTCTGAAGTCCATATCCCAGCCGAGGCTCGCCTCGAGTTCCGACTTCAGGCGGGGATAGAGGTCCACCACCTCCCTGGCGGCACCACCGAGGGGTTTCTCATAGTGGACCGTAATCCCCTCTCCCTGGATGACCCCTGCGGCGGCTGCCTGAGCGGCAGCGGCGCAGAGGAGGAGCTGCAGCAGGAGGCCGTGTCGGAGCAGCCGGGGCATCGGCCTTATGGATGGTCCAGGACGGCCGGGGTCTCCGCTGCACCGGCCCTAAGCCTTCGATCTGTCAACGAGCTTCCCCTTCTTGAGCCAGGGCATCATGGCCCGGAGGCGGCGTCCCACCTCCTCGATCGGGTGTTCCTCGCCCATCTTGGTGAGTGCATTGAAGACAGGCTTCTGGGCCCTGCACTCGAGTATCCATTCCCTTGCAAACCGGCCTGACTGGATCTCGGAGAGGATCTTCCTCATCTCCGCCTTTGTGGACTCATTGATGATCCTCGGTCCCCTGGTGAGATCACCGTACTGCGCGGTGTTGCTTATGGAGTAGCGCATGTTCGATATCCCGCCTTCGTAGATGAGGTCGACTATCAGCTTCACCTCGTGGAGACACTCGAAATACGCCATCTCGGGTGAATAGCCCGCCTCGACGAGGGTCTCGTAGCCCGCCTGTATCAGGGCCGTGAGGCCACCGCAGAGGACCACCTGCTCGCCGAAGAGGTCCGTCTCGGTCTCCTCCCTGAAGGTGGTCTCGATGATCCCCGCCCTGCCGCCGCCGATGGCGGAGGCGTAGGCCAGCCCGACCCCCCTGGTATCACCGGAGGGGTCCTGATGGACCGCCAGCAGGCATGGAACACCGCTGCCTCTGGTGTATTCGCTTCTGACGAGGTGGCCAGGCCCCTTCGGTGCGACCATGAAGACGTTGACCTCGGGAGGGGGCACGATCTGGCCGAAATGTATGTTGAAGCCGTGGGCGAAGGCGAGGTACACCCCCTGCCTGAGGTTCGGTGCGATCTCACTCCTGTAGATATCGGCCTGATACTCGTCGGGCAGGAGGATCATCAGGACGTCGGCTGCCTTTGAGGCCTCCGGGATGGACATCACGGTGAACCCCGCCGATTCGGCCTTCTGCCAGCTGCCGCCCTTTCTGAGCCCGATGATCACCTCCATCCCGCTGTCACGGAGGTTGTTGGCGTGGGCATGCCCCTGGCTCCCGTAGCCCATGATGCAGATCTTCTTCCCTTTCAGCAGCCCTGGATCCGCGTCTTTATCATAGTAGACCTTGATCATAAAAAGACCTCCTTCGGAATTTTTTCCACCTATTATATTACAGGGTGTCGTAGAAAAACCACAGAGCCTGACCCCCGCCCGGGCCGGGGGTGTTTTTATTTCTCCGCTGAAAGATATAAAATATCACCTATGGCAGGGCTGGCGGAGTCGCTCGGCATATCGTCCTCTCCGTACATCAACGCCGTGGTGGTGTTGCTGGTCTTTGTGGCCGCGGCATGGCTGGCCGACCTCTTCGTCGACAGGCTGCTCCGCAGGGTCGCGAGGTTCACAAAGACCGAGCTCGATGACAGGATCATAGACCTTGTCCACCGACCCGTATTTCTCACGATCGTACTGGCGGGCCTCTCTGCCGCGGCCTCGTACCTGGTGCCGGCAGGGAAGCTCCTCTTCTATGCAGACGGTGTCCTCTATTCCCTGATCGTCGTCATCTGGGGGGTCACGATGATGAGGGCGACCGGCCTGGTGATAGAGCATGCCGTGGGGAGGGTCTCGGACGTCACGGGGCTGGGCAGGAACGTCATACCCCTTGTCGAGAACCTCACGAAGATCGTCGTCGTCCTGGCCGTGCTTCTGCTGATCCTCTCCCTCTGGAAGGTCAACATTACCCCCCTCGTCGCCTCAGCCGGTATAGCCGGCGCAGTGGTCGCCTTTGCCGCAAAGGATACGATGGCGAACCTCTTCGGCGGGATAAGCGTATTCATGGACAGGCCCTTCAAGATCGGAGACTATATCGTGCTTGACCAGGGCGAGCGTGGTGAGGTCGTGGCCATAGGCATCAGGAGCACCAGGATCAAGACAAGGGACGACATCCTGATCACCATCCCGAACTCGATCATCGCCAACACGAAGATCATCAACGAGAGCGCCCCTGTACCGAAGTTCAGGATCAGGGTCCCCGTCTCCGTCGCCTATGGAAGCGACATCGACCTCGTGGAGCAGATCCTGCTGGAGATCGCCGCTGCCAACGGAAACGTGATCGAGGACCCACCGCCGAGGGTCAGGTTCAGGCAATTCGGTGACTCGTCCCTCAACTTCGAGCTCCTCTGCTGGGCCAGGGAGCCCGCCCTGAGGGGACTGACTGTCCATGAGCTGAACCGCTCCATCTACAAGACGTTCCAGGAGAGGGGGGTGAAGATACCCTTTCCGCAGAGGGACGTGCACCTCTACAGGGAATGAGCCGCCTTCAACGCCTTACGGAAGATGCATTATCCACCACGGATATGCTTAAATATACCCGGTCGGCCAGACAGACCGGGCAGACGATCTGACAGGAAGGTACGGAGATGTCCATCGAGATAGGACTACTGACCCTTGAATCGATACTGCTTATAGCCACCGTCGTGCTCCTCGTTTACAGCATCAAGGAAGGGAGGCAGCGGGCCAAGCTCATCCTCGAGGTGACGAAGGCCACGAAGGTGCTGACACGGCAGGAGTACTTCCTCGCCATCCTTGACGCCATGTTGAACGCGGAGACGGAGATCACAGGCTGTATAACCGGCAGGCCGCCGTCGGGGGATGACAGGAATATGGTGAGGGACATCATCGAGACCATCGAGATGGTTACGAAGAAGGGCGTTCGCGTCAGGTACCTCATGCCGAAGTTCACTGACAGGCTTCATCTCGGTTATCTGTATACGAAGGCCGGCGCCGAGGTGGTGTACAGCAGTTGTCTGATGGTTCACAACCTCCGTTTCATGATCATTGATGACAGGATCGTGGTGATCGGCATACCTGAGAATATAGGGGAGAAGGAGGCGACGAAGAAGGGCTACAGCATCCCCTCCGAGGGTCTTGCGATGGTGCTCAAGGACTATCTTGCAACCTGTGAGAAGCAGATCACCTTCTCCGAATACCTCAGAGAGGTGATGAGCCAGACCGGTGCCTCTCCGGAGCATATCGCGAGGGAGTACCGGATAGACGAAGAGGAGCTGAAGAGGATCGCCGCCTCGTAGCCCCTCCGCTCCCGCTTACGAAGCGGGGCAGGGTTCACTTGCCGATGCAGAACTGGCTGAAGATCCTCTCCAGGATCTCCTCCGTCGTCACCTCACCCGAGATCTCACCGAGTCTGTTCAGCCCTTCCCTCAGCTCAAGGGCTGTTATCTCGGAGGGCATGCCCTCCCTGAGGGCCTCACCCCCCCTTGCCAGGGCCTCTGCCGCCCGGTCGATGGCCAGCTTGTGTCTGAGGTTCGTCACCATGAGCCCCTCCGAAGCACCACCCCCGGACAGGGCGGACCCGATCTCCCTCTTCAGTGAGCCCAACCCTTCGCCGGTCTTTGCAGAGATCCTGACCCTGGTCATCTCCCCTGGTAGCAGGTCCTCCTCCAGCAGGTGCGGCAGGTCCGATTTGTTCAGCACGACAATGCTCCTCCGGTTCTTCACCCTCTCGATGATCTCGAGGTCTTCCTCTCCGAGGGGGACGCTTATGTCGAGCACTGCAAGCACCAGGTCGGCGCCGTCGATCGCCTGGAGGCTCCTCCTCACCCCCTCACTCTCGGCGAGGTTGTGGGCCTCCCTGATGCCCGCCGTGTCCATTATCCTGAGGGGCAGACCGTCTATGTTCAGGTACTCCTCGATCACATCCCTCGTCGTGCCGGGAAGCTCGGTCACTATGGCCCTCTCCCTCTCCACGAGGGCGTTCAGGAGCGAGGACTTCCCCACGTTCGGCCTTCCCACGATCGCTGCTGATACGCCCTCCCTGAAGAACCTGCCCTCGTCGTAGCTCGAAGAGAGCCTCTTAAGTTCCGATATCACCATGTTCAGCCTCTGCAGCAGTTCGTCGGCGGTCTGGACGTCGATGTCCTCCTCGGGGAAATCGATGTATGCCTCGATGTGTGCGCATACCCCTATGAGGGCCTCCCTCAGGGAGGCGATCTTTCTGGAGAGGCTGCCGGAGAGCTGCTGCAGGGCGAGGGCAGAGCTCCTCTCCGTCTTCGCCCTGATCAGATCCGCCGTCGCCTCTGCCTGTGAGAGGTCTATCCTTCCGTTCATGAAGGCGCGGAACGTGAACTCTCCGGGCTCGGCGAGGCGTGCCCCCTCCCTTATGGTCAGCTCGAGCACCCTCCTGAGGGGGATCATCCCTCCGTGGCAGTTTATCTCCACCACGTCCTCCCTCGTATAGGTGTTGGGGGCCTTCATCACGGAGAGGAGGACCTCATCCACCACATCTCCATCGGCGGGATCGACTATACGGCCGTAGAGGATGGAGTGGGAACAAGCCTCCTCCGGCCCCTTCCCCCTCGGAGAGCGGAAGATCCTGGAGGCGATCCCGAGGGCCTCCTTCCCGCTCAGCCTGACGATGCCTATCCCGCTCTCACCGAGGGGGGTGGATATGGCGGTTATGGTCTCTTCGAGGTTCATCGTTGAACGTTATAGGGGAGAGAGTATGAGAATACGGGGAATTGGGGTGAGCGAGGGGACTCGAACCCCCAACCCCTGGAGCCACAGTCCAGTGCTCTAACCATTGAGCTACGCCCACCGAAAAATAAAGAGGCCAGGTCTCTCCGCCATAGGGGGATAAACTATTATATCAGAAAGGGCCGTCGTTTTTCCCGGACCCCTATCCCTTTACCACCCCCATGGGTCTGAGCTTCGCCACCTTCTTCGATATCCCGGCCCTGTGGACGACGTCCACCACGTTCGATATATCCTTGTAGGCCTCTGACATCTCCTCAGCGAGGGTCCGTTTCCCGGCGCTCCTGACCAGGATGCCGGCGTCTTCCATCTCCCTCCATATCGCCCGTCCCTTCGCCTTCTTGATCGCCTGGTGTCTCGACATCACCCTTCCGGCGCCGTGGCAGGTGGAGCCGAAGGTCTCCTCCATGGCCTGCTCTGTGCCGACGAGCACGAAGGAGGCCCTTCCCATGTCACCCGGTATCAGGACCGGCTGTCCCAGATCCCTGTAGAACCCCGGCAGTTCCGGATGGCCGGGAGGAAAGGCCCTGGTGGCCCCCTTCCTGTGGACGACGAGTCTCTGCTTCCTTCCGTTGACTGCGTGCTCCTCTATCTTCGCAATGTTGTGCGCCACATCGTATACCAGGGTGAGCCCCAGCTCCTTCGGCGACGTCCTCAGCACCTTCATCAGGGCCTCACGAGTCCAGTGCATTATGCACTGCCTGTTCGCCCAGGCGTAGTTTGCCGCAGCCTTCATGGCGGCGAGGTAGTCCTGTGCCTCGGGGCTGTTTATCGGTGCACAGGCGAGCTCCTTGTCAGGGAGGGATATGCCGTACCTCCTGGCGGCCCTCTCCATCACCTCGATGTAATCGGTGCAGACCTGGTGGCCGAACCCCCTGGAGCCTGTATGGATCATCACCGTCATCTGGCCGGGGAAGAGCCCCATTGCGGCAGCCGCTGCTTCATCGTATATCTCTGCCACGTACTGTATCTCGAGGAAGTGGTTCCCCGAGCCGAGGGTTCCCTGCTGTGCCCTACCGCGCTCGAAGGCCCGGTCACTGATCAGCGAGGGATCCGCTCCCTCTATCGCACCGCCTGACTCGGTACGCTCAAGGTCCTCGGCGTCGCCGTAGCCTTCCTCGACCGCCCAGCGTGCCCCCTTCCTCAGCAGCCGCTCCTCGTCCTGTCTCGTGAGTCTCAGCTTGCCCTTTGAGCCCACCCCTGAGGGTATCTCTGCGTACAGGACCTCCACGAGGTCCCTCATCCTGGGGAGCACCTCCTCACGACTGAGGTTGCTCCTCAGGAGCCTCACTCCTCAATTTATATCGTATCCCACCCCGCCGGGCGAGATAATCCCCTCGTTGACGTCGAAGGCGGCCACACCGCCTATGGCAAACCCGTAGCCTGTATGGATGTCCGGCATGGCGAGGGATGCCTTTACGATCCCCGGCAGCGTCGCCACGTTCGCCACCTGCCTCACCGAGCCCTCCTCAAGGAAGGCCTCGAGCTCCTCGTCGAGGTATATTATGCCCTGCACCCGCATCCCCTCGGTGTAACCGACAGGCACCTTGAGGCGGTTCGGGTCCAGCCTGACAAGTCCTGCACGGCTCATCTCATCACCCCCTTTCAAGGTGGTCGTCGATCGCCTGTTCGATCGTTTCAGCCTTATACCTCATATGTCGAAGATCACGACAGCGGTCCAGCCGCCGTCGTCCTTCTCGATCTTGAGGTCATGGTACGTGGCGGCCTTCAGAAGAAGCCCCCTCTCGTGCCTCTCAGGGTCGAACTCCTCTCCCCCGACCCTTGCCGCGACCATCCGGTCGCTTACGCTCTCCACCTCCACCTCCCTGCCGATGAAGCCGTAGGTGTCGAACCGGAAGATCAGTTCGTTCAGCCACCCGACGAAGAGGCCCTCGAGGCCCTCACCCTCCACCTCTATCTCTGCGGTCTCAACGGCCTTGACCCCGTTGAGGGGCGTGATGAGGCTGTAGAGTCCGATGGCCCCGTATTCGAAGAGCTCTTCAAGGTCAGCGGCCCTGATCCTCAGTCCCACGTCACCTGATATATCGAGTATCTCGAAGCCCCGGTCCATTCCACGGAGTCCTGACGGAAGACGGTGCCGTAAAGATGAAAGCCGGCCGGAAGCCCTGGCACCGGTGCCTGACTACTTTAATAATAACACCGGCCCCTGATGATGTCAATGAGGGGTGTGCTTTACAATCGGCCGCTGGAGCGTGTTATATTATACCTGAATCCAGCGACAAGAGAGTTAAACGAAGGCAGCAGGGGCGGCACGATCGGGTCTGAGGGGTTTTGAATTTTGCGTAAGATTCACCCGAGGGGTGAACAGCAAGATTCACTCGGAGGCCCTGCCGGGAATGACCGAAGACCCCGTCGTGCTGCCTCACAACAGCGATTGTCGCTGAATCCGGGTTATACACGGATTCAGCGTCGGAGGGTATCATGCCCCGTTTCGTCGTACATGAGCATCATTCGAGGCGTCTCCATTATGATTTCAGGCTCGAGATGGACGGTGTGCTCAGGTCCTGGGCGGTCCCGAAGGGTCCCTCCATGGCCCCGAAGGACAGGCGGCTCGCCGTCATGGTGGAGGACCACCCCCTTGAATACGGCGCTTTCGAAGGGATAATACCCGAGGGGCACTACGGTGCGGGGCCTGTGCTCATATGGGACTCCGGCAGGTACGAGCTCCTTGCCGGAGGGATCGACGCGGGACGGATCGAGTTTTTCCTCCACGGAGAGAAGCTGAAAGGACGGTTCGTCCTGATGCGGATGAAGGAGAAGGACTGGCTCCTCATAAAGAAGAAGGACGAGTACGCCCTGCCCACCTATACAGTCGAGCCCGAGCTCTCCGAGGCGAGACTAAGGGCGTTGAAGGAGAAGGTCCCGCCCTGCGAGACGAGTTAGCCCCCGCCCCCCTGTTTGCGGATCAGCTCCGTGATCCGGGCGAACTCGTCCATGGTGAGCGTCTCCGCCCTTCTGCCGGGATCGATTCCAGCCTCCCCGAGCACCTCCCTGATACCCCTGCAGAGGGGCCTGAGGGAGTTGGCGATCATCTTCCTCCGCTGCGAGAAGGCGGTCTTGATCACCCTGAAGAAGAGCCTCTCATCGGAAACGCAGACCCTCGGCCTCGCCAGCATCCTCATATGGATCACCGCAGAGTCCACCTCCGGAGGAGGGACGAAGGCACCCCTGGGGATGAAGAAGGCGATCTTCGGTTCGGTACGGTACCGGACCATGAGCGTGAGTATCCCGTAGTCCTTTCCGCCCGGACCGGCCACGATCCTTTCCGCCACCTCCCTCTGGAGGGTGAGGGTGGCGGAGATGAGCCTCTCCTTCTCCGACAGGAGCCTGAAGATCAAGGGGGTCGTGATGTAGAAGGGGATGTTGGCCACCACCTTGAAGGGAGGGAGCCTGTGGTAGGGGTACTTAAGGGCGTCCCCGCAGAGCACGGTTATGTTATGCGCATCCGAGAGCTCCCTCTTAAGCCCCTCACAGAGAGAGGGGTCCACCTCGATGGCGAGGACCTCCTTCACCTCCCCGGAGAGCATGCGCGTGAGACGGCCCTTGCCCGGACCTATCTCCACCACGAGGTCATCCGGTGACAGGTCGGCTGCCAGGATGATCCTCCTCAGGATCGAGGGGTCGAAGAGGAAGTGCTGTCCGAGTCTGCTTCTCAAGGTCCTCCGGTGACGGGGTATTTGATTCCCCCCTTAGTTTATCAGAAACCCCTCCGTCCTTTCCTGAGGCCCCGTCGCTCCCTCCGTTTGACTCCCCCTCCCTCAAAGTGATATCATTTTTTACACGACCAGGGGGTACGACGGATTCAGGCAGACGGTTCAGCCCGCGGCTTCCCAACAATCCGGTGCTTGACAATGCCGATAGCCACACCGAAAGCTCAGGGCCTTTTCGTTACCCCCGAGCAGGGGATGAAGGCGGTGTCTTGGTGCAGAGATGAACGTGAAGGAGATATTGAAACAGGGCCTCGAGTTGCTCAGGAAGCATCCGGTGATAGTGGCACCTCCCATACTGGTCTCCCTCCTGAGCGGCTTCCTCACGGTCCTGTTGATCAGTGGAAGGATCCTGACGATGGAGCCCGTTGAGATCGGGGCCTCCGGCAAGAGGTTCGCGGGCCTTGTGGTGATACAGTCGGTGATGGCAGTCGTTGGATGGATCCTCTACGGCTTCGCCCAGGGTATGATAGCCGCCATGGTGGTGGAGGCGAAGGAGAAGGGGAAGACCTCTTTCGGCCGCGGATTCGGAGCCGCCGTGGTGAGGATGGGCAGCCTCCTCACCGCCGGCCTCATGGTGGGGCTTCTGCTGATGCTCGGTTTCATGCTCATGCTCATCCCCGGTATAATCGTGGCCTATCTCTTCCTCTTCACCTTCGTGATCATAATGCTGGAGGGGATGGGGCCTTTCAAGGCCATGAAGAAGAGCGTCCGGGTCGTCACGAACAACCTCAGCAGCACCTTCCTCCTGTTTGCATCGATCCTGTTGATCGGGTTGGCCGCGGTAGTGGTCAGTATGCTGCTGAGGGTCTCCATCATTGGGCTCCTTGCAGGGATGTCCGTTACAGGTGCATACATGGGATACATGGCTGCGGTGGTGGTGGTGGCCTATCAGGAGCTCACGAAGGAGGAGAGGTCGAGATTCCCGGACGTGGGACGCGGAGCTTAACATGACGCAGGAACTGATAAAGGACCTGGTACAGCAGAACAAGACGAAGATATTCCTCGTGGTCCTCGACGGGCTCGGAGGGCTTCCCGTCGACGGCAAGACAGAGCTCGAGGCTGCAAGGACACCGAACCTCGACGGCCTCGCAAGGGTCTCGGCCACGGGGCTCCACGTGCCGGTCTCTTACGGGATCACACCCGGCAGCGGACCCGGGCATCTCGGCATCTTCGGCTACGACCCCCTGAGGTGGCGGATAGGCAGGGGGGTGCTTGAGGCCCTCGGTCTCGGGCTCGAGCTGAGAGACACGGACGTGGCCGTGAGGTGCAACTACGCCACCCTCCAGGAGGGCCTGGTGAAGGACAGGAGGGCCGGCAGGATCCCTTCAGAGGAGAGCAGGGTGCTTACGGAGAGGCTCCAGAAGGAGATAAGCCATATAGACGAGGCAGAGCTCATCTTCGCCCCTGGTATCGAGCACAGGTTCGCCGTTGTGTTCCGTTTTCCCGAGCCCCTTGAGGAGGGGTCCGACCAGGTCAACGACTCGGACCCCCAGAAGACCGGAAAGCCTCCCCGAAAGCCCGAGCCTGCAAACCATCAGTCGGAGCGGGTGGCGAGGATAGCGGAGAAGCTGATCGAGAAGGCGAGGGAGATCCTCAAGGACCAGAGGGCGGCCAATTACATCCTCCTCAGGGGGATATCACAGGTGCCCTCGATCCCACCCTTCGAGCGTGTCTTCGGCCTGAAGGCCCTCGCGATAGCGGTCTATCCCATGTACCGCGGTCTGGCGAGGCTCGTGGGGATGGAGACCCCGCCGGTCAACGGAGACATCAAGGAGGAAATAGAGTTCATGAAGGAGAACCTCCAGGACTACGACTTCTTCTTCCTCCACATAAAGAAGATCGATTCCTTCGGTGAGGACGGAAACTTTGAAGCCAAGGTGGGGAAGATAGAGGAGTTCGACTCCCATCTTCCCGCGATACTCGATCTCGGGCCGGATGTCCTGATCATCACTGGAGACCACTCAACACCTGCACTGATGAAGGAGCACAGCTGGCACCCCGTGCCGGTGATCCTGAACTCCCCCTATGTCCTCGGCAACCTCAGCAGCTCTTTCTCCGAGAGGGAGTGCCTGAAGGGCGAGCTCGGGATCTTCCCCTCCGAACAGCTCCTTCCCCTCGCCCTTGCCAACTCCGGCCGTCTAAGGAAATATGGGGCATAGAGAACCTCCGCCTTCCGGGGAGACCTTGATCGACACCCACTGCCATCTCGAGATGCCGGAATTCGACCCGGACAGGGAGGACGTGATAAGGAGGGCCTCAGATGCCGGGGTCGAGGTCCTGGTCACCATCGGCTCAGACGTGGAGAGCTCGGAGGAGGCGGTCAGGTTGGCTGCTGCACACGGCCCTGTCTATGCCACGGTGGGAGTACACCCCCATGACGCCGCGGAGCTCGACGATGAGGCGGTGGCGAGGCTGAAGGAGCTCGCACGGCACGAAAAGGTGGTGGCCATAGGCGAGACCGGCCTCGACTACCACTACGACCGCTCCCCGAGGGATGTGCAGAGGAGGAGCTTCGAGGCCCAGCTCAGGCTCGCCAGGGAGCTCGACCTCCCCGTGGTCATCCACAGCAGGGAGGCCAAGGCCGACACGCTGGCGATCATCTCGGCGACGGGTGTCAACCGCGGTGTGATGCACTGCTTCTCCGGCGACATGGATATGGCGGAGAGGGCGATGGCCATGGGGCTGTATATATCCTTTGCCGGTCCCGTGACCTTCAAGAATGCAAGGAGGCTCCAGGGGATAGCGTCGGAGGTGCCCGACGAGTACCTGCTCATGGAGACGGATGCCCCCTATCTCACCCCTGTCCCTCTCAGGGGAAGGAGGAATGAGCCGTCCTACCTGATCCATACCGCCGGGAGGCTCGCCGAGCTGAGGGGCGTCAGCACCGGTGACATCGCCAGGATCACGAGCCTCAACGCCAGAAGGCTCTTCGGTATAGGAGAGGCCCCCCCCAGGGGCAGGATCGCCTACAGGATAAGGGATTCCCTCTATCTGAACATCACAAACAGGTGCACGAACGCCTGCTCCTTCTGCGTCAGGTTCCACTCCGACTATGTGAAGGGGCATTACCTGAGGCTCGACCACGAGCCCGGGCTCCAGGAGCTGAAGGAGGCGATCGGTGATCCATCGGCATACAGGGAGGTCGTCTTCTGCGGCTACGGTGAGCCGCTGCTCAGGCTCGACCTGGTCAAGGCCCTGGCAGGATGGATAAAGGACCGCGGCGGCAGGGTGAGGATAAACACCAACGGTCAGGGGAACATGATCCACGGCAGGAACATTCTGCCCGAGTTGAAGGGTGTGGTCGACTCCATATCGATAAGCCTCGATGCACAGGATGAAGAGACCTACCGCAGGCTCTGCAAGCCTTTGATGGAGGGTGCGTACAGAGGAGTGATCGAGTTCATCAAGGAGTCGAGGCGCTGCATACCCGAGGTCACCGTGACGGTCGTCGATGCCCCGGGAGTGGATGTGGAGAGGTGCAGAGAGGTGGCCGAGGCGCTAAAAGTCGACTTCAGGGTCAGAAGATATAACGTCGTCGGATGAGTCGACCCATTCGAGGAACGCCTCCACCACCTTCGGGTCGAAGTGGCTTCCCGTGGAGTTCTTTATCTCCCTCACGGCCTCCTCGAGGGTCTTCCTCTTCCTGTAGGGCCTGTCCGAAGTGAGGGCGTCGAAGGCGTCGGCCACCGCCAGGATCCTGGCCATCATGGGGATCTCCTCGCCCTTGAGCCCGTGGATGCCTGTCCCGTCGTAATGCTCGTGATGATACTTTATCCATTCGATTATCTCCGTGAAACCCTTCAGTTCCGAGAGTATCTCCGCCCCGACTATGGGATGGCGCTTCACCTCGAAGAGTTCGTCGTCGCTCAGCTTGTCCGCCTTGTTGAGTATCTCCTTCGGCGTGGCGATCTTTCCCATGTCGTGCAGCAGGCTGGCTATCCTCAGTTTCTCAAGCTCCTGGCTGGTCAGCCCCAGGAGCCTGCCGAGGGCTATGGCGTAGCGGGTCACCCTCTCGGTATGGCCGGCGGTCCAGCGGGACGAGGCCTCCAGGGCCTTCACGAAGGATCTGATGGTGCCTGTAAGGAAGAACTGCATCTCCTGCCCCAGCATGGCGTTCTCGATGAAGAGCGCCGCCTGAGAGGTGATGGCGGTCAGCAGCTTCATGTCCCCTGAATAGAAGGCGTCGCCGCTCGTCTTGTCGGCGACCATCACGAGCCCGATGGTCTTCCGCTTCCCCGTCAGGGGCGCTATCAGCACGGAGTTGCAGTTGAAGTTGCTCGGTTCCCTGCCGGTGTCGTTTGTGTTGCATATGGTGATCGTCCGTTTCTTATGGAGGGCGTCCCAGAGGAAGTTGTCCTTGCACCGGAAGGTGGTGTTCCGGTCCCAGTCGCCGAAACAGACCTTTGTATACAGGTGGTCTCCCTCCTCGCCGAGGAAGAGCACCACGGCGGTCTTTGCATCGAGGAGCGAGGTGACCTCCTTCAACAGGAGACGGCAGATCTCGTCCACGCCGAGGCCTGAGAACTCCTCTGTGAGTCTGTACAGGAGGGAGAGTTCCTCGTAGGTGTCGCTTAGCTCTTTGACGGTGACCCTGAGATCCTCTTTAGTTCTGTTTAATACCGAGTTGTTCAAGAACCGTCTCCATCAGTATCCGGGGGCTGAAGGGTTTGGTTATGTATCGTTCGACCCCGCACTTGATCCCCAGCTTCTCGTCGTCTTCCTGTCCCTTTGCGGTCAGCATAAATATGGGGATGCTGGCGAGGTCTGGGTCTGACTTTATCGCCTTACAGATCTCTATCCCGCTCACCTCGGGCATCATCCAGTCCAGGATGATCAGGTTCGGCTTCTCCTTCCGGATTACATCGATGGCGCTCCTGCTCTCCCTCAGGCTGATGACCTCGAGACCCGCCCGTTTCAGCTTGTCTTCGATCATCATCAGTATAAAGGGCTCGTCATCGATTATTATTACTTTGGACATCTTCCAGCCTCTTGATGGGTAGAACGACCGTGACCGTTGTTCCTTCCTTCAGCCTGCTCTCTATCTCCAGATTACCGTCGTGGGCCTTTACGATCTCTTTGCAAAGAGCCAGTCCCAGGCCGGTGCCCTTCGTCTTCTCGCCGTGCCTTCCTCTGTAAAAACGCTCGCTCAACCTCGGCAGGTCGACATCCGGAATACCCCAACCCGTGTCAGCCACCTCTATTATAACATATTTGCCTGTCCGCCTCACTTTCAGCGTTATCCGGCAGCCTGGATCAGAGTACTTGATGGAGTTGTCGATGAGGTTGGCCAGGAGCTGACTCAGCTTCCCCCTGTCACCGTAGAACTCCGTTATGGTGGGGTCGATCTCGGTGTAGAAGGCGATCCTCTTGTTCTTTATGGCCTTCTCGAAGATCTTCTTCATCGATTCGACGAGGTCTGCGAAGTCTATCTCCGAGTACTTCAGCGTCTCCGTTCCGCTCTCGATCCTGGAGATGTTCAGGAGGTCCGACACCAGCTCGGTCAGCCTCAGCCCTTCCTTGTATATCGTCTCCAGGTACCTCTGCGCCCTGTCGCTCTCGACCTCGTCGTCAATGATCATCTCCGTCAGGCCCACGATGGCTGACAGGGGGGTCCTGAACTCGTGGGATACGGAGCGGATGAGATCGTTCTTCATCTTGTCTATCTCCTTCTCCCTGGTTACGTCTCTGAAGACCTGCACGGCCCCGTAGATCCTGCCGAAGGAATCGAGCAGCGGCAGGGAGTTCACCAGTATAGCGGTCTCCTGGTTCGACCTTCGGAATATATACTCCGCCGTGCCCTCCTCTCCGGCAAGCGCCTTCGCCACGGGGCTGGTCCCCCCTCCGTCGGGCTGGTCGAATATCTCCCTGTAGTCGGTCCCGATGAGTGCTGTGACGGGTATCCCAAGGATCCTCTCAGCCGAGTTGTTGGCCGAGGTTATCACTCCATCGGTATCGACGGTGCATACCCCTTCGGATATGGTGTTCAGTATCGTCTCCGCCAGGGCGAGCTCGTTGATCCGCTTCTCATAAAGCTGGCTCCTCTCGAGGGCGACGGCGAATATGCTGGTGACTATCCTGAGAAAGTGTATCTCGTCCTCTCTGTACACCCGCGGCACCCTGGTGGCAAAGGTGAATACACCGAGCACGCGGTCCTGGACCATCACGGGTACGGAGAGGACGGACCTGAAAGGCCTGAGGTCCTCGGTGACCTGGAAACGCTCGTCCGTCCTGATATCATACACACCGGTGCAGGCGGCCTTCCTGACGGCGTAGGTCTCGGTGCAGGCGGCATCCATGGAGATGGTTCTGGTCTTCGGCCTCAGACCGAGGTGGTATCCAAGGACGAGGGTCTCCTCCCCCTTCTGCTCCCAGAAAAGCACAGCGTCTGAACAGAGGAAGTCCTTCACCATCAACGAGGTCATACGGATCACCTCCTTTATGTCGCCCGCTGTGACGAGTCTCGAGGTCAACTCCAGGAGATCCTTCTGCTGCTGGAGGCGCTGGCTCTTCTGCCTCTCGAACATCTCCTTCATCTTCTCGTAGAGCCTGATGTTCTCCAGGGCGAGGCCGGTCATCTCGCCCGTGGACTTCAGTATCCTCTCCTCCGTCCTGGTGAAGGTGTGTTCCTTGAATCTGAAGAGACAGTACACGCCGAGCACGCGCTCCTTCCCCTTTATGGGGATGCAGCAGTAGCCCTTCATGCCCGAGTCCTTCAGCATGGAATAGGCTATCCTTTCATCGGTGGTGATGTCGCGGGTGGTGACGGCGTCGCCTGTTATGGCCACCCTTCCGGGTATGTCGTCACCGAGCCGTATGTTCTCCACCTTCCTGACGAACTCCTCGGGGATGCCTCGGTAGTAGGAACAGGTGAGCATCTGGTTCTCCTCATCCAGGGTCATCACGCCCCAGCCGTCCATGCCGAAGGCCTCCGCCAGCCTGTCGAGCACCTTGCTGAACATCTCCTCCGGGGTCGTCGATCTGTTGATCGAGTAGGCGATGGAGTTCAGCAGCGAGAGCTCCCGGTTCCTCCTGTTCAGTTCATCCATGTACCTCATCCGCTCCGTCACGTCCCTCAGGAGCTCGATGACCTCGGTCACCTCCCCCTCAGGGTTCCTCACCGGAGAGGCGACGATCTCCTCGTGGAACCGCTTGCCCGTCCTGTCGTAGTGCTCGTGGACGGTCCTGCAGACACCGCCCGAATCGAAGACCTCCTTCACGGGGCAGTCGAGGTTCTCTTTCCAGCAGGGTTCGGAGTACAGGTGTGTCGTCTCATAGCATTTCCTGCCCACGATGTCCTCTCCGTACTTCTTCAGCGCCGCGGTGTTCGCCCTCACTATCGTGAACTCCGAATCTATGGCGAGGATCGAGTCCTTTATGCTGTTCATTATGGTCTCGGCGTGCTTCCTCGATTCCTGCACCTCGTCGAGCAGCCTCGCCTCATCCCTGAGGTCCCTTATGATCCCGATCTTGCTGACGATGGAGTCATCCCTCATCTCCGGCCGGAAGGTCATCAATACGGGTATCCGCTGCCCCTCCTTTGAAAGGACGGAGGCCCTGAACCTCCGGCACCCCTCCTTCAGCACCTCGGAGTCAAGTTCCCTGCTGACGAGGACCCTGTCCTTCCCATCGAAGAGGCTCAGTATCGACGAACCTATCACCTCGTTCCGGTTGTATCCGAACATCTCCGTGAAGGCGGGGTTGATGTCGACTACTATGTCGTCTTCTCCGATCACGAGGAGGGCGTCGCTCATCATCTGCACATAGAGTTCCTTCCGCTGGAGCTCCTTCGCCCTCACCCTGGAATTGATCAGCATCTCGTTGAAGACCCTGGTGATCTCGCCTATCTCGTCGTCGGACTGAACGGGTATCTTCGTATCCAACTCTCCTTTCTTGACCGCCTCTGCCCCGACCTGGAGGGCCTTTAGGGGTTTGAGAAGCCTCCTGTGGAGCAGGAGGGAGAGGAGGAAGGCGACGGTGACGGCGTAGACGGAGGTGACCGCGATGTCTTTGTAGAACTCCTTGACGAGGCCGTCCCTGATGAGACCGGCGTCCCTCTCCTCCCCTTCGGAGATCACCGTCTCGGTGAGAGACTCCCTCAGGTCTTTCTGGATCAGGTAGGAAAGGGGTAGCAGGAGGGCCAGGAGATAGAGAAGGAAAGCAACGAATAGCCTATGGACGATCTTTGCCTTGAACATCTCCAGAAGCGATTACAGAACCCCCTTGTTCATTTATCCGGCCCGGTTGTGACCAGCGGGGTCCGTCCGCCTCAGGCCCTGAAGGCGGCACCCCGCGGCTCCATCGCCCCGGAGGTAAGTGAACGATGCTGCTTCATCATTCGCCGCACAGCGGCTGCTCTGCAGAGGGAAGGCCCCCGGGTCCTCTCTCGCCGTCCGTCACAGTGGATGCATATAAAATAACCATAAAAGGGGGTCTTTTTTCAAGCCGTGATGACCGTGCCGGCGGGGTTCGGAGAGCGCCTCCTGAAGCCCCGGAGAGGGCCTCTCCTCCCTCCACCGGGTCCTTGCGTCGAGGCAGCCTCCGAGGGAGACGGCCCCGCAGTTAATATCATATAGCTAACCGGGTCCTATGTCAAGCCTCGAGACCCGAGAGAGGGCGGCGGGAAGCGGATCGAAGATGCAGCAGGTGAATGGGGGCTGCGGCTGCCGCAGGGTATCTTCATAATTGGTTATAATATCATGATGTTCAGGAGGCTGACAGTCGTTGCGTTGCTGGGTGTACTGACGGGTGTCCTCACCGGGTTCGTCTTCTGGAGCCTCTCCGACCTTCCCAGTGTGGAGGCGCTCGAGGAGTACACCCCTGTGGAGGCCTCCAGGGTCTTCTCCTCCGACGACGAACTCATCGCGGAGTACTACGTGGAGAGGCGGACCTTCGTCCCCTACTTCAGGATACCTGATCAAGTGAAGAAGGCCTTCGTGGCGATCGAGGATGAGCGGTTCTACCGCCACCACGGCATCGACCTCATAGGCATAGCAAGGGCGTTGATCTATGATATCAAGGCCGGCAGGATCGTCCAGGGCGGCAGCACCATAACGCAGCAGCTTGCAAAGCTCCTCTTCCTCAAGCCCGAGAGGAGCCTCTCGAGGAAGATCAAGGAGGCCGCCCTCTCCATCCAGATCGAGAAGCGGTACACGAAGGATGAGATAATAGGGCTTTATCTGAACCAGGCATACTTCGGGACGAACGCCTACGGTATAGATGCAGCGGCCCACACGTACTTCAACAAGCCTGCGGAGGAACTCACCCTTGCCGAGGCCGCCCTCCTTGCAGCCCTCCCGAGGGCCCCCACCTATTACTCACCCTTCAAGAACCCCGAGAAGGCGCTCAAGAGGAGGAACATCGTATTGAAGAAGATGCTCGAGCTCGGATACATAACCTCGGAGGAGTTCCGCGCCGCGCTGCAAGAGCCCCTCCCGGAGAAGCCCCACAGGAGGAAGTACCGGGCCCCCTACTTCGTCGAGTTCCTGAGACACGACCTCGAACAGCGGTATCCGGGCAGCCTCTACACGACCGGACTCAGGATATACACGACCCTCGAGATGGACCTGCAGGAGGTGGCTGAGGAGGCGGTGAAGAAGGGCATAGAGGAGCTGAACAGGCGCGTCAAGCCCGGTGTCGAGGCCGCACTCCTTGCGATCGACCTGAAGACCGGTGCGGTGAAGGCGATGGTGGGTGGAAGCGACTTCTGGCAGACCCAGTTCAACAGGGTGGTACAGGCCCTGAGGCAGCCCGGCTCTGCCTTCAAGCCGGTGGTCTACCTCACCGCCCTCAGGAAGGGCTTCATCCCCGAGGACAGGATCATCGATGCAGAGGTCGGTTATCCCGTGCCTGACAGCGAGGACGAGGTCTGGACGCCGCGCAACTACGAGGAGACCTACAACGGCGAGGTCACCCTGAGGGACGCCCTTGCGCACAGCCTCAACTCCGCAACGGTCTGCCTCGCCGACCTGATCGGGATAGACGACATCGTCAGGACCGCGGGGGAGCTCGGTATAACCAGCAAGGTCCACCCCTACCTCTCGACCGCCATCGGTGCCTCCGAGGTGACACTCATGGAGATGGTCTACGCCTATGCGGCGCTCGCCGAGGGTTACAGGCTGAAGCCCCTCTTCATCGAGAGGGTCGAGGACAGGGACGGGTTGATCCTGGAGGAGAACTATCCCGACGCCGAGAGGGTGATCGACGAGGGCGTGGTGGACGAGATCAGGGACATGCTCCGTTCCGTCGTCCTGGAGGGCACGGGCAGGAGGGCCGCCGTGATCGGGCGGCCCGTCTACGGGAAGACGGGAACGACCAATGACTACACCGATGCATGGTTCGTCGGGTTCGACGACCGGCTGGCCGTCGGTGTCTGGGTGGGGAGGGACGACAACACCCCGATAGGGAGGAAGGAGACCGGTTCAAGGGCCGCCCTCCCGATCTGGATCGAGTTCATGAAGAACTACAGGAAGGGCCGGTAGTCGGACCTCGGAGGCGGGTAGATGCATATAATCATAGACGGCTACAACCTCATCGGAACGGCGCACAGGGATCTCGACTCCCGGCGGAGGGAGCTCATCAGGAGCCTCATACAGTACCGGAGGGTGAGCGGTCACGACGTCACCCTCGTCTTCGACGGCCACGGAGGCTCATCGTACAGGGATACGGTGAAGACGGAGGGCGGCGTGAGGGTGGTCTTCTCCAGGATCGGCACGAAGGCCGACGACGTGATCAAGGGGATGGTGAAGCGGGAGAAGAGGTTCTTCGTCGTCGTCAGCTCTGACAGGGAGGTGGCTGACTTCGCCTGGTCCCACGGGTCCGTGCCTGTGGGCTCGGAGGAGTTCCTCGCACGGCTCCGGCAGGCACTGAGAGGGGAGGAGAAGACGGCTCCCTCTGAGATGGATGACTTCACTGCGAAGGCCCGCCTCGACGAATACGAGGAAGAGGACCGGCGGGTCAGGAAGGGCTCGCCCCGGAGGTTGTCGAAGCGGAGGAAGGCCGTGATGAGGGCGCTGGACAAGCTATGAGTCTTGCCGCGATAAGACCTGCGGACGCCGTGATGATCGCCTTCGTGCTCCTTTTTGCCTCCCTCGTGATGATCTACAACGACTCCGTCGTCGACTCCGGGAGGCTGCTCGCCACCTATCTCGGCATCCTCTTCCTGCAGCTGGCACTGACAGCGCTCTCCCGCAGGCCCTCCAACCCCGGCGGTCGATCCGGGGTGAAAGAGGCGGTCCTGAGGAGCTTCCATGACATCGTCTTCCCCGTCGTCGCCATACTCCTTGTGTACGACACCATGACGGAGCTGATCCGGGGGGTGAACCCCCGTGACATCGATCACCTCCTGATACGCATCGATTACTGGCTGCTCGGTGTCTATCCCACGGTCTGGCTCGAGAGGATCGTCAACCCCTACCTGACGGAGCTGCTCCAGCTCAGCTACACGAGCTATTACTTCCTCCCCCTCATCCTCGGCGTGGTCCTGAAGAGGAAGGGGAGGGACGCCGAGTTCAACGAGGGGCTCACCCACATCGTGCTCTGCTTCTACCTCTCCTATGTGGGCTATATCCTCTTCCCCGCCCTCGGACCGAGGTACACGATGGCCCACCTCCAGTCGGTCCAGCTCCAGGGTGTGGCCCTCTTTGAGGGGATATACGACCTCCTGAACAGCATCGAGGGTATAAAGAGGGACGCCTTCCCCAGCGGTCACACAGCCGTCACACTCGTCGTTGTCCACCTCTGCCACCGCTACGAACGGCGCCTCTTCCGTATCTTCCTCCCCCTCGCCGTCCTCCTGCTCTTCTCCACCGTATACTGCCGCTACCACTACGTGGTGGACGTCCTCGGCGGTGTCGTCCTCTACGGGATCACCATGGTATCCGGCGGGTGGTTGACAAAGAGATGGACTAATGCATGATGCCCCCTATATAATAGATGGATGAAAAGGAACGTCCTCATCATCGTCCTCGTCTCCGTCGCTCTCGTCCTCCTGGCGGGTCTCTTCTCATCCCTCGGGTTCTACATCGACTGGCTCTTCTTCAAGGAGGTCGGCTACGAGGCGGTCTTCAGGAAGGGCTTCCTTGTGAAGGTGCTGACCGGCCTGGCCGCCGGCCTCTTCGCCCTTGCCTTCTTCCTCGTGAATGTATTGCTGGCGAACAGGAAGGACTTCCCCCAGGGGCGGCTCTACACCATCGATCAGAACCTCTACGGCCTGAAGCAGATCGACATCAACAGGGTGATCAAGCACCTGAGTGTGTACCTCTCCATACTCGCCGCGGTGGTGGCGATGCTGGCCGGGAGCGGCCAATGGGAGGAAGTGCTCCTCTTCATGAACGGCCGGTCTGCAGGGCTCACCGACCCTCTCTTCGGCAGGGATGTATCCTTCTACATCTTCACGCTTCCCCTCCTGAACGCTGCAAACGGCATGCTGAGCATACTGATCCTCGCCTCCCTCACCCTGACGGCGCTGAACTACGCCCTGCGCGGCGGTGTCACCTACATAGAGGGGCTGATCACCATCGACAGGAGGGTGAGGACGCACCTCGCCCTCCTGCTGTCGCTCTGGATCGTCAACCTCTCGGTCAACTTCTTCCTCGACAGGTACGATCTCCTGTTCAACGACCACGGAGTCCTCTACGGTGCCTCCTACACGGACGTCCATGCCAGGCTCCTGATGCTGAACATAGTCGCCGCCGTCGCCCTTGCCGCATCGGTCGGTTTCTTCGTGGGGATCCAGAAGGGTTCCAGGTATGCGGCGCTCCTTCCACTGGTCATCCTCGGCGGTGCATACCTCCTCGGGCTCGGCCTCTACCCCTCGCTTCTGCAGAGCTTCAAGGTCTCGCCCAACGAGATCGTCCTTGAGAAACCCTACATCGGCCACCACATAAGGTTCAGCAGGTACGGCTACGACCTCGAGCGCATACAGACCGAGCCCTTCAACGTGACCGACGAGCTCACCTTCGAGGATATCGAGAAGAACATCTCCACGATCAGGAACATCCGCCTCTGGGACGAGGAGCCCCTCCTGAAGACGTACAGCCAGCTCCAGCAGATAAGGACCTACTACAAGTTCCTCGATGTGGACAACGACAGGTACATGATCGACGGCAAGTACACCCAGATGATGCTCTCACCGAGGGAGCTCTCCTACGAGGACCTTCCCGGCAAGTCCTGGATAAACGAGAGGCTCGTCTTCACCCACGGGATCGGCCTTGCCAGCGGCCCTGTGAGCGGCATAACCAGGGAGGGCCTCCCGGAGCTCGTCATAAAGGACATCCCTCCCGTCTCGACGGCCGGCCCCCGGGTGGTCCGGCCCGAGATATACTACGGGGAGAAGCCGAACGACTACGTGATCGTCAATACGAAGGTCAGGGAGTTCAGCTATCCCACCACGGAGGGCAACGTCTACACCACCTACGAGGGAACCGGAGGCGTCAGGCTCTCCTCCCTGTTGAAGCGGATGCTCTACGCCCTCCATTTCGGCAACTTCAAGATCTTCCTCTCCACCGACGTCACCTCTGAGAGCAGGATCCTCTACTACAGGAGCATCCTTGAGAGGGTCAACACGATCGCCCCCTTCTTCCTCTATGATCCCGACCCCTACATGGTCGTCTCCGACGACGGCAGGCTCTACTGGTTCATCGACGCCTACTCGTTCTCAAGCAGACTCCCTTACTCGAAGCCCGTGCAGAGGGGGCTGAACTACATCCGGAACCCCGTCAAGATCGTCATCGATGCATACAACGGATCGGTCTCCTTCTACATAGTGGATGAAGATGACATAATTGTGCAGACCTACAGGAGGATCTTCCCCACCCTCTTCAAGCCCATCTCGGAGATGCCCGAGGGGCTGAGGAGGCACATCCGTTATCCCAGGAGTCTGCTCAGGATACAGGCGAGGATGTTCACCCTCTTCCACATGACCGACCCCGGTGTCTTCTACAACAAGGAGGACCTCTGGGAGATACCCTCCTACAAGGGCAAGACGATGGAGCCCTATTACCTGATCATGAAGCTCCCCGGTGGTGAGAGCGAGGAGTTCGTCCTCCTCCTTCCCTTCACGCCTTCCAAGAGGGACAACCTCGCGGCATGGATGGCGGCGAGGAGCGATGGTGACGACTACGGTAAGGTCATCGTCTACACCTTCCCGCGGGACAGGCTGGTCTTCGGACCCAGGCAGATAGACGCCCGCATCGACCAGGACGCCTACATATCCCAGCAGCTCACCCTCTGGGGTCAGAGGGGCTCCGATGTGATAAGGGGGAGCCTCCTGATCATCCCCGTGGAGAACTCACTCATTTACGTCCAGCCCCTCTACCTTGTGGCGACGGACAGGGTGGGGCTTCCGGAGCTGAGGAGGGTGATCGTGGCCTACGGCAAGGAGGTGGTGATGGAGGAGAACCTCCAGACAGCGATGGCCAGGCTCTTCAGGGCTGAGTTGCCCGAGATCAAGCTCCTCGAGAGGGCGCCGGCGGAGGACCTCTCCGAGCGGGAGCTGGGCAGGAGGGCCCTTCAGAGCCTCAGGAAGGCGAGGGAGGCCCTCAGGGAAGAGGACTGGACCGGCTTCGGCCGGTACCTGAAGAAGACCGAGGAGCTCCTGGAGAGGCTCTCAAGATAGGCGTCCCGCGTTTCCCGCCGCCTTCAACCCTTCTCGCCTCTCCCGCCCCTTATCACGTCCTCGGCCCAGCTCAGCGCTGCTGAGACCGTGGGGAACCCTATCGTACTCGTAAGGAGGATGATCGCATGATAGATCTCCGCAGGCCTTGCTCCGGCCTCGATCGCCCTCCTTGTATGGCTGTGCACAGCACCTTCCGACCGGATGGCCGCGGCTGCGGCGAGCTGGATCAACTGGGCGGTCTTCTCCTTCAGGGGCCCCTCCTTCCTCACCGCCTTGCCGAGGTTCTCGACGGCCTTGAAAAGCCCCCTATGCCTCTCCTTGATCAGGACATACTGCTCCGGCAGTTTCTTCCCTGCCATACGTCACCTCCTCTCCTGCGTTCAAGGGTCTGTTGATAACAGAACAATCGCGATCAAGGCAAATTACCACAACCCCTGCCGTCGTGTCAATCATCCGCTCTGTGCCAGGTGTTCCCTGATGTAGTCGTGGAAAGTCCTGTAGGGGTTGGGCAGCGACCGCCTCTTATGGGTGATGAGGTAGAAGTCCCTCTTCATGCGCAGCCCCCTTATCCTGATCTCCTTCAGGAGTCCGCTCCGGACCTCTTCCTTCACGGCGATCCTCGAGAGTACCGAGGCGCCCAGGTCAGCCTTCAGTGCCTGCTTCACGGAATCCGTCGAGCCCAGCACGGCCGCAACCTTCAGCTCCTTCACCTCAACCCCCCTCTCGCCGAGGATGGCCTCCATCGCCTTCCTCGTTCCGGAGCCCTCCTCGCGCATCACGAGCGGGACCCTCCGTATCTCTTCCACATCGAGGACCTCCTTCTTCACCACCCTCGGAGAGGCGACGAGGACCAGCTCGTCCTCGATCAGGCGCTGATAGCTGAGCCTCCCGGGCTCCATCACCGCTCCCACTATGCCCAGGCGGAGTACGTGGTCAAGGACCATCTCGGTGACCCTTCTTGAGTCTCCGATGATCACCTCGAAGGAGACGCCCGGGTTGAGCCTCTTGAACTCCGAGGCAACGGCAGGAAGGATATAGGTGCCCGGGATGGTGCTCGCCCCGATGATCAGCTCCCCCTTCACGGCGCTTCCGGCAAGTGTGGCCGCCTCCTTGAGCCCTTCGAGCTCTTCCATGATCTGTACCGCCTTCGGGTAGATTACCTCCGCCTCCCTGGTGGGGATTATCGTCCGGCCCACCCTGTCGAAGAGCCTGCAGCCCAGCTCCTCCTCCATGTTCTTTATGTGCTCGCTCACCGTGGGCTGGCTCAGGTGCAGCACCTCGGAGGCCCTGGAAAAGCCCCTGGTCCTGTAAACGGCGGCGAATATCCTCAGATGATGTATATCCACGGCTGATGCCTCTTCAATAGATCGTCTCTATGCCTTGAGGACGAATCATCGGATAAAAGTATTGGACATCTCTATATATTATATCAGATAATTATATAAATCCGAATCCAGCGATAAGAGATGTTGACGAAGACGGCAGGGGCGGAACGATCGGAGCTTGGGCGGGGTATCGATGCGTAACATTCACCCCGGGGTCCCGGACGAGGTGTCGGAACGGCAATGACTGAAGGTCCTGTCGTGCCGCCCATAACACCGGTTATCGCTGGATCCGGGGAAATACCATCTACCAGGGAGGTTCCATGAAGGTAAAGGCGTCTCTGCTGTTTCTTCTGCTCCTCCTGCTGCCCGGGCTGGCCTTTGCCGGCTGGAGGAGGGGGATCGTCACCTTTAAGATCGATCTGAAGGCTCCGGAGGATGCAAAGACCGTCCGGCTCTGGTTTCCCTATCCTGTATCCGACGATCACCAGAGGATCGAGGATGTGGTCGTGGATGGCAACTTCGCCTCTTCCGCCGTGTATCGTGAACCGGAGAGCGGTGCCCTCTACCTGTATGCAGAGTGGATCGGGGATCACAAGGAGAGGACCTTTGAGATGACCTTCAGGGCGGAGGCCCGGGAGAGGACGGTGAAGGAGTTGAGGGAGGCGGACGCCCCCATACCGAAGGTGGTGGAGAGATACCTTGAGTCGAACTACTGGGTGCCCACCGATGGAGAGATAAGGAGGATTGCCGAGACCGTCACGGCGGGCAGGAAGGGCATACTCGAGAAGGCCCGGGCCGTGTATGACTGGGTTGTGGAGAATACGTTCAGGGACCCGAAGATAAAGGGTTGCGGACTGGGGATCGTGGAGCAGACACTTGCCAGGAGGGGAGGGAAATGCGCTGATATAAGCTCTGTCTTCGTCGCCCTCGCCAGGGCTGCCGGGGTGCCGGCGAGGGAGGTCTTCGGACTGAGACTCGGTGAAGAGGCTCAGCAGGACATCACGAAGGGACATCACTGCTGGGCCGAGTTCTATCTTCCGGGGACGGGCTGGGTCCCCGTCGATCCTGCCGACGTGAGGAAGGTGATGCTCGTCAAGGACCTCAGCCTTGAAGAGGCGGAGCCCTACAGGCGATACTTCTTCGGTTCCGTGGATAAGTACAGGAT
>WGEZ01000063.1 GCA_015492515.1 Nitrospirota bacterium
ATTACGGGCTCAAGGCCGAGATAAAGGAGATAGGAGAGGAGTAGGAGGGCAAACGTGCCGGAGATGAGGATGGGCAGGGACCGCATTCTTCTGTGAATGATCGTCACGGAGAAGAAGGTGAAGGAGACGAGGAAGCTGATTATCCCGCCCCTTGAGAGGGAGAAGAAGAGCGCAACACCCATGACTACCGAGAGAAAGATGTAGAGAAACCTCTTTGCATTCTCCCTGGCCTGGATGCTCATGGCGATACCGAAGGGTATCAGCATGTTGATGAACCCGGCGAAGTGGTTCCTGTTCACAAACGGGCCGAAGGGATTGCTGTTTGTCGGTACCTCCCTGAACCAGTAGATCCTGCCGTTCCATGCCGCCTTCTGCAGCAGGGCAAATACCGACAGTATGAAGCCGAAGAAAACCAGCCCTCTGACGACCATACGAAGACCCTCCTTCCTCTCTGCAAGGGAAACAGCCATCAGAAAGAGGGTCAGATACACGATCAACTTCAACAGGGCATGCAGGGTGGCATAGGGATATACACTGATGCTCTGGAATCCGGGGCGGGAGACCGTCTCGAGGGCAGAGTACTTCACTGGAGAGAGGACCTTGAGGAGGAACGGCGGCAGAGGCACGATCTGGAAGAGAGAGAATCCGAGGAAGGCCGCTATACAGAGAAGCAGTGACCTCTGGATGGACGGAAGGCCCTGCCCTTTCTTGATCGAGTTCACCAGCCAGAGATTGAAGAAGACGAGGGAGAGAACACCGACGAGGGCGATTGACCAGTCCTCGACCGTGCCGAAGAGAAGCACGGAGAGGATTACTGTTGTGAGTATGGCGGATGATTCAAGCATGGTTGGTTGGTTTCGTTTATATCGTTGATTTGGTTTGTTTGGTTTATTTGGTTGATTTGGTTGATTTCGTTGGTTTGGTTTGTTTGGTTGGTTGGGTTCATTGGTTTTGGGGGGTCAGGGGCTTGAGGTATGGGGTTATCCCCTCTCTCGCGGCGATGAAGCCGGGGTTGACGAGCTCTCTTTTGTTGTATCCCATGGAGACACCGGAGTCAATGGCGATGAGCCTGCCCCCTGCCTGTTCAACCAGTGCCTGACCGGCCGCCGTGTCCCACTCCATGGTGGGACCGAACCGGGGGTAGATATCGGCGTTGCCTTCCGCTACGAGGCAGAATTTGAGGGAACTTCCGGCGGGAATGAACTCCACCTTCCCGCACCTGCTCTTCAGGACCTCAAGATAATCCTCGAGCTCCCTCGTCTTGTGCGAACGGCTGCCCACGATGGTGAGGCCGTCTGGTCTGTCCCGTCTGTCCGGTTGGTTGAGGGGGAGTTTCAGGGATCTCCGGAGCAGGTCGTCCATTGAAGGGCTCTCAACCGCCGCTTCACCACCGGCAAGCTTATATGAACCGATTCCTTCCATGGCATAGTAGAAGAGGCCCTTGACCGGAATGTATACAACACCGACAACAGGCCTGCCTCCATGTATCAGGGCGATATTGACGGTGAACTCGCCGTTCCTCTTTATGAACTCCCTGGTGCCGTCAAGGGGATCGACGAGCCAGAAGAAGTCCCATCCCTTCCTCTCATGGTAAGGAACATGCCCACCCTCCTCGCTGAGGACGGGAACCCCCGCTCGAGAGCCGCAGGCTGAAAGTGACAGGCCTCCGAGTTGATCGAAGATGAGTTCATGGGCTCGTCTATCTGCAAGGGTAAGAGGGCTCCTGTCGTTCTTGTAAGTGACACCGAAGTCGGTGTCATAGACCTCGAGGATCGCCCTGCCGGCATCCCTGGCCAGTCTCAGGAGCCTGTGAAGCAGAAGCCCGTCAGCCCTCTGCATCAGCCCTCAGCAATCTGTCAAGGGCTATGAAGTCCCTCGTCTCCAGGAGCTCGAGGACCTTCCGGACCGATGTCTCGATATCGAGCACCTCTGTATCGACGACGAGATCCGGGCCCTCGGGTTCTTCATAGGGCGATGAAACCCCGGTGTAGTTCTTTATGATCCCGGCCCTCGCCTTCCTGTACTGACCCTTCGGATCACGCCGCTGGCACTCCTGAACAGAACATCTCACGTAGACCTCGAGGAAATTGTCTCCCGCGAA
>WGEZ01000064.1 GCA_015492515.1 Nitrospirota bacterium
GGGCAGGGGCGGCGGGACAGACGGGGAAGGCCTTGACCCCGGTGAGACGTCCACGGAGACGACGAGGCTCATCATCCCACCTGGCACCGCTTCAGGGACGTACTACATCAAGGCGATGGCCGACTACCAGGATGTGGTCGCCGAGATACAGGAGGGCAACAACGTCTCTGTGAGCGGTCCTGTGGAGATCATGACCAGCCGGTGGTGGCAGCCGCCATGGAATAGATAACAGGCCGGCACAGAAGAGGGGGCGTCATGGTGCGGAGAAGATGGCCCCGCTTCTCCTCTCCTTTGCAGGAGCCGGTTGACTTCCTCCGATCCTCCGGTACTTACCACCCGACGGCCGGGGTCCTGAAAAATTCAGGGGACCCCTGAGCCGCTTTTAGCTTGATTTAAGACTGAAAATATGCTATAAATAAACAGGGGCCTGCGTGATCAACTCCGGCAATCCGCCGGACAGAGGTATAAATGGAGTTTAAAGAGAGGGTCTCAGGCCGCTCGATAGTGACGGCGAGGGAACAGGTGTCATCCGATCTGGGCGGAGAGGTGGTCATATTGAACCTCAAGACGGGCATATACTACGGCCTGGACAACGTGGGCGCCCATGTATGGACCCTGCTGAAGGAGCCGCGGAGGGTGAACGAGATCCGTGACAGCATCCTGAGGGAGTACGAAGTCGAGCCTGAGCGTTGTGAGGAGGACCTGCTGGCACTGCTGGAGGAGCTCGAATCCAAAGGACTCATAGAGATCAGTGATGAGAAAGCTCCTTAGGTTCATCAGCCTCCCCTCTTCGGACCGCATGCTCCTGCTCAGGGCTGCCTTTATGCTCACCGCAATAAGGCTCGGCCTCTATCTGCTTCCCTTCAAGACCCTGAGACGGATCCTCGAGAGGACGGGCCGGCCGAGAAGGCAGCGGGCAGCCCCCTCCGTCGAGCAGGTCGTCCGGGCGGTGGCATCGGCAAGCCGGTACATACCTGCAGCTGGATCGTGCCTCACCCGGGCCCTGGCTGCCCAGGTGCTCCTTCTCCGAAACGGCCATCCGGCCTCTTTCCATATCGGTGTTACCCTGAACGGCGGAAGACGGCTGGATGCCCATGCCTGGGTCGAGAGCGGAGGACGGATCGTGATCGGTGAAACACCGGAACTCCGGCACTACACCCCTCTGCTCCGCCTTGAGGGTGAGAGGTCATGAGCGGAATCGCGGGCGTCTTCAATCTTGATGATACAGCGGTGGAGCCCTCACTCCTGCAGGGGATGGCCGATGCGATGAGGTATCGCGGCCGGGACGGCATCGATATCCGGCATGACGGCCCTGTTGGAATGGTACATTGCCACTTCTGGACCACCCCGGAGGATGAAGGCGAGAGGCAGCCCCTCTGCAGCGGCCGCTACTGGATAACCGCCGATGCAAGGGTGGACAACCGTGAGGAGCTGATCCCCTTCCTGACGGAGAAGGGCTTTCTCGACAAGGAGGCCCCCACCGATGCAGAGCTGATCCTTGCCAGCTATGAGTGCTGGGGAGAGGAGTCCCCGCGCCATCTGGTGGGTGACTTCGCCTTCGCCCTCTGGGACAGGGCGGAAAGGCGGCTCTTCCTGGCACGGGACGTCATCGGAATCCGCCAGCTCTGCTATGCATACATGGATGGAAGGTTCTACTTCGGGACCACCGTCGGTGCGGTCCTGGCAGCCCTTCCCCGATCCCCGGGACTCAACAGGAGGCTGATAGAGGACTACCTCTGCGGGATATACGATCCCTGGGTCTGCCAGACGGTCTACTCAGGGATACTCCGTCTGCCGCCGGCCCACCTCCTGGTCGTGAAGGAAGGGCGCGGGCCCTCCAGGCGGCTTTACTACGTGCTCGGTTCGCAGCGCGGGCCGGACTGTTCGTCGGATCAGGAGTGGATCGAGGCCTTCAGGGAACTGCTTGACGTGTCGATCCGCTGCCGGCTGCGGAGCACGACCCCAGTAGGAATACTCGTAAGCGGCGGGCTGGATTCCTCCTCCATCGCCTGTGCAGCACACGAGATGGCGCTGAGAGAGCCGGATCTTCCCGAGATAAGGCTCTATTCCGCCGTATATGATGAGACACCAGAGGCCGACGAGAGGGAATACTTCGAGGCCGTCGCCGCCCGGTGCAGCGGGTTCAGCAGCACCACCATACCCGCCGACCGCTTCTGGGCGCTCCGGGAGTTCGGGGCTGACAACGGCTATCCCCTGGATGAGCCGGAGCCGTACGGGCTGAGGAGCCATACCCTTGCATTGTTTCGTGCACCTGCCTCCGAGGGCTGTCGGGTGATCCTCTTCGGTGAGGGGGGTGACCAGGTCTTTGGACAGTTCCTCTACTTTACACCCGATGCCTTACAGTGTGTAGGGCTGCGCGACTGGCTGACTGAGGCTAAGTACTTTCGGGAGAAGTGCCGTCTCAACTGGCTCGATCTGCTGCTCCGTGCCTATGTGAAACCGGTCCTCCCCGAGAGGCTCCTCAGGCGGTTGAGGGCACTGTATCATGAAAGGGTCCAGCCGGATCCCTGGATCAGGAGGGGCACAAATGGAAACTCCGCCCCCCGCCCTTTCGGTGACGTCCTTTTTGTACATCCAGGGCTTTCACCATCGGCCAGGAGGGTGCACCAGATGCTTCAGAGTCCCTTCAATCTGGTGCGGTACAGCACCCTGGATGTGACCACCGCCTATGCCGGCGTCGAATGGCGTCTCCCGTTCCTGGACCTCCGGGTGGTGGAGTTCCTGCTTCGTATCCCCCACCGTCTCCGGTGCTGGAGAGGGATCGACAGGGTCATATTGCGGGAGGGCATGAGAGGGACACTCCCCGAGGAGGTACGGATGCGGCCAGACAAGAGGCATCTCATCGAGCTTTACCATCGTGGAATGAGGAGCGAGGAACGGCAGCGCATCGAAGGGCTGCTGCAGACCCCCCTTGCAGAGGCCCTCGGCTTCATAGATTCAGGACCGCTTTCCGAGGCCTTCGAGTCCTACTGGCAGGGAGGGGCTGAGGACTTCCAGCATCTCAAGAGACCCCTCTGCCTCGAGGCCTGGCTTCGGGAAGGATACATTGAGAGCAACCAGATCACCCGATGAAAGGAGGTCGTTATGACTGAAAAAGAGTCAGGGAAGAAGGAATCCACCGGGAAGGACGTCATGTCCAAGCGTCCCTATGCTGCTCCGGTGCTACAGGAGTACGGGGACCTTGCCGAACTGACCCAGGGGACCGGCGCGAGGACCCCGGAACCTACTGGCGGGTCGACCTTCTTCTGAGGCCTGCGGAACGTAGTTCGTACCGATATGCTTATGATACCCGGATGACACATGAGCATACAGATCACGATGTCGGTCAGATCGTAAGTCTACCCCTTCCGGATCTCCGCCTCCGTCTGGTGACATACCAGCAGGCCGAGGCTGAGACGGAGCGTCTGGCCAGCCGACTCGTCGAGACCTTCGGGAAGGAGGCACGGCGTCTCCGTTACACCGCCATCCCCCGGGGCGGGTTGATCGTGCTGGGGATGCTCTCCTACATTCTCGACCTGGACCGGGACGTCCTGCTTACAGATGGAGAGGGTCCCCTCGTTGTCGTGGATGACTGCAGCATCACCGGCGCCCGTTTCGGACGTCTCCTCCAGAGGATCGATGACGGAGAGGTGATCTTCGCCCACCTCTATTCCCATCCCGACCTCCGTGCAAACATACTGCAGCGGGAGAGCCGGGTGATCGCCTGCCTCGCCTCCCGTGACCTCGGTGATCTGGCCCCCGAGCGTTATCCCGACAAGGGGGAGTATCTCGCCTGGCGGGAGCGCTGGCGCAGCCGGCTCGAGGGGACGCGCTACTGGATCGGCCTGCCGGAGCTCGTCGTCTTCCCCTGGAGCGAGCCTGACCGCCCCTTCTGGAACCCCTTGACAGGGCGGGTTGAAGACCACTGGAGGCTCGCCCCTCCCGACAGGTGCCTCAAGAACCGGGCCAGGCTCGGCGTGCCCCCCAGGCCGGACCTCAGGAGACGAGTACGTTCTCCCGAATGGGTCGCCCACTGTAACAGGGAGGACAGGGTGGTCCTCTGCAACATCGAGACGGAAGAGGTCTTCGGCCTCGAGGGTGTTGCAGCCGAGATGTGGCGTGCCCTGGCGGCATACGGTGATCTCGATGCAGTGGTCGAGTATCTTCTGGAGCTGTACGACGTGGAGGAGCCGAGGCTCCGGCACGACCTGGACACCTTCCTGGAGGTGATGGTGGCCAAAGGGCTGCTGCAGCGGATCCACGAGGGGGATGGCGAGGGGTCCTGACATCGGGAGAGGCGTCCTCACCCGGACCTGGACGCTCCATCGTCTCTTCGGCATCACCATGGCCAGCGACTTCCCCTTTGCCAGCAGGCTTACGCCGGGTGCCGGCGCTCCAGAGCTCACCTTCACCTGTGTCGATAAGCCCCTCCAGACCTCACGCCGGGAGCCGGAGGCCCCACTTTACACCAGTCCTCACCGATCCGGCGACGGCGAGAGCATCCTCTCGCTCTACCGGCTGGAGGGCTGCGAGCTGATGCGGTTCAACGGCGTGGCCGATTTCCATCTCTGGTCAGACCGCATCGTCTCCGTCCTCTCTGACACCGCCTGCAGGCACCTGATAGAGATCCGTCTGCTCGGGACAGTGCTTTCATACTGGCTGGAACTCCGGGGTCTGCCTGCTCTGCATGCCGCCTCGGCAGTGGTGGAGGGTCGTGCCGTGGTCTTCCTGTCAACAAACAGCGGAGGGAAGAGCTCGCTGACCGCAGCCCTGATGCAGGCGGGCCATCCGATGCTCACGGACGATTTGCTCCCCGTGGAGGCCTCCCGGGAGGGCTTCCTGGGCCGTCCCGGTTACCCCCAGATGCGGCTCTGGCCGGAGGAGGCCGAGCACTTCCTCGGCCACTACGAGGACCTTGAGATCGTTCATCCCCTCTATGAGAAACGCCGGGTCCCTGTAGGGCCCGTGGGCTTCGGCACCTTCTGTGACGAGGCCAGCCCCATATGCTGCATCTACCTTCCCGAGAGGCGCGATCAGGGAGGGATCGAGATAGCCCCCGTCTCCCGCCGCGAAGGTGTGATCGAGCTCGTACGCCATTCCTTTGCAGCCCCCCTCGTGGAAGCAGCAGGGCTGCAGCCACGGCGCCTCGACCTATTCGCCGCGATGGTGAGGGAGATCCCGGTACGGAGGCTCCTCTACCCAGGCGGTCTTGAACGACTTCCCCAGGTCAGGGATGCCCTCCTGAAGGACCTGAGAGGCCTGTAAGGAACTCCTCGCAGCCCCGCTCTCCCGCGGTCTTGCCAAAGGGTGTGCGAACGGATATAATAGATATACTCTCATCGACCCCGCATAAGGGGCGAGGCTTCAGGGGTGGTCCCCTGTGGGGGCGTCTTCGTTGAACGGTTCGGGCGGATAGCTCAGTTGGGAGAGCGCAGCCCTTACAAGGCTGAGGTCACAGGTTCGATCCCTGTTCCGCCTACCATTGATCTCAACGGCGGCCCACTACCCGGGGGTATCTCCCCTTCAGCCCTCCTTCCTGAGCTCCTGCATCGCCGCTTCAATCAGGAGGCTGTGGACATCCCTGAAGAAGTTGAATGACGTATCATCGGAGACCTCCTCTATCTCGGCGCCGATGACGTACTCACCCCCTTCCTCCATGCAGTGTCTCACCCTTGCCGATAGAGAGACCTCCCTGCCGGCTGTGGTGAGGGTGCACTCCACCTTCGAGTCGATATCAAAGGGTCCGGGGCTTCTGAACTTCACCCCCCTGGGGCTGAAGTCGAGCAGGAGGGCCTGGAACCGGGAACCCGGCCCCCCTATACGGAGGGTAATGAACCTCTGGTAAATCCCGGGAAGGGGATAGCGCTTCTCCTTCCTCCTCTCCTCCGTCCTGCTCTCAAAGGTGAGGTCGCTCAGTTCCCGGAGGTCGTGGGTTATCTGGAGGTATCTGACCCAGTTGATCAGCTCGTCCAGGCTGACCGATATCCTGTCCAGGACCTCGGGCAGCCCCTTGTTCTGATCCGGCCTCGCGGCCATCTCGATGATCCCCTTGATCCCGGTGACCTTGTTTATTATCATGTCGGCGATGCAGATGATCTGCTTCTCATTGTCTATGAAGCAGTGTTCTCTTGTCCCGCCGCATATGCGCCGACACCTCCTGATGATCGTCTCTATTATGTTCTTCTCCGTTGAGGCCATGTTTAGTCATTATATCAAAAGAGAGACGAAGATCATACCCCGCGGGGTTCACCCCCCTGCGGACGGTCGGTTCACATTCGACCCCCCGGGAGCGATCTTGAGATCAGCGGAGACTACATCATACCGAGCATATTCGACAGTGGTCGGTCGACCCGGCGGCCGGACCCGCCCGTGCTTGACGGTGTTGAAAGAAACCGTCTCCGTCGGCTATACTATCTGGTGTGTTGACTTCGACAACTGACGGAGAGGAAGGGATCAGGTTATGAGGGTCATTCTGAAAGAGGACGTGAAGAACCTCGGGAGCATGGGCGACATCGTAACGGTCAGGAACGGGTTTGCAAGGAACTATCTGCTGCCGAGGAACCTCGCCGTCGAGGCGAACCCCAGGAACATAAAAGAGTTCGAGCACCACAAGAGGATCATAAGGGAGAAGGCCCACAAGATCAGACATGCAGCCCGGACCCTGGCGGAGAGGATAGCCTCCAGCCCCGTGGTGATAAAGGCCAGGGCGGGCGAGGAGGAGAAGCTCTTCGGCTCGGTGACCAACATCGACATCGAGAAGGCGCTGAAGGACGCCGGTTTCGATATAGAGAGGAAGAAGATAATCCTTGAAGAGCCGATAAAGCGCCTCGGTGAACACACCGTCACGATCAAGCTCCATCCCGAGGTTACCGCCAGCCTCACTGTGCAGGTAATCAGAGAAGAAACGGCCTGATTGATCGATTCAATCAGCGAAAACAAAAGAAGGCCATGGCCACGATCGACGAAGCACTTGACAGGTTGCCTCCACAGAACCTCGAGGCTGAACAGTCCATACTCGGTGCAATACTGCTGGAGAACGACGCCCTGCTGAAGGCGCTCGAGATAATAACCGCCGACGACTTCTACAAAGAGGCCCACCGGAAGATCTTCAAGGCCATGGTCGAGCTCTTCGAGAGGAACGAACCGATCGACCTCATCACCACGGCGGAGATCCTGAGGACGAAGAATCAACTCGAGTCCGTCGGAGGTGTCTCCTATCTCTCCTCCCTCGTGAACACCGTCCCCACGGCTGCGAACGTCAGGCACCACTCGAAGCTGGTGAGGGAGAAGGCGCTCCTGAGGGGCCTGATCCGCTCCGCCACGGAGATCGTGACTGCTGCGTATGAAGAGAACCTCTCCGCAGACGACCTCGTGGACAATGCCGAGAGGAGCATCTTCGAGATATCGAACAAACGCATCAGGACCTCCTTCTTCAGGCTTAAGGACGTCATAAAGGACAGCTTCGAGATGATCGAACACCTCTATGACCGGAAAGAGGCCATAACGGGTGTGCCCTCGGGCTTCAAGGACCTCGACGAGCTCACCACGGGCTTCCAGCCCGGGGACCTTATCATCGTCGGTGGAAGGCCCTCGATGGGCAAGACCGCCTTTGCGCTGAACATAGCGCAGCACGTCGGGGTGGAGCTGAACGAGCCTGTGGCGATCTTCAGCCTCGAGATGTCCCGGAAACAGCTCGCCCTGAGGATGCTCTGTTCCGAGGCCATGGTCGACTCCAACAGCATAAGAAAGGGCTTCATCCGTAAGGAGGACTGGCACAGACTCACCTCAGCGGCGGGCAAGCTCGCCGAGGCCCCCATCTTCATCGACGACTCCTCGAACATATCGGTGCTGGAGATGAGGGCCAAGGCGAGGAGGCTCAAGATGGAGCACGGCCTGAGCATGGTGATCGTGGATTACCTGCAGCTGATGAGGGGCAGGGGCAGCTTCGAGCGGAGGGAGCAGGAGATCTCCGAGATATCCCGTTCCCTGAAGGCCCTCGCAAAGGAGGTCGAGGTCCCGGTCGTCGCCCTCAGCCAGCTGAACAGGGGGGTGGAGCAGAGACGGCCGCCGATCCCCAACCTCGCGGACCTCCGTGAGTCAGGGGCGATCGAGCAGGATGCGGACGTGATCCTCTTCCTGTACCGCGACGAGGTGTACAACAGGAACAACCCTTCGAACAGGGGGGAGGCGGACGTGATCATTGCAAAGCAGCGTAACGGTCCCACCGCCATCGTGAAACTCACCTTTCTCTCCCAGTGCACCAGGTTTACCGACCGGGCGGACGTGGTATACGAGGAGGAAGAGGTGTTTTAGGGCATGGGGGTGCCTTAGATGCTCAGGAAGGCAGCCGTCGCGGGTCAGTTCTACAACGGGACACCCTCGGGCCTCGAGCAACAGGTCGCGGAGTACATCATCGAGTCACCGAAGGAGCCGGCGGTGGGCGCCGTATCACCCCATGCAGGCCTCGTCTACTCAGGGCATGTGGCCGGCGCGGTCTACTCGAGGATCGAGTTCCCCGAGACATTCCTCTTCCTCGGTCCGAACCACACAGGGCTCGGGCAGAGCGTCTCCCTCATGGAGTCGGGGAGCTGGGAGATTCCGACGGGGAGCTTCGAGATCGACGAGGCCCTCGCTTACCGCATCCGGAGGAACGCACCGGAGATCATCTCCGCGGACGCCAGGGCCCACCTCTTCGAGCACTCCATCGAGGTGCAGCTGCCCTTTGTTGCATACTTCAGCACCGATGTGAAGATCGTACCCATCGCCTTCATGCAGGCCTCGGTGGACGACTGCAGAGTGATCGGTGAGGCCGTTGCAGAAGCGGTGAGGGAGACCGGTCGTTCCGTCACCATCGTTGCCAGCTCCGACATGAGCCACTACGTGAAGGACGCGGAGGCGAGGTCCCTGGACAGGCTCGCCATAGAGCGGATCCTCGATCTCGACCCAGAAGGCCTCTACAGGACCGTCCTGAACAGGAGGATCTCCATGTGCGGCTACATACCCGTAACGGTGATGCTCTACGCAGCCATCGGCCTCGGCGCCTCCTCCTCGGAACTCGTAAAGTACGCTACATCGGCCGACGTAAGCGGGGATTACGACCATGTAGTCGGCTATGCCGGGATCATCGTCAGGGCCGCTGACTGAAGCCCCGGGGAGCCGGAGGCCTCCGGGGCTTGCCAAGGGAGGGGGGTTTTGATTAAATTATTATGGAAAACTGATCGGTTATATACGGAGATCGTGAACAAGGGAGAAGGGCTCAAGAGATGACGGACTTCGAGGAGAGGAGGAGACACAGGAGGTACGACATAGAGAACGTCAAGGGGTTCCTCACCCTCTCCCTCGATGTGAAGATACTCAACATGAGCGTGGAGGGGATGGCCGTGGAGTCGCGCCGGATGCTCGGGATTAACAAGGACTACACCATCAGGGTGAACCACAAGGGCGAGACCCTCGACCTGGAAGGTACGGTCCTCTGGTCCACCCTCAGCAGGACCGTCAAGCTTCCCGACGGCGACATCGTCCCCGTCTACAGGGCGGGCATCAAGTTCAAGAACGTGCTCAAGGATAACGCCCTCTCCCTCGTCAGGTTCATCGAGGACAACCGTGTCCTCACCCTCGAGAAGCGCATCCTCGGACGATTCAACGTGGGGACGAAGGATGCGCACATCAACTTCCCCTTCAACTTCAAGGCCAGGAGGATCAGCCTCTCGGGTATGCTTATCGAGTCGGAGATGCCCCTCGAGGTGAACTCGAGCTATGAGATGATACTCAACCTGAACGACGACAGGGAGGTCTCCCTCACCGGAAAGGTTGCCAACCTCCTCGAGCCGGAGGCCGACGACCCCCTGTACAAGATCGGCATCGAGTTCATATCCCTGAAGAAGGCCGACAGGAAGGCCCTCAGGGACTACATCGACTCCCTCTGTTCCAACGGCGGAAGGAAACGGGATTGACTTTTCCCTGATCTTTGAGTTTAAATATCTATTACCATGTTTGCAATCATTGAGAGCGGAGGGAAGCAGTACAGGGTCTCACCGGGGCAGGTGCTCAGGGTCGAGAAGATGGACGCCGACCCCGGAGAGCGACTCAGCCTCGAGAAGGTGCTCCTCCTGTCAAAGGACGGCAGGACCGTCACGGGCACCCCTTATGTAGAGGGGGCCGCTGTAAAGGCGTCCGTCGTCGAGACCTCCAAGGCCGGAAAGGTACTCGTGTTCAAGATGAAGCCGCGCAAGGGGTTCAGAAGACTGAGGGGGCACAGGCAGCCCTACACAAGTATAAGGATAGAGGAGATCGTCTACGGAGGTTAACCATGGCCCATAAAAAGGGAGTCGGAAGCTCGAGAAACGGAAGGGACAGCAGATCGAAGCGCCTCGGCGTCAAGAGGTATGCAGGGCAGTTCGTAAAGGCCGGCAACATACTCATAAGGCAGAGGGGCACGAAGTTCCACCCCGGATTCAACGTCAAGAGGGGTGGAGACGACACGCTCTATGCACTG
>WGEZ01000065.1 GCA_015492515.1 Nitrospirota bacterium
CACCTTCCTCAACGCCTCTCTCGATATGCCTCCCGCAGGGGTCGACGGCAGCGGCAGGGTCGTCTCCTCAAGTACCGACGCCATCACGGATCCGATCACAGCCTCGGGCACAGCCACGGTGACCAGGCCGGAGCCGCTCCTCAGCGCGGACCTGGCAGACAGCAGCGCCGCACCGGTCTTGCCCATCGATCCGCCCACGACCAGGACCTTCCCGTAATCGCCCTTGTGGGTATCCCTCCTCCTCTCGGGCAGGAAGGAGGCAGCGGTCCCCCCTTCGAGGAGCTCCAGGCTGAGGTCGTCGGACTCAAGGAGCGTCCTCGGAAAGCCTATATCCTCGACAAAGAGCCTGCCCGTGTACTCAGCCCCCGGATACATCAGGTGCCCCACCTTCGGAAGCCCGAAGGTGACGGTCACGTCCGCCCTCACCGCGACACCCATCACCTCTGCCGTGTCAGAGGATATGCCGGTAGGGACGTCAACAGCCACCACACCATCTGCTCCGGAGCTGTTGATCCTCTCGATCACCTTTGCCGTATCGTCCTTGACGACCTTGCTCAGCCCCGTTCCGATGACCGCATCCACGACCACCGCACCGGAGGTCTCCCTCCGCGTCGGCAGCCTCCCCTCGATGATCCTCACACCCATCTTCCCGGCCACCTCGTACTGCCTCCGGCAGTCGCCGGAGAGGCCTTCAGTGGATGTCATAAACACCCTGACGTCCAGGCCCTCGTTATGAAGGAGCCTGGCCACCACGAGGCCGTCGCCGCCGTTGTTCCCCCTGCCTGAGAAGACCAGGACCCGCCGCGATGCCCCGTACCGCTCCTTGATCCTGCCGGCCACGGAGAGGCCCGCCCTCTCCATCAGCACGAGCGACGGCAGACCGTAGACCTCAATGGTCAGCCTGTCGATCTCCCTCATCTGCCGGGCGTTGACTATCTTCATGATCCGTAAGAAGACGGCGGTTCACCACGGGGTATTATCCCCATGCTTTATTATATCCACTCCCCACCCCCGTGGCAAGGCGGCCCCCCTCGCTCGCCCATTAAACCATAACCCGGGGCTCCTCTGAAAAGGGCCCCTACGGCGAACCCGGCCAGCCTTCTTGACGGGCTCGAAGAGCCTCCGACGCCCCGCACCGGCCGCCTCTCCGGACGCCGGTGCCCCGAACTTGCACGGAGAGGGGTGGATGGTGTTAAAATCTATGATCCTTCGGTGAGGCCTGGTGAGGGTGGCCGGCTTTCGGGTCATCACCAGGACGCCGACCCGTAAACGATGGAGATGGCCGGGGTCATAAGGATCTCCAGGGAGCATCTCGACAGCCTCATCAGGCACGCCCTTGAAGGCAGGCCGGAGGAGGTGTGCGGGATCCTCGCCGGCCGCGACGACGAGGTCCTCGAGGTATATCGGATGACCAACACCGAGCACTCCCCCACGAGTTACTTCATGGACTCGAGGGAGCAGTTCAAGGTGATGAAGGCCATCAGGGAGCAGGGGCTGAAGATGGTGGCCATATACCACTCACATCCCGACACAGAGGCCTATCCATCGGCAAGGGACATCGGCCTCGCCTTCTATGACGACCTCGCCTATATCATAATCAGCCTCGCCCGTGAAGAGCCTGTCGTACGCGCCTTCAGCATCAGGGAGGGCAAGGTCGAAGAGATACGGATCGTCACCCGATGAACCGACTCCGAAAGAGGGCTGGAGGGGCATGAAGAACGTCGGATTCCTGTACAGCGACCTCTTCCTGAAGCATCAGACACCGGAGTTCCATCCCGAATCACCGGAACGCCTCAAGGCCATAAACAGGGCCGTAGAGGCCTCGGGCATAAGGGAGAGCCTCGTCTGCATGACGCCCAGGGCGGCTGATCCTGAAGAGATAAAGGCGGTCCATACCGCTGAGTACGTCGAAAGGATAAGGGGCTTCGGCACCGGCTATCTCGACCCTGACACATACTTCTCGGCAGGCACGCTCGAGGCCTCCCTCCATGCAGCGGGAGCGGTGATCGCCGCCGTGGAGGGCTGCCGGGAGGGCTCCATCGAGAGGGCCTTCTGTGCGGTCAGGCCCCCTGGGCACCATGCCGAGGCGGACAGGGCGATGGGTTTCTGTATATTCAACAACGTCGCCGTGGGTGCCAGATACGCCCAGCGTGCAGGCTATGGAAGGGTCTTCATCGTCGACTTCGACGTCCACCACGGCAACGGCACGGAGCACATCTTCTATGAAGACGACAGCGTCTTCTACTTCAGCACCCACCAGTACCCACACTACCCCGGCACAGGGAGCGAGAGGGAGAGGGGAGCGGGCAGGGGAGAGGGGTTCACCTACAACATCCC
>WGEZ01000066.1 GCA_015492515.1 Nitrospirota bacterium
TATCCTCTCCAGCTCCTGGGTGTCATAATAGTTGACGATGACGCCCAGAAGGGCGTCGCCCTCCCTGCTGGTGAGCGGCGCGGCGACGGCGATCCTGTAGGGGACCTTCCTTGACTGTTCAGGGTGGGGAGAACCGAGCACATCACCGATATAGATCCCCCTCCTGCCCTGGAGGAAATACTCGTCCCTCGACTCGTCAACCCCTATCTCACCGGGGTCAGTGGCAGCCACCACAGAGCCGTCGAGGCCGATCACCGTGATGAGACGGATGCTCCTGTCGAGCGTCATCTTGTTGAGCCTGAGATGGGAGTTCAGCCTCTCCTGCACCTCTGAAAAGCGCGGATCCGTCCGGTCAAGCTCCAGCATCGCCTGGAGACTGTCGCGGATGAACCCGTCGGAGGAGAAGTCCAGCGCCCTGCCCTTGACGGCCTCAAGGAAGGCGTAGAGGTGACCGCCCTTGGCCTCCGCCACGAGGGTCAAGTCCTCGAGTATCTGTCTCTGGAGGGCCGTCCTTGCGGAATGATAGCTCAGGTATCCGAGTGTTGCGATAGGGACCAGGGCGGTGAGGATAAAGGCCGTGACTGACTTGGTCGTGATCTTCACCCGAACTCCCTCTCGCACTCCGCCACTATCTCCGAGAGTTCGGCCTCGGATATATCCGGAAGGATGAGGCAGCCCTTTTCATCCCTCTCGAGTCTGGCGATGTTGGGATATCGCCTCTCGAGGAGTCTCAGTTCCAACGCCTGGCTCCTTACCATGCTGAGGAGCCTCCTGTTCTCCCTTTCGAGATCGTACTTTTCGACGGCTGAGCGGACGGCGAACTTGAGCTCAAACCCGTTCCAGGGCTTTGTGAAGAAGCGGTAGATCTCTCCGTTGTTGACCGCATTCATCGCCGCCTCCACGCTCGCGTGCCCGGTAAGCATGATCCTGACCGTCTCGGGGTGCCTCTCCTTCACGATCGAGAGGAACTCGGTCCCTGACATGCCGGGCATCTTCTCATCGGATATCACCACCTTCACCTCCCGCCCTTCAAGGAGCCTCAGCCCCTCCGGTCCGCTGCCTGCAGCGTAGACCTCATAGCCCTCGTCCATCAGGGTCCTTCTCAGTGCTGAGATGATGCCCGGCTCGTCATCGACCACGAGTACGGCGTCTTCCGTCCGGACACCCCCTTTCAATTCCTGATACCCCTGTAACCGATGCCTCACCGCTTCACCCATACAAAGACGCCCGTCCTTGAGGGATCGAGCTGATAGAAACGTCTCAGCGCCTTGATGTTCTTCTCGTTCAATGTTACCCCCTTGCCCAGGACCAGGAGGCCCGTTCCGCTCGTCACGTCCCGCGAAAGGACCATACCCGTCCGGAGGTCCTCAGGGTAGACCTCCACCTCCACCATGTCCGATCCGGACAGGAGCTTCCTGTAGACCTCGTGCACGTGCATCTCGAAGGGGCGGTAGAGCTTTGGATCGAACCTCCTGCCAAGCCCCTCGTTGACCTTTTTCAGCGTGAGCTTGACGGCGTCAAGGGTCTTGAGTCTCCTGATCCTCCTGTCGACAAAGTCAGCCACGGCTATGATCCTTGAACCCAGCGGTATGTCCGTGCCGCTGAGTCCGTCGGGAAAGCCGGTTCCGTTGTAGCTCTCGTGGTGGTGCCTTATGAGGATGCCCGCCTCCCTCAGGTCTTCTATGGAGTCGATCGCCGTCTGACCCCTCACGGGATGTGTCATGTACTCCTTCAGTTCCTCGGGGTCCATATCATCCATCTCCTTCAGGAGCAGCAGATCGGATATCCCGATCTTTCCGATGTCGTGGAGCAGAGAGGCCACCGTGATGGCCTCGACCTCTCCGGCGGGCAGTCCCATCTCCCTTGCAACCCTCGACGACAGCTCTGCCACGTATCTTGCGTGGTTGCCGTTGCCCTTGTCCCTGAGCTCGAGCAGCCCTGAGAAGGCGATGATCGTGTTCTTGAAGTTCTCCTTCAACCTCCTGTTGAGCCTCTTCAACTCCTCGTTCTTCTTCTGGATATCGACGGTCTGTTCCTGGACGAAGTACTCGAGCTGGGCGTTCCAGTTCTTCAGCTCCTCGTTCTGCCTCTTGATGATCTCCGAGAGCCGCCTGTTCTCCCTCACAAGGGAGTATCTCTGGACGGCGTCCCGAATGAGCTGGAGGAGCTCGTCGTCGTTCCACGGCTTGGAGATGTACCTGTATGCCCCGCCCCTGTTTATTGCGTCTATGGCGGCGTTTATATCCGCATATCCGGTGAGCATTATCCTCATGGCGTCAGGGGCGATCTCCCTGGCCCTCTCGAGGAACTCCACCCCCGAAAGGCCGGGCATCCTCTGGTCCGACACGATGAGGCCCACATCCCTGTTCTCCCTCAGGATCTCGAGGGCCTTCTCCCCCGATCCCGCTGTCATCACCTGGTAGTCTTCGTCCACCAGCAGCCGCTTCAGTGCCCTGAGGATGTTCTCCTCGTCATCGACAAGGAGAATCTTGACGGCTGTCTCTGTCTTCAGCTCATTCATCAACGACCTCCTCATCGACCAACGGCGCCTCTACGTCGAATACCAGGACCACGCCCTCCTGACCGTCGGGGTACTTCATCAAACTGCCCTTTGCGTTCACCTCTGCATCGCCGATCATTAACGATCCGGCGAGGTCGGTCCCTTCCATCACCCTGTCGATGAAGCCGTTCATCTCTTCAGGAAGCAGATCCCTCCTCTCCATGCCGACGACGCCCCTCTCCCTTCCGAGGAGGGCCATCCCCTTCCTGTTGCACTGCACGATCATCCCGTTGATCTCGAGCCCGAGGACCGCCACCGGCAGGGAGTCGAGGATGTTCTGGGCCCTTCTTAGGACCTTGTTCTGGAAGAGGAGCTTCTCGGTCCTTTCATTGACAAGCCTCTCGAGGTGGTCGTTCATCTTCTGCAGCTCCGCGTTCTTCTCCTTCAGTTCCTCGGTGAGCTGGATGTTCCTCTTGTTGAGATAATACCTCTCGAGGGCGTTGGATATCGTCATCTTCAGCTCGTCGTCGTTCCAGGGTTTCGGTATGAACTTGTAGATCTGACCTTCGTTCACGGCGGAGACGACGGCCGCGGTGTCGGCATATCCGGAGAGGACGATCCTGACCGTATCGGGCCAGTGCCGACAGACCTTCTTGAGGAAGTCCACGCCGTTCGTACCGGGCATCCTGTAATCGGATATGACGATCTGGACGGGCTGTACCTTTCTGAGGATCTCCAGCCCTTCGTCCTCGGACAGGGCTGTAAGGATCTCGTAGCCGTCATCGATGAACAGCCTCTCCAGGGCCCTCAGTACGTTCTTCTCGTCATCCACGCAGAGGATCCTAACCGTGTCGTCCATGCCGGTCATACCCCCAAGCAGGCATACCTGAGGCGCAGATCGTTGCCGTTGCCTCACCACCGGTCACGATCTCCCGCCACCGCACAGCGGTGACACCGTATATATCGGACCGATCGTCCCGAAACTTGAGATGAAAGGCCCTGGAGCGGGCCACGTCCTCAGGCGGAAGGAGCGGTTGCGGGGCATCCGCTTTCAGTTTGAAACAGGGATCAGTTGGTGTTCAGATGGGCGTTCACCTTCCGGAGGATCTCGTCGACCCTCACCGGCTTCGATATGTAATCAGAGAACCCCTCTGAGATGAGCCTCTCTCTGTCACCCTTCATGGCATATGCGGTGATCGCAATGACCGGGGTGTCCTTCAACGCCGGGATGTTGCTCTTGATCGTCTTCATCGCCGTGATCCCGTCCATCTCCGGCATCTGTACATCCATCAGTATGAGGTCCGGCATGCCCTCCCCGGCGATCACCACGCCCTCGACGCCGTTACGGGCCTCGAGGACGTCGAACCCTCCGTGCTCCAGTATCTTCTTGAGGAGCTTGAGGTTCGCCTCGTTGTCCTCCACGACGAGGACCTTTCTGGCTCCGTCGCAGCCGTCAAACATCGTCGTTGCTGCTCGATATCAAGGCTCACTCCAGAGATACTTATCGGCCGGAGGGGTGAGGGACTTTAGGCGGCATTCACGGCCCGCGCCCTTCTCAGCACAAGGATCCTCCTGAGGGAGACCAGGTTCGTGATCACGGCGAGGGTCACGAGGAGATAGAAGAGCTGATTCAACAGGGCACCCGCCATTATCAGCAGCGACCTGACATCCCTACCGAACCGCCAGGCCTTCCTCTGCTCTGTGATGATGGGGTCGTACTTGATCGCCGTATAGCTGTTCATGAAGGTGCCCAGGAGGGCGATGTAGCCGATGAGCCACACCGTGTGGCCGCCGTGGTGGCTCCACCAGCCGTAGGTCAGCCCCAGGACCACGGCGGCGTCTCCATACCGGTCGAGCACGGCGTCGAACCAGGCGCCGTACTCGGACCTCCTGAACTTCAGCCTCGCCACCTCGCCGTCACATCCGTCGAGGATGGAGGACAGCTGCACAAGCACCCCCCCGAAGAGCGCACCGAGGTGGCTCCCTGCGGAGAGCAACAGGGCCGAGGCGAGACAGACCAGGAAGCTCAGAAGGGATATAACGTTCGGCGTAAGCCCCGTCTCCACCAGTCTCTTCGAGATCCGTATGGAGAGGGGCCTGTTCAGGTATCTTGAGACCACCCCGTCCGTCGGCTTTATCAAGGTCCTGCACAGCATCTCTTCCGCCCTCTTGAGGTTCTCTCCCGTATCGATGTCGATCCAGAACCTTCCGGAGATCTCGTGGGCCTTCAACCTCCCCTCTCCGGCAAGCCACCTCATCCCTCCCGAGAGGGTCTCGTCTCCCCTGTCGATGCTCTTCCGGAGCGCGTCGAACACCCCGGGAGAGCATGAGAAGATGCCGCAGTCAACCGCGTTGTACTCGGTGAGGCCCTTCCCGATATCCACGATCGCGCCATCCTTCACCAGCACCCTCGTTGCGTCGTCGATGTTGATGTGCCCTCCGGGGTCACCGTCCACAACGAGCAACGAGTCCTCCTCGTCGAGGCTCAGGCCCATCACCTCCGTCAGTACCGAGGGCTCGAAGAGGTGATCCGACATCAACAGGATGAACCTCTCCCCTGAAAGCGCCTCCTCGGCCGCCAGGACGGATACACCGTTGCCCCTCTGCCACCGGGGGTTTTCGACGTACTCTATCACCACCCCATGCCGGGATCCGTCGCCGAGCTCTCCCTTTATCATCTCCCCCCGGTAGCCGACGACGACGACGAACTCCCTTATGCCGGCCTCCCTGGCGGTGAATATCACCCGCTCGATGAGGGAGAGACCGAGGAGCCTGGTGAGGGGCTTCGGCTTCTCCTTCGAGACCGGCCTGAGCCGCTCACCCCTGCCTGCAGCTATTATCACCGCCTTCATTCAGCGCTCGCGCTCACCCCTTATGAACTCCTCCACCATCTCTCTGGCTATGCCGTCGGGAAACTGATGAGGCGGGTGCTTCATCGTATAGGCCGAGATAGATGTAAGGGGACCGCCTGTGTTCCGCTCGAGGGCCAGCTTGCAGCACCTGATCGCGTCTATCGCACAGCCGGCGGAGTTGGGGGAGTCCTCTACGGAGAGTCTCAGCTCGATCTCCATCGGGACGTCACCGAAGATCCTCCCCTCCATCCTCAGGAAGCAGAGCTTGTTGTCATCGAGCCATGGGACGTAGTCCGAGGGGCCGATGTGGATGTTTCTCGCCTCCAGGGGCCGGGGCAGGACCGACTGTACCGCCTCGGTCTTGGAGATCTTCTTCGACTTGAGCCTCTCACGGGCGAGCATGTTCAGGAAGTCCGTGTTGCCCCCCGCGTTCATCTGGTAGGTCCTGTCGAGCTTGACCCCCCTGTCGGCGAAGAGCTTGGCGAGGGTCCTGTGGGTTATCGTGGCACCGATCTGTGCCTTTATATCGTCTCCCACAAGGGGGAGCCCCCTCTGTCTGAACTTCTCGGCCCACATCCTGTCGGAGGCGATGAATACGGGGATACAGTTTATGAAGGCGACACCTGCCTCCAGACAGCACTCCGCATAGTATCTCGTGGCGTTCTCGGACCCCACGGGTATGTAGTTGAGGGCCATCTCGGCACCGCTGTCCTTGAGGACCTTCACTATGTCAGCCTCCGGCTCGTCGGCCAGGAGGAAGGTCTCGTCATCCGGGTAGTCCTTCATATGGGATGCAACGCCGTCCATCACCTGACCCATCACCACCCTCACCCCCGTCTCGGGGATCTCCCTCTGGAAGACCTTCGTGCAGTTCGGCGGGGCGAACATCGCCTCCCTCAGATCCTTCCCCACCTTCCTTCTGTCGATATCGATGGCGGCGACGACCTCTATGTCGCCCGGCCTGTAACCACCCAGGTCCCAGTGCATGATCCCCGACGCCTCTCCGCTCTCTTTATTCCTGTAGTAGTAAATACCCTGTATCAGGGAGCTGGCACAGTTTCCTATGCCAATGACGGCGATCCTGATTCGTTTCATAACTGTACCTCCTGATATAGTAGTATTGTCTAAACGGGTAATTTAAATGGTATATTTAAAGAGAGCTGTTTATTATAATACAAATCAATGCCCTTTGTGTGAAGGCCGCTCTGCCGGGGGACCGGCCTCGGGAGAGCGCGTGACGGCAGTATCGGATCGGATGGACTGACCATGGAGAGAGAGAGGAAGAAGGCCCTTCTCGAGGCGATACTCTTCGTCTCAGGCCACCCCGTCACGTTGAAGGACCTCCGGAAAGCGACGGGGTTCTCCACTGGCGAGATAGGGTTCCTGATGAAGGAACTGGCCGCTGAGTACAGGGAGAGGAGGGGAGGGATACTCCTGGCCGAGGTTGCAGAGGGGTTTCAGCTGGTCTCCAACCCCGAGTTCTCGGTCCAGCTGAGGAAACTCTCGGCCGTGCCCGCCCAGAGGCTCTCGATGGCGGCCCTGGAGACACTGGCCATAATTGCCTATCGGCAGCCCCTCACCAAGGCCGAGCTTGACGAGCTGAGGGGGGTCAACTCCGACGGGGTCCTGAGGGGCCTCCTGGAGAGGCGGCTCATCAGGGTCGTGGGGAAGAAGGAATCACCGGGAAGACCCCTCCTGTACGGGACCACAAGGGAGTTTCTCCGGTTCTTCGGGCTGAAGGACCTCTCGGAACTGCCGGACGTCAAGGAGCTGAACCCGGACGCGCTGTAACAGTCGATGCTCATTATGCATCGGGCTGATTTAATACTCTATCCCTTCCCTCGCCCCCTGGCCTTCCCCGTGCGGATGCTTCACCGCCTTCATATCGGTGACGTAATCGGCCGCCTCCATCATGGCCGGCGTCGCACCGCGGCCTGTGAGGACGAGTTCCGTCCCCTCCGGGAAGGCCCTGATGAACTGAAGGGCCTCGGCCTCGGAAATGACGCCGGCACCGACGAGGTTGTTGAACTCGTCTATCACAACGAGGTCGAACCGTTCCGCTGACCCCCGGATCTCCGCCAGCACCCTCAAGGTGGTGAGTCTGAGCTCCTCGGCATCGATACCGGGATGGAAGTAGGGCGACCTCACCTCGGTGTATCTCCTTACCGAGATGGAGAGCCTCTCCAGGAGGTCGAGCTCGTCACCCCCCCGCCCCGGCTTCATGAGCTGGGTGAACAGCACCCTGAGCCCCCTGCTCTTTGCCCTCAGGGCAAGGCCGACCGACGCCGTCGTCTTCCCCTTGCCCTCACCGGTATATATATGGACGAAGCCCCTATTCATCTGATCTCGACTCGAGTATCCTCCTCAGGGTGTCGGAGTAGATATCGGCCCTCTCCGGGTTGGTCCTGATGGCCTTCCTTGCAAGGGACTCGGCCTCGGCAAGGTTCCTGTTCCACCGGTAATAGAGCCATGCAAGGTTGTTCATCGCATCGGCGTTGAGGGGGTCCTTCCGTAAGGCCTCCCGGTAGGCCCGCTCGGCGTCCTCGTAATCCCCCTTCAGGAAGTAGGCGTTCCCCATGTAGAGATAGGCCTCCGGCAGCTCGCCGGCGGCCTTCCTGTACTCCCTGATAGCCTCGTCGTACTTCCCCTCCCTCTCATAGATGACGCCGAGGTTCACATGCTCCTCGGGCGAGAGGGGATCGTCGAGGACGACGACCCTCGGGAGGCTGCATGAGTACAGCACAAGGACCAGCAGGAGGGTCGGCACCGTCTTATTCATGGCTGGATGAGGAGGGTCCAGCGCCCCGCCCTCTCCCATATCCTCTCGAAATCCTCAAAGGGGATGAACCCCTCTCTCTCCTTTCCGGAGTGGACGAAGACCCCTTCGTCGTTGTAACCGACTATGACCATGAAGTGGTTCTTCTGGACAAAGGACAGCCCCATGTCCACGAGTACTATCAGGGGGTGACCCTCCCGGATCCTGTCACGGAGGTCCTGGAGGCTGCCGGCATACATGGTCGATCTCAGCCCGTGCCTCCTGGGGTAGAGGAGCATATCCATATCGAGGGTCCCCTTTGCAGAGGCGCTGAATATCTCCTCGGCGATCCCCTCCGGCGTCGTCTCGACCCCCCAGTAGTTGAGCACCCCTGCGAGGGAGGCCGGTCCACAACGGTACCTCTCCTGAGGAAAGAAGGGGACGGAGAGCCTCACGTCCCCCTTTCCGCTCCGGCCGTGTTGCAGGGGCGCTGCACAGCCTGAAAGGCCCAGCAGGAGGATGATCGCTATCCAGGGCCTAATCCTCGACAACAACAATCCTGTGTCCTGTCAACTGGAGGAATATCACCACCAGGATCGCGATGACCAGGAGGACGACGACCACACCGAGTGCACCGTCACCGGCCACCCTGAGCTGATCCACACGCGTGGCAAACTGATGGAGCTCCTCATCCGTCAGGGACTCGAGCCTCCCGCTCACCTCCTCGGCCGTGAACCCGAGGGCCTGAAGCCTCTTGCCGACCACCTCTGATTCCAGGAACCTCTTCAGCTTCTCCAGGTTCACCTGCCGTTCCGAGGGAGAGAGCCCGATCAGCTCGGACCCCACCATTCCGGCCTCGACTCTCGGGATCACAGCCAGTAAAGACATCGTAAATACCAGGACAGAGCATATCTGCCTGAAGAGAGGGACCCTCATGGAACTTCACCTCCTTTCCCGGTTATGTAACCGTTGACGACGAAACTCGTCCTTCAGCCCCGTGTCCGTGGCCTCTTCACCTCGTCGGGATCTTCGGTACGGTGCCGAAGATGTACTTGAAGTCCTCGTCCTCGAAGGTGAGGCCGCTGCCTATGAAGAAGCCGCGCCACTCCGGGTTCAGCAGGTTGTCCACGCCTGCATTGATGAACAGGTGTCTGAAGAGGTAGTAGTCCAGACCAACCTTGAGGTGGGGCTTCTCGGCGCCCTCTTCATCGTTTCCGAAATCCCATATATCCGCCGAGACCTTCAGCCTGTCGCCTGCGAAGTACTGGTCCACACCCAGGCCGAAGGTGTTCTCTGTGAGACCTATCCTGAGTGCGGTGTCCTCGAACCTCCTGGCGATCTGGGCGGTGAACTCCACCTTCTGCTCTATCTCCTCCTCCCTCTCGACGGTGGTCACACCGTCCCTGGTGGTGACGGTCTCCTTTGTGGTGACCCTGCCGAGGGGGTCGCTCACGAGGCCGAGGATGTAGTACTTCTCCGGCTTCGGCTTCAGGGTCAGGTAGAAGTAACCCTTCCCGTCCTTCGGCTCCATAAGGTACTCGCCCTGAAAGGTGATGAACGTCCTGAACCTCTCCATCCTGGAGACCGTCCTCTCCACGCCCTTGACCGCCCTGTTCACGGACTCGTAGAGCCGCTCGTCCGTGACGAGCCTTCCGAGGGTCCCTTCACCCTTCTCTATCTTCTCGGCCACCCTCTGGACGGATGCGGCCGCCTTGTCGGCCCTCTCCACGAGGTTGGTCAACCTCGGCCTGCTCTCCTCCAGGAGCACCCGGAGCTCGTTCGTGGTCGCCCGCAGCTCCCTGACCATCACCGGCAGGTCGGTCTTCAGTGTCTCACTCACCTCGGTGAAGTTCTCCACCGTGGCGGTTATGCCTCGGCTGTTGTCATCGATCAGCCTCGTCACCGATGCGGTGAGCCTGTTGATCCCGGCAAGGGTCTCCTTCAGACGCCTGTCGCTTGAGGAGATCATTCTGTCGAGGTTCTCCGTTATCTCCGCGAGGTTTCTGGCGGTCTCCCTGAGGGCCTTCTTCGTCTCCTCCGGGCCGAAGACGTCGTTGATGTTCTGAGCGAGGGCCTCGAAGCTGTCGGAGATCACCACCAGCCGGTGGATCATCTCGTCGATATCCACCGGCTCGAGCACCTTCCGGATGACGTCGCCGTCAGCAAGGGACGGTTCCTCCGCACCCGGTCTTATATCGAGGTATTTGTCGCCGAGCAGGCCGGTGGCCTTTATCGTCGCCAGGGCATCCCTGTAAAGGGTCACCTCCGGGAATATCCGGACCTTCAGCTTCGCCTTCCCTCCCTCGAGGCTGATCTCCTCTATTATCCCTGAATCGACCCCCGCCACCTTCACCTTCGTCTTCTCATCGAGGCCTGCAACGTTGGAGAAATAGACGTAGACGGTGTAACCCTCCCTGCGGAGCCATTCGGTACCGCTCACCTTGAAGGTCATGTAGGAGAGTATCGCCAGGACAACCAGGGCGAAGAGCCCCACCTTGAATTCCGTGGTGGCGCCTCTCATCTCGTCACCCCCTCGATCTTTATCGGCCCCACGGCGCTGCCGGTGATGAACTGTCTCACCACAGGGTTGGAGGTCTTCCTTATCTGTTCAGGCGTGCCGACCTCGATGATGCGGCCCTCGTAGAGCATCGCTATACGGTCGGCGATCTTGTATGCACTCTTCATGTCGTGGGTGATGGCGATAGATGTCACCTGAAGCCTCTCCCTCAGCTCGATTATAAGGTCGTTGATCGCATCGGCCATTATCGGATCGACACCCGTAGTCGGTTCGTCGTAGAGCACGACCTCCGGGTCATGGGCGATGGCCCTTGCAAGCCCTACCCTCTTCCGCATCCCTCCCGAGAGTTCAGAGGGCATGAGGTCCTCGACGCCCGCAAGGCCCACGAGTCTCAGCTTCTCCGAGGCGATCCTCCGGGCCTCCTCAGGCGGAAGCCTCCGGTGCCTCAGGAGAGCGAAGGCGACGTTCTCCCAGACCGTCATGGAGTCGAAGAGCGCCGCCCCCTGAAAGAGCATGCCGAACCTCTTCCTCACCTCGTACAGCTCCCTCTCCCTCAGCGTCGTGATATCGAGACCGTCGATGAAGACATGCCCCTTGTCAGGTCTCAACAGTCCAATTATATGTTTTATGAGCACACTTTTTCCAGACCCGCTTCCGCCGATGACGACCATGCTCTCCCCGCGGTCGACCTCGAGGTCGACGCCCCTCAGGACGTGGTTGTCGCCGAAGGACTTATGGAGGTCCACAATCCGGATCATCCTCTCTGATCCAGCCATGATCACCTGAACAACCAGGCGGAAAGAAAGTAATCGGATATCAGGATGGTCATGGAGGAGAGGACGACCGCGCCCGTGGTCGATCGGCCGACCCCCTCGGCCCCTCCCGCTGCGTAGAACCCCTTGTAGCAGCTGATGATGGCGATGGCGGCGCCGAAGAAGCAGGCCTTGATCAGGCCGTTGTATATATCGCCGATCTCCAGGTAGTCCCAGGTCCTCCGCCAGTATACGGTAGAGCTCGCCCTGAAGAGCACGACGGTGATCACGTATCCCCCTCCGATGCCGACGAGGTCGGTGATAACGGTGAGGGCCGGCAGCATGACCGCACCTGACGTGAGCCGCGGGACGATGAGGTACTTCACCGGGTTGGTGGCAAGGGATTCAAGGGCGTCGATCTGCTCGGTGACCCTCATCGTTCCGAGCTCCGCCGCCATCGCGGCCCCGGCCCTCCCGGCCACGATGAGCCCCGTGAGAACGGGGCCGAGCTCCCTCGTCATGGAGAGGGCCACGACCGTTCCGACCAGCCCCTCGGCGCCGAACCTCTTGAACCCTGTATAGGTCTGAAGCGCCAGGACCATGCCCGTGAAGACGGCGGTGATGAGGACCACTGGGAGGGACCTTATCCCTATGGCGATCATCTGGCCCAGGATGTTCCTCAGCTCATAGGGCGGCAGGACGAGCTGCTTGCACGCGGAGAAGAGGAGGAGGAGCACCCTGCCCAGTTCCAGGGCAAACCCCGTTACCATACGGCCAAGCGCCTCAACCGGGTTCACCCGAGCCCCCCTTCCCGCCAGTCCATCGGTCTCCGATCGTGATCATTCCAGGTAGACCCGCCTGTTCCTTCCGCCCAGGGATGTCATCACCTCGTAGGGTATGGTCCCTGCCTTCGAGGCGAGCTCCTCCACGGTGATGCTCTCCCCGCCCTGACTCCCCACGATGGTGACCTCCTCCGAGGGCCTGACCCCCTTTACATCGGTGAGGTCCACCATCGTGAGGTCCATGCATATCCTTCCGACGACGGGCACCCGTCTGCCCCTCACCAGCACCTCTGCATTGTTGGAGGCACCCCTCAGGAGACCGTCGGCATAGCCCATCGGCAGGACGCCGACGATGCTGTCCCTCCTGGTGACGAAGGTCCTGCCGTAACTGACAGGGGTGGCCTTCTTTAACCTCCTGACCGAGAGGAGCTTCGTCTTCACCCTCATCACGGGTCTTGTCCCGAGTGATGAGTAGGGGTTGCAACCGTAGATGATCAGACCGGGCCTGACGGCGTCCAAGAGGGAGTCCGGAAGGGTCATGATCGCCGCACTGTTCGCGATATGACATGCCGGCCGCATCCCCTTCTCGGCGAGGGCGTCCCTCAGGGCCTTGAACCTGCCGAGCTGGACCCTGGCGAAGTCCAGGTCAGCAAGGTCGGCGTCTGAGAAGTGGCTCATCAGACCCGCTATCTGCAGGCCCCTCAGGGAGAAGGCCTCCGCCACCTCCTTGACCCCCCCGGGGTCGAAGCCGAGCCTCCCCATCCCTGTATCGATGTTCAGGTGCACGGCGATCCTCTTTCCCGACCTCTCGGCAAGGGACGAGAGCCTCCTGGCGGTCTTCAGGTCGCTGACGACGGGGACGAGGCGATACTTCAGGAGGTCCTCCGTCACCTCATGATCGAAGAAGACGACGATCGGTACCCTTATCCCCGACTCCCGCAGTTCGACCGCCTCGGATATGAAGGCCACACCGAGGGTGCCCACCCCGCAGTCGATGAGCTTTCTGGAAACCCTCGGGGCGCCGTGTCCGTAGGCGTCCGCCTTTACAACGGCGATGATCGGTCTGTCGGCGACCCTCCTCCTGATCAGGGCAATGTTCTGAGACAGGGCTCCAAGGTCGATCTCTACTGCTGCCCCCCTGCGCATGAGCGTCGTCTGTCACCCTGCCGGCGGTTCAGACGTTCTCTTTCTGGCCCGCAGGCTTGTCTTCCGCAGAGGTCCTCTCGGCCGTGTTGTCGACGGGCTTCTTGGGTGTCACGTCTATCTCATCCGGTTCGGAGGTCGCCTTCTTGAAGTTCTTTATCGCCTGGCCGATCCCCCGGCCGAGTTCGGGCAGTCTCGAGGCACCGAAGATGATGATCACGATGATCAGTATAATTATCAGCTCCTGCATCCCGAATCCAAACATATCCGTCCTCCTATAAATTTATTGAAATCTTCAGGTGTATTTATATTAACAAAACTCGAGCCATCGGAGTCCATCTTTTTGACCTCCTCCTCGCCGAGCACTTCGGTCCTGAGCTCCCGCAGCAACCCCTGAAGACCGGTGGCACCCGTGCGCATCCTCCGCTCGATCCGATCCAGCACCTCCCTGTTCCGGCTGTAGAGCCCGAAGAGGGGGTGGACCCTGCCGCCGAAGGAGCAGACCACGGCATCGGCGTCCGTGGGTGTGTCGATGATGTACCGCAGCAGCGAGGGGTTGATGAAGGGCATGTCGCAGGCCGTGACGAAGACCCTCTCAGCCCCTGCATTGAGGAGAGCGGAGAAGATCCCGGCCATCGGACCGCGCTGCCTGTAGAGATCGCCGACCATGGCCTCGCCGAAGCAGAAGTAGTGCTCCGGGCTGTTCGTGCTTATGATGATCTCCTCGAACACCTCCCTGTAGACCCTGAGGATCCTGTCCATTATACGCTCCCGCCCCACCCGGACCAGCCCCTTGATGACCGGGAAG